>NZ_JAUSVF010000003.1:331239-662478 GCF_030814475.1 Pararhizobium capsulatum DSM 1112 | reverse complement strand
ATCGCCGTTGGCGGACGTCGGTGGCCTAGCCTCCCGCACCAGTTACGAGCGAAGGTTCAGCCGAACCGATCTCCCTCTTTTTTGTCTTGGTCCGCAGAAGAGCTGTCACAGTTTCGGCGGCAACCTTGTCCGATTGTCCTGTGTCGCCACCGAGTTCCTTAGTGCGCTCCTTGATTGCAAGGGCGTAAATCGTGAGCAGGATATTGGAATCCTTCACATGAGGATCGGTCAATGCCAACAGGGCGGCGCTTACCAACCTATTGCTGGACGTTTTGGGGCAGTGCGTCTGAACAAAGTCGAGAAGCGCAACATCGGAATTTCCCACTGTCGCTCCCTCAAGCAGCGCTTGATAACTTTGGTTGTGTTTTTTCCCAAGATGACACTGCCTTCGTTGATTGGCGCGCGTTTCTATTTGTCACAAAAACGTCATACACAAGTCACAAGCCGCCTGGATTAGCCTGGAGGCTACATTCAAGGGTCTTTGGCGACGTTTTCGCCAGCAGGCTCGAGCGGGTTGTCGACGGCCTGGTGAACATAACGGTCCAGTGTGCTCTTCGCCGAGTACGCGCTCGCTGGCTGTCAAAAAACCTCGGTGGCGGTTTTCCTTTGGCAGCAGTGGCGAGCGTCACGGTGGCGCCCTGCACACGTCTCGGCAAAAGGCCTGAACATGTTAGTCGAAGCCGCCATCACATCTGAGGCCTTGAAGGCACGACGCTGTTGGCGCGTGGGCGGGTGTTATCACGATCGCAGTTCGGGCTACGGCTTTCTTTCGGCCATCTGGGGAGCTATCCACTGCTGCTCATGGACAACGCCGATGGCGGCCAACGATCCCCGATTTCGCCGCTGTTGGGTAACCGCCGAGCCTTATATGAGCGCCGCCTTCCCTCCATTCCAACCGCTAGCGACTATCTCGCCATACCAAGTCGACAATTATCGATCCGTTCGTAGGTCTGGCTTTGCCGCTTGGGTCGACAGCGCGTGGTTCAACGACGGGGTAGCTCAATAATTACGAAAGACTTGAAACGAGCTCAAGGCTGAGGTGTCGGTCGCCCGTAGTTGGTAGACGATTCCGCCTTTAGAACAGAGCTCATTTTCAGGGTGACCGTGTTACTGAATAAGGCGGGGATACTGCGGAGGGGCTTCAATGTCGTTGCTCGTGCCTATTGTGCGCCTGCTGTGGCGTAACCGTCGAGTTGTGCAGGAGCGCTGGTTGGTCCCATCAAATTCTTTAACGCGGCGCGTCCCCCAGCGCGCCATTTCGTATTGCCAAATCAAGGGAGGAATAGATGGCCAGCATCTTCGGAAACAGACGCAACAACAAGATCGGCGGGCTGCCCGGAGATGACGACTTCAGCGGTCTCGGCGGCAATGATTTCATACGCGGCGGCATGGGAAACGACAAACTTCTAGGCGGCACCGGCAATGACAGGTTGTACGGGGAGGACGGTGACGACAGATTATTGGGCGGGGCCGGAAACGACACCCTCGTCGGCGGCTCTGGCGTCGACAGCTTGTACGGAGGCGTAGGCAACGACAAACTGTACGGAGGTGCTGGTAACGACGTTCTCTACGGCAGCGGCGGGAACGACCTCCTCAAGGGTGGCAATGGCGACGACGCTCTCCTCGGCGGCATCGGTTCCGACACGCTCCGCGGCGGTCTCGGCCGCGACGTTATCCGAGGCGGCGACGGCAACGACAACATCAAAGGCGACGACGGGGACGACAATATCGATGGCGGTGCCGGGAACGACACTATAACAGGCGACACAGGGGCGGATATCATCGAAGGAGGCGTCGGAAACGACGAAATCCGCGGCGGCATCGGAAACGACACCATCGCCGGCGATAGCGGTAACGACACTTTGAACGGCGACGGCGGCGACGACATCCTGCGCGGCGGTGCGGGCAAAGATACCTTGAATGGCGGAAACGACGACGATGCTCTCGACGGTGGCGCGGGCGCCGACTTTCTCAAGGGTGGGGCTGGTGCGGACACCTTCAAGTTCCAGGCCGGGGATTCAATCCTCGCCGCCAGCGACACGCTTCAAGATTTTCAGGCGATCGACAAAATCGACCTGAGCGACACAGGTCTCTACCGTTTTGTCGAGAACGCTTTAAATGCGAACGGTACGTTCGCTAACATCACTGTTGCCAAGGCATACTTGACCGCCCACGATATCGCGCTTGGTGGAGTGGTGGTTAAAACGGCCTCTGGCATATACGGGTTCGACGACGACGCGGGCAAAGTTGCTCTCTTCGTGAACACCACCCAGGGCATCGTCAATAGCATCCATGCAGCCAACGTCATACTCGCCCCACCGCCTCCTCCGCCCCACCCGTGGGTCGACGCCGACGGCAACGCTAATTTTTCTGCGGCCCCTGCCAGCGCGGACATCAATCTGGGGTCAGGCTGGTTTGAATTCGAGACGGATGACGCGCCAGCGCGAGTCGATGTCACGAAAGCGGAAGAAGTCAGCTACTTCACAGGCGGCACCGCGATCCAGAACTTCACGCCGCCGGCTTCCAGTGTTTATTCCGGGTCGAACTTTTCTGACAGAATAGTTGGCTCAGCCGCCGATGATCACTTCGTGGGGCAGGACGGAAACGACTTCTTGTACGGGGCGGCCGGGGTCGATTTGATCGTCGGCGGCAACGGCGATGACGCGATCGACGGCGGCAACGATGGCGACCAGATATACGGAGATGCCGGCAACGACCAAATCTTCGGCGGTCTCGGAAACGATGCCATCGAGGGCGGCGCCGGTAACGATACCATCGACGGCCAAGACGGCGACGACGGCATCAATGGCGGCTCCGGTGACGACGTCCTGACGGGTCGTGGCGGAAATGACAATATCGGCGGCGGCGACGGAAACGACACCATTGCGGGTGACGGCGGCGAAACAGGCAGCGACGATTTCCTGTTCGGCGGCGCGGGCGACGACATCGTCGCGGGAGGGGACGGTATCGACCACCTCGAAGGCAACGCTGGCAATGACCGCCTTAACGGCGACGGCGGCAACGACACTATCTTCGGCGGCGATGGCCAAGATACCCTCACCGGCGGCGCGGGTGACGACATCCTCTACGGCGGCTCCGACATCGTCTCCGCCACAGACGGTGCGGACATCATCGAAGGTGGGGCAGGGAAAGATCAACTCTACGGCGGTGGTGGTGACGACAATCTCCGCGGCGACGCCGGCGACGATCTCATCCATGGCGGTCTCGGAAACGACCTCCTCGCCGGCGGTGACGGCATTGATACCGTCAACGGCGCCGAAGGGAACGACAACATCGACGGCGGCTCCCAGAACGATATCCTCAACGGTGGTGACGGAGACGACATTATCGACGGGGGTTTCTCGCCCACGACAGGCGGCGGTGACGACCTGATCCATGGCGACGCTGGTAACGACGAAATCCGCGGTGGATTCGGTGACGACGTGCTCCACGGCGATGACGGCAACGACATCATCGAGGGTGGCGATGGAGTTGACCGCATTTTCGGTGGAGACGGTCTGGACAATATCTCAGGGGGGGCCGGCAACGACACTGTCGATGGCGGTATCGGCGCGGACACGCTGGCCGGTGGTGCCGGCGCAGACAATCTCGACGGTGGTACGGATAAGGATCGTGATATCTTCGTGTTCACCCAAGCGGACCTGGGAAGTATCGACCAAATTCACAACTTTGATGCAGGCGTTGACGAAGTTCAAGTCGACACCTCTCCCACAGGGAGCGCGCAGTTTAGCGGTTTCAACGGTACGAACCATGCACTGATCACGGCCCAAATCGACTTTGACGGCGACGGCACCTTCGACACCCTCCAGTTCGACATCACTACAGCCGGCGGTCCGGTCACTGCCAACGACTTCTTCGTTGTGTAGGTTCCCTCGCCGTGGATATCCGGTCCCTTCAGGCGGAATTTCAATGTGCACGGATACTGCCAGTGGAACATGGAGAAGCATTTCCGCCGCAGTCAACGGATTAGATTACCAGCAAGTCCGCGTAGGTAAGCGCGAGGTTTGCACTGAGCGTGGCAATATGTGTGGAACCGCCGGAGGCACTGCCGTTACTGTCATAGAAGAGCTTTCCGGTGTCGGTCTCGTAAATAATGTGGTCGCTGGTATCGTGGGCGGCGCCTGACGTGCTTTTCCAGAACTCACCGGAAACCATCGAACTGCCAAGTCCGGGCATCACGGCGTTGTCGAGCCGGATTGTGTCTTGAATCACGTTGAAATCCAGGATGGTGTCGACATTTGTTGCGGCGCTGATTGCCGTATTGAAGACGAAGTTGTCATTACCCGCGCCACCAGTCAGCTTGTCATTGCCGGCTCCCCCATAAATGTAGTCGTTGCCGCCGCCGCCATTGATCGTGTCGTTGCCGGCCGCGCCATTCAGAATGTTGGCGCCGGTATTGCCAGTGATCACGTTGCTTGACGCATTGCCGGTTGCGTTGATGGCGACTGCACCCATCAGCGTCAGATTCTCGACTTTTCCCACCACATGCGCCGAAGCAACAAGGCTGAACGAGATCGAAGACTTTACGAGATCGACCGGATCGTTGCCGCCGTCGTTTACAACGTCGCCGACGTTGTCCACGACATAGGTATCGTTCCCCGAGCCACCAAACATTTTGTCGGCCCCGCCCCCGCCATTGATGATGTTCGCCGCAATGTTCCCCTGGATTGTGTTTGCGAACGCGTTGCCCGTCAAATTGATGCCAACAACGGCGGTATTGGCAGGTTTGATGAACAGGAACTCGATCTCCTGACCCATGGGGAGGGCGTAGCTGCGGTTCGTCCACACTGTGTCGGTGCCATCACCCACCGACTCAAAAATCTTGTCCCTGCTGTTGGCGATGAAGTACTCATCATTGCCCGAGCCGCCACGCATCTCGTCGATGCCCGGGTCGGAGGTCATCGCCGCATCGTTGGCAAATAGGCTGTCATTGCCCTGGCCGCCATCGATGTAGTCCGAGCCCAAACCGCCATATAGACCAGCGCTCACTGTTGTTCGCCAGATGCCCCAATCAGAACCGGCTGTAATTTGAATAGCGACAGAATCGTTACCTACACCGCCGAAAATTACGTCGTCACCTGGGCCGCCGACGATTGCGTCGATACCTTGTCCACCGTCTAAAAAGTTCCCGCCGCCCGCAGCAGCGATATAGTCATTTCCAAAGCCTCCCTCGACGTTGTTTCCTCCGGCTCCCAGTATAAACCGGTCGTTGCCGCTACCACCGTAGAGATCGCCGTATGCTCCGTTTATGGCCCAAACAGTATCGTCATCGGGGCCGGCTTCGACATAGCCAAACGCGGCAGTCACATTGAGATAAATGTCGTCCTGACCGGGTCCGGTATAGAAATATCGGTAACCGTCGAATGCGGTAACAAAATTATCACCGTCGTTGCCGTAGTAAGCAGCCATCTGCATAAACTCCGCACTGGTGTTGCGTTGTTGACGACCCATGTTGCAGCGCCGAAATCAGGTGTTTGCCTCGACGTTCATAGAGGTAAAATTCCGTAGCCCGGCGTCCACCGTGCGAAAGTCAGGGGATTGACTGGCACCCACCAACTTCTGACAGTGAAATTCCGGTCGAGTACCTTGGTACCAGTCGGGCCACTCAATAGAAGAAACCTGAAGGGCAGAACCAGCCACCAAGCTCTGGCCAGTCTCCGCTGATCTCTCGGTCTGTCAACTCCCTCTAAAGTACAGGGTCCGCGGGCTTGCGCCTCAGGCTACAAGACAGCCCGCGATTTTTCCTTTAACAGGGGGGAAATGCTATTCACTCGTGTCGTCTGCCTCGTGCCTGTGGCTGGATTCTGCCTTCAAATGTTCCAATACAATCCGCGTGACAATCGTGGTTAAGTGGTCAAGTTCCTTGGAAGTTTATTTTGGGGCGATTTGTTGTATGCCCAGTACCTTGTCGTTCTCCGATAGCGGGGCAGCACTCGCGGCCAAGATTCTAAACCGGGTTTGGGAGGCCGCGTAGGACAACTCTGGACGACACCGTCTCTCTCATCCTGAGCCGGAGTTCTCACCGATCGGCGCAAGTCCTAAGTATTGGCGTCATCAACTTCACATGGGCATCGATCCGTCGGAGCACATTTTCCGGCACTACCTCGCGTTCCTGGAGGCTCCACCAGTAGGCGTTGACCCGTTCAACGGTTTCGATAACTGCCTTGAGCACCGCAGGCTCCGGCAGTCTTGCTCGATTGGCAAAGATCTTCCAGCGCTGCGCGTTGAGCGCTTTGAAGGATCATTCGCCTCCCAGCGAAAGCGCCATCGCGTCAGTAGGAATATATGGCACAGTTGACAACACATCGTAGATCGGCGCGAGCTCGGGCTTGTAACCATCGCCGCGATAGATCAACGACCAGTTTTCAGATGCATGTCACCGTTGCCGGTGATCGCCGATAGTGCGAGACGGCGCACGAATTCCAGGGCCGCCTTGGACGACACGGCAGCCCCCAAAGCGGAGGCAATGTCATGGTATGCGGCGCCTTCGTATTTACGTGAAGGATTAATGCCAAAGACCTGAGCAAAGTCCTCTATATGGACGCGTTGGCCGCTTGCGCCACGGTCGAAACGTTTAATGAGCAGAACCTTTCCGTCGTACAGAGTGTCGAATTCATCGGGAATGCCCTCGAAGTCGGATTTCTCGACAAGCTCTTTTTCGGGTACTTCAATGCCAACCGCCGCTGCTAGGGCAAGGTTGGCGTATTCGTTCTCTGAAACATTAGGAAATGCCGTTGAGGGAAATTTGGCGATGTACTGCCCCTGCTCGTTTCCCCGTGGTAAAGTCATACCACCACCTTTTCCGGTGTTCTTCATTACAGAGAGTTTTATCTGAACGCCTGCGAGTGAAAACCGGGTACGCATTTTCGATGGATCCGGACATCCATCCCCGCTATTGACGACGGGAGGTTGCGTATAGCGGCAGGGAACCGCCTGGAACTATCGTCGTCGATACGGCGAGCCGTTACCTCTACTTCGTAGAGGCGGGTGGACAAGCCACTCGCTACGGCGTTGCCGTCGGAGAGGAAGGACTGAGTTTCAAGGGTGAGGCCACCATCGGCCGCAAGGCGGAGTGGCCTTCGTGGAAGCCCACCGAGGATATGATACAGCGGAAACCCCGGCTGGCGAAATATGCCGATGGAGTACCGGGAGGGCCACTCAACCCTCTCGGTGCAGCGGCGCTTTATCTCTACCAGGGCGGACAGGATACCTTGTTCCGCTTGCACGGAACGAACGCTCCGTGGTCGATAGGCCACGCAGTTTCGAATGGCTGTATTCGCTTGACGAATGCGAACATTCTCGACCTCTACTCTCGAGCTCGTGTTGGTACACGCGTGGTGGTTATCTGACGCTGTTTACCATTTGAATCGCCAGATTGAGTATTTTGATATGCATCTGCTAGTGTAGATTCGTTGCATGGTTCATGCATATCTGCCCTATTCAGGGTGCTGATTGTCGCTAAACTTTAAGGTGTAGCCTTCGAAAGCTATCCCATTATGAGAAGAGGACTTCATGATAAGCAGAATTCTATTCGTGATCGTTGCGATGGTTGCCGTGGCCAATCTGAGCGCTTGTGGGACGATTGGCAAAGGCAAGGGGAAGGCCCCACCGCCGGCGGAAGCAGTCTACAAGTAGCATACCGCGTTTGATACTTGAGGAAGGGTCACGTTGACCCTTCCTCTTCGTACACCATAAACCGCCAGGCTTGTGCTTCTTCGCAACTCACAGCGCACGCGTGGACTTAATGCTGACTTCGGGCTCGTGTTCGTCAGGGCCTGCATCTGGAGCTTACTAATGGCGCTTGGAAGAGGCGGTGTGCCGCTAGTTATTGTGATGGCGGTTGTTCTATCATCGTGCCAGACAGAAGATCAAAGACCGTTACCGCATTATACGTCCAACGGCAGGGGCCTCGCTCCAACCAATGCGGCCGAAAACAAATCAAATCGGTATTTCATCGAGTTCCGCTCCCGCTATGCGCTAACCTACGGCCACACCTATGTCGTTTTCGGCCGGACGGATAAGAACGGAAACATGATCAATCCCGAAGTCGCAGGACTTGCCCCAGCTTCTCCTGATGCCGCGTCCTATGTCGTCGGCCACTTCATACCCGTTCAGGCTTCGACTGGAGCAACAGACGGTGACCTTGAAGAACAGTACAGGTCGGCAAGCTGGCGCGTGATGCTGACTGATGATGAATATAGAGACACAGTTGCGTATATACGCAAACTGCAGGCAAAATCCCATCTCTGGGAGGCATCGGTTTATAATTGCAACGCCTTTGTTGCGGATATCGCACGGCATATGGGCTACAAGACGCCCGGCATCTGGCTACGGCCGCAACAGTTCATTACAAAGCTGCGGGAAATGAACACAGGTTGATGGCGCACGGGCATCCAAGAACGCAGATGCCCGCGTCCATTTAAGCCCCGGGCGACATCGTTGTCGTCGACGCTCGAGGCGACAGGAAGAGAACGCCTCCTCGGAAAGTGTCGCCGGCGGCGGCCTTGCCTATGTGCGCAGCGCCGACATCATCCGCCGATCACGATCAAACCCGGCTGGTTCTGCCCTGAGTTTGCACATCAATGGAAGGTGGGTTATTCGTCGCGCTCACGTTGCAACATGCTGGTTGAGCCGGAAGAGATCGGGCGGCGTAAGGCAGACGGCAGTCCCGCCGTTCCGGCCGATGCCACGCCCTGGCAGATGCTGTATCGTCGCACCGTGACGCAATTGTCCGATGGCGCCGTCATTGAAGGCGCCCCGGAATTCAGCAAGCTTGCGGAAAAGTTGCCACGCCACAATCATTGACGATGAAGCGCGCGGCCACAGCTGTGTTTAGCCTTGGAAAAGTCGTCCGGCTCAACAATCTGCAAATTCCGAGGCATGTCGCCCCCTGATTCCGAGATGATGTCGCCCCTGATTGGGGTGTTTGTGGGGGTGTCCTGCTGGTGAGACGTTCGACCTTTCAGTTGCGCTGAGAGGAAGGAACGCGATGCCAGCGGAGAGACTAAAGTCCTCCGGCACGAAGACGGGTCATCGTCGCAGCGCCGAGCCGGATTGGGCGCATGTTCACCGCGAGCTGAAGCGCAAGCACGTGACGCTTCAGATTTTGTGGGACGAGTATATCGGCCTCCACCCTGACGGATATCGCTACAGTCGTTACTGTGATTTGTATCGCGGTTGGGCATTGAAGTTGCCGGTGACGATGCGCCAGGACCATGTGGCCGGCGAAAAGCTGTTTGTCGATTATGCCGGCGACACGGTGACGGTTGTCATCGACAGAGTAACGGGAAAGACGCGGCAGGGGCATCTGGTCGTAGCCGTGCTCGGGGCATCGAGCCTTTCCTTCGCTCATGCCCGCTGGAGCGAAACGCTTCCAGATTGGATCGAATGCCATCTGCTGGCGCTGGAGGCCTTTGGCGGGGGTCCCGCATTGCTTGTCCCTGATAATGCCAAGGTCGCAGTGATCAAAGCCTGCCTTTTTGATCCGCAGGTCAATCGCACCTACGCCGGAATGGCGGCTCACTACGGCAGTGCCGTTTTGCCGACACGGCCGCGTCGTCCGCCTGACAAGGCGAAAGTCGAGGCTGCGGTTCGCATCGTCGAGCGCTGGCTTCTCGGGCGCCTGCGTCATCGTGTGTTCTACAGCCTTGCCGATGTAAACGCGGCGATCGCAGACTTGCTCAATGATCTTAACGATCGTCGTGTGCTACGCCGCGTTGGGCGTACAAGACGGCAGTTGTTCGAAGAGCTTGATTATCCGGCCCTGTGTCCGCTTCCGGTCGAACGATATGTCTTTGCGGAATGGAAAATCCGCCGGGCTGGCCTCGATTATCATGTCGATATCGACAAGCATTACTACTCCGTGCCTTATCGGTTTGCCCGTGAGCAGGTCGAGGCGCACATTACGGCCAACACCATCGAGGTCTTCCATAAAGGTCAGCGGATCGCGGCCCACCGGCGCTCGAGCGGCAATGGCAAGCACACCACGACGCCGGAGCATATGCCATCATCCCATCGTCGCTTTGCCGACTGGACGATCGAGCGCATCAGCCGCGAGGCGTCGGCAATCGGATTGGACGTCGCATTGCTTTGTGAGCGGATTTTAGCCGATCGGCCGCATCCCGAGCAAGGTTACCGGGCTTGCCTGGGCATCATCCGCCTCGTCAAGGCTTTTGAGCGCGAAAGGGTCAATGCGGCCTGTGGCCGGGCTTTGGAAATCGGCGCTCGAAGCTATGGCTCGGTGCGCTCCATTCTCGACAATCATCTCGACCGATCTTCGGCGGGGGTCTTGTTGCCGAGCATTCCGACTGGCTGATCAAGAGTTTCACGATATTGCCGGTCCATGAATGGGTGAACGACCTGCTCGGCAATTTCGGGCGGGATTTCGGATGTGGCTTCCTTCTGGTCTTGGGCCGGCCGTTCAGCCATCATCTGCTCCACGGTGCGGATTTCGGTAAGAGGTGCACGGACGAGATCCCCGAGAGCCTGTTGGATCAAGGTCGTTCCATCTTGCGCGCGCTCTACCGAGTTGGTCGCAAGGTGCAGGAATTTCCCCTTCAATTCCACATTTCCCCGCACCCGCGCGCCGTTTTCCATCGTGGTCTCGAAGGACGGGGCACTGCGCTTGCGGGCGTCATACTTTGGCTTTTGCTCGAGCCAATTCCAGAATTCTGCGCTCTCCTGCACCATGCCGGGGATGTCGCCCACCCGTGCGGAAATATCCTTCTGGGAAACTCCGGAGGCGAATGGAAACCTGACATCGTGGAATATGAGTTCATCACCATCGGCGTTTTGCATCGAGGGCAGCCCCATGGCGCTCTCAAGCGTATCGAACAGCCATGACAGTGTGAACATCGAGGCCGCGGCTTGAAGCTCCTCGTCTTTGATGACCGGCAGCTTCTTCGCATTCCTTTTGCCGAACATCTGTCGCAGGCCATCGAACAGCGCATCGGTGGCCTGCGGTGTGAACGGCAAAAGGCCTCCGGCGAAGACATTTTTGCCCAGGAACGGCACAATACGGGCGGCAATCCGGTCCCATTGCTTAAGCGTTTTGGTTGCTGTTTCCTCACTGACCGCGATCGGGTCGCCCCCGCGAACAAGGTCGCGCGCAACGAGCGATTTACCCGGCACGATCTCACTGACCTCGTAAAGGCTCATGACTGAAGTGCGCAGCGCCTTCATATATGTTTTTGCGTGGGCATTTTCCTTCCAGCCGCGACGTTTGAGATATTCGTCGACGATGTTGCCGCCCTCGACCTCGAAGTCCTGGGTCAGGAAATCCTCGAAGGCGCAACCCCAGAGCGTCATGGCCCAAACCTCGCCGAGGGTCTCGGCAATGTCGTCGAAGTCAATGTCGCCAGCATCCAGGACCGGCCCGAAATGGTCGTAGAACACCTCGTCGAAGCATTCGCGCCATTCTTCCCGCGCGAGGAACTTCATCAGACCTTTCAGGTCATGGCTCGTCGGCACGGGAGGTCTCCATATTCTAGCCTGGGCCTTTGTTCGATTGCTCGTCTGACGACGCACCTCAGGGAAAGCCTACGAATAGTTCATGCATCATATTCCTATCGCCTACAAACACCGATGTGTTGAGAAGGCCGTCTTCCAGCAAGCCAAAGACGCGCGCTGCTGGGGTGTGAGTGTCTGCGGCCGTAGAAACAGTTTGGGCCGCTTCGGGTAATCTCGATCTCAATCCGACCATCGGTGAAGTGGACGGCATCTGACGGCAAGGTCTCGGGCGATGTTCGATCGCCGACTACGGTCCCCGGCACGAACAAGGCCCGCTGTGCACAGATCTTGGCCGAGCGATGAGAGCTCAAGCCCGCGTCCCGATGCCAAACATTCAACAAACCGAACCGGTCACCCAGGTCTGTTGCCAACGCTTACGCTGCAAAGCGTCTATGCGCAGTTCCCAAAGCGCGGCTTACGCGTCGATATCGGCATTTCTATGAAACTATCGTTCCACAATCGGATTTCGGAGGAACTCCATCGCTGTCCGCGAATTACCGGAACACCGTCTCCCACCTTGGCCGCCCAGACGGGCGCGGCTCTTGCAAGGAGAAAGAAACAAGCGCAACATCGCCGTAAGACAGCGCTAGATACCTTAGCCATGCTCTTGGCATGAACGAGGCAATCGTTCTTGGAGCATATCGTAAGATTTGTGAGCAAGATGACAGTGGAACCTTTGGCCGTACCTCTGCCCTGAGGGCGGACATCGTTTATTCGTAAACCGGCAATCAGAAGGGAAAAAGAAATGAAGATAAGAATTCTCACTTTAATGGCTCCTTTCGTGGTGGCGTCCGTAGCAATCTTGACCCCGGCAGAAAGCTCCGGAGCTGATCAATGGTTCATGCTCGGCGAGCAGACGATCAAGTCCGCAGATCCAAGCGTCAATATCAACAGTGAAGGGAATCGCTGGGAAAAGGATGTCAAATCGGTGAAGCTTTCTGCCGAGGGCGCTGATGTGGAGATCGAGAAAGTCGTGCTCCACTGGGACAATCGCCGAGACGATACCGTCTCCGATTTCGGAGTCCTGAAATCGGGAGGACAAACGGCTGCGAAGAATGCTCCGGGGCGTAAAGGGCGTCTCACCGGGGTTTCCGTCCAGTACAAGATCCTCAATGATGCAAAAACGGCCACCCTCAAGATTTGGGGATATGACTGAGCGGCAGGCTTCCGCCAAGCACGCCGAATATTGACGGGAGATGGCGCCCACGCCCACGAAACCGCGCGGCGGGGCAAAACTCAGTCTCGAATCTGTATTTGTGACTCGGGGCACGGTTATAGAGAGTTACCGGCTACCAACCGCCGGTAATGGGGCACTTGGGCCTGTCAACGACTGAGTAAAACCAGGCCACTTGTGGCGCACAATGAAACGTCCGCTGCGATTTTTTGAATGAATTTCAGCGAGGCGTTCGGGCGCGATTTTGCGCGAGACGGTAGCTGCCGACGTTCATCTCTCGAATGTTGACGTGGTACGTGATGCGAGCGAGCAGAGCCCCAGTCAGATACTCGGTGCCCCGGAAGCGAACTAGCGTTCGACCGCGTCCAGCGCATCACACCGTAGGCCGCCGCTACGTTTCAAAAGAATGGCAGGTTTCTTGCATCATTTAGCTCGCGGCCTATCAGTTCACTCAAGCGACTGCTTTGGCACACGCTTCACAAAGGAGAATGTCAAAAGTTGAAAAGAGCGGAACCCACGAAAATTCCTACCCATGTGCCAACTGGAACACAAAGGGCAGCGGCAAAAAATCCCCCGAGATAAAATCCAATTCCATCAGCCGCCAACAAGCCAATTATGCTAGTCATCGTAACTACTGGGCAACGATGTCTATGTGCTCGAAGACGGCTCAGACACGGTCATCGATGCCGGTGGTATCTCCTCTACGGAAACAATAGTGCCAACGCGATTGGCGGAGGCAATGGCAACGACATCCTCATAGGCTATGGCGGCAACGATACGCTGACTGGCGGCGACGGCGGGGACCGGTTTGACTTCAGATCGGCGCTGAGCGCAACCACGAATGTCGACAAGATCAGTGATTTCAATGTCGCCGCCGACGCCATCCGCCTTGAGAACGCCATCTTCAAGGCTTTGACGGTTCCGGGGACGCTCACCTCCGGTGCTTTCGCCTCCAACTCGACCGGGCTGCCGCCAACAGCAGCGATCGCATCATCTACGAAAAGGACACTGGCGAACTCTACTATGATGCCAATGGCAGCGTCGCTGGTGGTGGTGTGCACTTCGCCACTTTGCGCACCAACCTGACACTCACGAACACGGATTTCCTGGTGATCTAGTAGTGGAAACGGCGTTTGCGCGCTGCGCAGATCCAGTCGCAGTGGCCAGACCGGAAGGTTAAGGTGCCGCAAGGACTGAGACGTAACGCCCGGCGAGACATCGCGGTGACCGCAAAACGATTTTGGGCCCTTCTGGTCATAGCCGTTTGAAAACACTTCGTGGCCCCACACCATACGATTTAATGTGCAGAATCGAGATGAAAGAGCCGGAAAAATTGAGCGTCGGTCCAATCCACCAAATGCGGGAAGCATTAGCGTCACTCGGTAGGTAGGTCAGCGCCCTCAAGCCATGCGCGGACGTTACCTTCCGCCGCGTTTTGCGCATCAGTGAAACTATGCGAACGCTGGAAATCACCGAGCTTCGTAAGGTTCTCCGACCAGAGCCACTGGACTTGTGGCTCCTGCACCTGAATGATCGTTGCGACAGGATGCCGACCAAGCATTCCCACTCATCGGTGATTGTTTTCGGCTATCCAATTCAGGGTCGCACGCATAAAGTTCCCCGCAACTATAGCTGAAGTAAATAGAATATTGCACAACTGAAAAAATGCTAGCAAAAATTGATTATTCACACACTATGCAGCAAGGGCTCCAACTCAACTACCTCCCTCGGGTCGGTCGCGCGAACCCAACTAAAAACGAAGTCTTGATTGCTCTGCGAGCGTGGCACGAAGGGAACTTCTCGACCAACGATCGCTGTGGCTCTGTTCCGGACGAGATTGTCGTGCTTTTCATGATGCTAAAAGAGATTACCGCATTGAGGACACCGCCGGTTTAGGCCCTCCAAACAGACCAACGAAAGCTCGCTACCAAGCCACGATAGGAATCTCTATGAAAATAGCCGTGTTCAGTGCTCAAGCTTACGACAAATATTTTTTGGACGAAGCCAACCAACGACAAGCGGAACCCTTCAACCTGGTTTATCAGCAAGCCAGCTTGTCCCTGCAAACGGTAACTTTTGCACAGGGCTGCGATGCCATATGCATTTTCGTTAACGACCTGTTGGACGCCCCCGTTCTCGACGCCTTGAAAATTCTCGGTGTGAGAGGGATTTTTTTACGTTGCGCGGGCTTCAACAATGTCGATCTCAAAGCCGCCGACGAGCTTGGCTTCCTCGTGGCGCGCGTCCCTGCCTATTCGCCGGAGGCCGTCGCTGAGTACACGATCGCCCTCATCATGACGCTCAACCGGCACACGCATCGTGCCTATAACCGCGTTCGTGAGGGCAACTTCATGCTCGACGGCCTATTGGGCATGACGCTTCACGAGAAGACGTTCGGTATTATCGGCATGGGGAAAATCGGGCGTGCTGTTGCAAAAATTGCGAGTGGCTTTGGTTGCGAAGTGCTGGGCTACGACCCGATGGTATCTCCGGAATTCGCAGCGTTAGGCGAAATGGTGGATTTGAAAACGCTTTTGGCACGCTCGGATATCGTCACTCTCCATTGCCCACTCTTCGAAGACAACAGGCACCTGATCAACGCAGAAAAACTGCATTTGATGAAACCAGAAGCAATGTTGATCAATACATCGCGTGGAGCACTGATCGATACGCGTGCGGTCATTGCGGCGCTCAAATCCCGCCGCTTGGGCGCTCTTGCTATCGATGTTTACGAACAAGAGGGTCCGCTTTTCTTTCAGGACAGGTCTTCTGACATTATTGCCGACGACGTCTTTCAACGGCTTATGACCTTCCCGAATGTGTTGGTGACGGGGCATCAGGGTTTTTTCACCATCGAAGCCATGCGCGAGATTGCCGATGTCACGTTCCAAAACCTGAACTGCTTGGCCAACGAAACAAACTGTCCCAATGCCATCGTCAGGACGTGAATTCTCCTTCCCCCCAAACTGGAAGAATAAGGACAAGCTTATGTGGCAACAAACATACAATCCATTGGGAAATCTCTATCTTTCGGCCTTGGTCGCAGCGCTTCCAATTCTCTTCTTCCTTGTCGCGTTGACTTTCCTGAAGCTCAAGGGACTGACTGCTGCAATCGCCACGTTGGCGCTGTCCGTCGGCATGGCTTTCCTTATCTTCCACATGCCAATGGAAAAGGTCCTCGGAGCGGCCATCTTCGGAATCCTCGGCGGCCTTTGGCCGATCGGCTACATCGTGCTGATGGCTGTTTGGCTGTATAGGCTAGCGGTCAAAAGCGGCAAGTTTGACGTCATTCGCGGCAGCATCGCAACGATATCAGATGATCAACGCATCCAGGTTATTCTGATCGCATTCTGCTTCGGTGCTTTTCTTGAGGGTGCGGCTGGATTCGGCGTGCCCATTGCCATTTGCGCGGCGCTTCTCGTGGAGTTGGGTTTTAAACCGATTAAAGCTGCAATGCTCTGCCTTCTCGCGAACGCCGCGTCTGGGGCATACGGCGCAATCGGGATCCCCGTCTTGGTCGGTGCTCAGCAGGGCGGTGTCGATCTTTCGGAAATGTCGGTGATGATGATCGCGATCGTTCAACTGTCCACGCTATTCGTGCCACTGCTGCTGATCCTCGTTCTCGATGGCTTTCGCGGCGTCAGAGAAACTTGGCCAGTGCTTATCCTGATCGGATTGTTATTCAGTGGTCTTCAAGCGCTCACATTGTATTTAATTGGGCCGGAACTGACCGACATTATCGCTCCTCTTGCATCGATGGCTACGCTCGCCTTGTTCATGCAATTCTGGCAACCAAAACAGATTTACCGAGAGACTGGTGCCCCGCCCGTATCGGCTCAGCGCTGGTCGCTCCAGGAGGTCATTTCGGCGTGGTCGCCGTTCTACGTACTGACGGGCGTCGTTCTTTTGTGGAGCGTACCACAATTTAAAGGCCTCTTCGCGGGTGATGGCCTACTGGCAGCCACGGTCCTGAAACTGCCGATCCCGTTCTTGCATATGCAGGTAGAAGAACTACCGCCTATCGCTTCTTCGGTTCACGCTCTACCTGCTGTGTGGAACGTGGCTCTGATAAGCGCGCCTGGAACCGCAATTCTGATCGCCGTAATCGTCACCACCTTGCTCTCATCGAGATTGTCGCTGTGGGATTCATTCAACCAGTTCAGAACTGTAGTTCGTGATCTATGGAGCCCGCTGACGATGATCTCTCTCATCATGGCAGTTGCGTATATTGCCAATTTTTCAGGAGCGTCATCCAGTATCGGTCTGGGGTTGGCTGAAAGCGGAAGGATTTTTCCCCTGATAGCGCCCGTAATCGGCTGGCTTGGCGTGTTCATCACCGGGTCTGTTGTCAACAGCAACACCCTCTTTGCCCACCTGCAATCCGTTACAGCTACACAAATCGGAACCAGCCAACCCTTGTTGGTCGCCGCCAACACCAGCGGTGGGGTGATGGCAAAACTGATCTCGCCGCAATCTATCGCCATAGCTGCGGCCGCAGTTGGTCAGGTTGGTCGAGAATCCGAAATTATGCGCACGACTTTGCTCTACAGTCTGGCGCTTCTCGCGTACGTCTGCGTTTGGACATTCATGTTATCATTCACGGTTTAAGGGGATCATTCGAAGGTGACTGAATCTCGACAGCAGATTCTCTCGCATAACTAGAAACGCGGGCTTGTCGCAAATATTTCTGCCGTCGCGACAATCCCGTAAACGATGTTCATGTCAGGCAATGTTAACCTTCGCCGGTCGAAGAGGCGAACGGCAAATGCATGTCATGATCCTTCGGCGAAATTGGCGCGCAATGTTCTGCGTGATCGGTAACTTTCTGTTCCGAGCATCAATGCGGCACGCTAAAACAACATTTTGCTATGGAGGAGCGCGACAATTTCAGCGAGCAAATACTCGAGAAGCGGTTCGATGGGGATCAACTGCAGCAACCCAACGCTCGGCGCGTAAGCACACCTTCGCACTTGTCGTCTTATCTCACGGGATTAATTAATAATTGGTCAATGCGCATTTCCGACACCGATGCCGTAAACTAACGGTATCGGCGCAGAATAGGCGAAAACCCGCCTTCTCAGCCGACGACCCAGCTCTTGGCATTTCAGCGGGGTGAACTGCGGTCTACTCTGCAGCATGCCGTTGCTTCCTCACTATACTACGATGGTCGCCGTAGACCACCAGTGACCAGAAATTCTTCGCCGAGATGCCATATCTTGGAAGTCTTCGGCGCTTCGCTCGATCTAACTTTCAGCTCATCGTCCAGCATTCACTTCTCTTTCCCCGGTGGTGACAAAATGCCTTTAAATTGGCAGAATGGCTTCTACGTTCTTCGCCGAGCTCCTGTCGTTCGATGCTCATGGCGGTCTGATGACTCGGTGCTTTGGGAGAAGCATATGTGGTATCCCGCCATTGCCAACTCCAAGTCGGCTCCGTTCCTGCAGCGGGCCTTCTTTTGGTGGGTTGTTCAGGTGAAGCTTGCACTTCCGCCGACGATCTTCTTCTTCGTCGGTTTCAACTTGATCTTGTGGACCAAGCGCCTGATCCTGGAGGAGCACGGCATCGAGTTCAGTGGTTTCCTCACCGCGCTAGTGGCGGCGCTGCTGATCGGAAAAGCCGTTTTGATAACCGACAATCTGCCTTATATGCGCCGCTTCGACGGCGCGCCGATGGTTCAGCCCGTGTTGTTCAAGAGCGGGATATACTGGGTGTGCATATTGATCGCGCGGCTGGCCGAGGAGCTCCTCCGTTTCGTCGCTGCAGGCGGCACAATCGTCGATTTCGGGGACCACTTGGTCAATCACTTTTCGCTGACGCGTTTTTTATCAATTCAGATATGGTTGATGGTGCTATTCCTTGTCTACGTCACGATACACGAACTTAACAATCTCTTCGGACACGGCGAACTGTACCGCCTATTCTTCCGTTGGCGCGCATCCGAGGCCAAGCTTGCCCGCCGTCAGCGCGTTCGGTTGCTCACGCGCCTCAACCGACTCGCTGAGGCCAGCCCTATCGAGGCATTCAGTGAACGGACATCGCCCGTGCACGCTGAACTTG
The DNA here is from genome assembly GCF_030814475.1 of Pararhizobium capsulatum DSM 1112. Taxonomy (NCBI): domain Bacteria; kingdom Pseudomonadati; phylum Pseudomonadota; class Alphaproteobacteria; order Hyphomicrobiales; family Rhizobiaceae; genus Pararhizobium; species Pararhizobium capsulatum. Next base: position 643,718 of record NZ_JAUSVF010000003.1, on the reverse strand, counting down.
TTGCCATACTCCACGAGCTCGCTTTGCCGCCCGCCGCGGCTACACCTGACGACGGCGCAAGTTATGGATGATGACCCTTGTGACAAACACTTCATGAAAGCAGGGACAATGCCTGCCACTTCAGCGCCAGAAATCTATGGCTATTGCTGATCGGCCAACGATCGCGTTCACAATCCCTGCGATAACATTTGGCTTAGTGTTTTGGCCAAGACTGACACGCTTCGGATCCAGTTCTCAGGGGAAGGGGGAAAGTCTTCGGATCACCGATTGGCCAAAGCTCGAGCCATTGGCAGGAGAAGTAGCAATCCGACAATCGAAGTTACGACTACCATCACGGCCACTTGCGGATCGCTGAAATTCTGTCTTGCAACGACGAGTGCGGCGGCAAAGTTGCGCTGTGCAGTACTGAGCGCCATAACCCGTCTGGTGTCCGGAGCGGAGCCTCCGAGCACCCAGCCTATTCCAAACCCCGATGCAACAAACACGAAGCCCGCGAGGATGCCTCGGGTGCCGAAAACATCCACAATCTCGTCCAAACTCGTTATGACGATCAACGTCGTCATAACGATGAAGGTCACATTGGATATCCAATCCAGTGCAGGTTTGATGCGACATGCCACAGCGGCACATCTCCCGTTGAACATGAGCCCAGCGGCGAGTGGGATGAGCATGAGCACTACAAGCGAGCGGGCAATCCTCCATGCATCAACCGCGGTGCCTGGAAGCAGCATGGGCAGCACGACAGGCAGATAAACGACCGTAATGATCATCAGCAGCACCATCAGACCTACTGCGGACGGAACATTACCCTTTGCAATTTCGGAAAGCTTTGGCGAAATAGGCGCTCCCCCCGAACAGCCAAGTAGTAGCAGTCCTATTGCTAAGGGTTCAGCGAGCCAGAACACCTTTGCGACTGTGAACGCGATCAGGGGCATCAGAAGAAAATTGGCCAGGATTGCGAGCGAGATGAGCCGGACATTTCGGAGAGGCCTGGAAATCTGAGAGACTGTGAGGCTTGCTCCCGTCGCCAACATGCTCGAAATCACGAAGATCAGCGCGAAGACGGTTGCCGCTTTGCTCACAATTTCCATTGTCATGACTTTCACATCCGTAAAAAGGGCGGCAATTCCTCTGCGTTGGCATGGACATAATTGTTAGTGGACGCCGTTCGAGGAGATGAGGATTGGTGTGACTAGCTCTCAGCTTTGACGAGGATAGAGCCCATCAGAGGGGCGGTCTGGAAATAGTAGGAGAACGGGTGGTTCGACGGCCGAATGCCTGAAATCCGATACGGTGGTGATCAAATCCGGCAGCCAACTAGCTTGAACGTACGCACAATTTCGCGCCTGTCGCCTTCTAACGGGATTGGATAACAAACCGTCAATTCTCTTTTCCGACACTGAAACTTTGAACAAGCCCGCATCGAGGTAGTGGTGAGCATAACTCACAGCCCCGCTTTCACCAATCGGATATCCCATATAGATGAAAAGAAAAGCCCCCGGTGATCAGGTTCAGACGGGTAGGTGCTGCGCTTCGTGCTGAAGATAAATGTGGTCTGTTCTATAACGGCCACAGACCTCAGAAGCGAGCGGGCCTTTGTATTCGACGGCCCTAAGAGACTTACTCGAAAAGAAATCAATAGACATGGTACCTTACGAGCCTCCGACTGAGCATCCGGATGTGAGCGATAAGCACCACGCCTCAGCGGAGGCAAGTCCAAAGCGGCAGCAGGCCACCCCGGTGAGTGAGCCATCCAAGCCTTATTACCGAGAGCGCCTCCTTTTGTAGCTACGCAGAGAGCATAACTCAGGTTGTATCCATGGCCGCAAGCTAGCCAAATGGATGAGTCGACCGCTAGCGGCGACGGGCAGAATTTTTTCGACTGGGGCAAAATGGGAGGATTCTGTGGTGCTGATTGCCTTGGTCGCATATTTCTCGGTGGCGGCTGTTTTCGTGGCGTGCCTTTACGTAGACGGGCAGACGGCGCGCGTGGACGCCAACGAAAGTTTTGGGAGCATTACTCGCGATCGTTAGGCCCGGAATACTTTTGCTCGTTCTCACCACCCATTATTTGATCGAGTTTGACCATCGCCAAAACAAAACAACAGTCCCCGCTTGGGCGATGGACGCGCAAGGCGACTAGCTGCCGCGATCGCTGCCTCAGCCTTCCCGGTCGGTCAGCGCTTTTGCTCGCTTTTTACCATACTGGTCGGCTTCTTCTTGCGTCCGAAACGCTCTGTGTTCATCAGCGCCATTGTGAAAGATTGATGCGACCCATGCACCTTGAATACTTTTGACAACAACTTTCGGCTCGCTCAAAACAACCCTCTCTACGCCTTTGTGATGGATACATCTTAGGGTGTATCTTGCGATTTAGCATTCACTAATTTCGGTAGATGACATGAACGATCCGCGAACGCACCGCCGCCGTCGGGTAAACGATTGAGATGATCCAAGCCCGGGGCATCCCCTCGACGACTTGGTCTCCGATGTCAGTTCCCTTGGTGACAGTAAACATCACGGTGTTGAGGCACCCTCCACCCATAACGAGTGCGCCAATTCAGAGTAAAGATCATATTGCCTATGTTTCACAAAGGACGCCCCGGCCGCTGATTTGCGGTCGGGGCTTTTTTATACTGCATTCTTGATTCCAAGCACCTGCTCGCCGGCGGACTAGAGACATCAGGCTCTTTTCACTACCAGCCCCGTCTATTACGCGGCGGGCCGATCGGGAGCACCTTTCAGGCCGTTGTTCGATGCACGAACGTGAGGCATGGCTCAAGCCTTACACTACCAGAAAATCGGCATGCGTCATGGTCAGGCCGGTGCCGAGGGTTGCGAAGCGGACTGCCGCGCCTGCGCCGACGCCGTCGGCATCGTAACTCAGCGCGCCTGTCGCCGAATTGTAGATGATCCGATCACTGGCATCGGCCGCCGCAGTTCCAATGTGAAATGCTGATGACGCCAGTGCGCCGGCTGCACCGAGCGTGGTGAATATAGCATTCTCCAACTGGATCGTATCGCCTGACACGGAGAAGTCGGTGATAACATCGACATTAGTCGCAGAATTGAGCGCGGTGTTGAAGACAAAACTGTCCGCGCCGGAACCGCCGGCCAGCGTGTCACTGCCGAGGCCACCCATCAGCCGGTCGTTGCCTCCCTCGCCTTCCAGTGTGTCGTTTCCTCCGCCGCCATCGATCACATTGGCCCCGTTGTTGCCGATAATGATTTGGGCAAGCGCGTTGCCGGTCAGGTTGAGGGCCTTGGTGACAAGCGCGTCGTCGGTGGTAAACAGCTCGATCGACGTGCTGGTTGCCAGCGTATAGCTGACACTGGTCGCAACCCCGTCCGAGCCGGCGCCGGCCGCTTCGATAACCACGTCCCGGGCATTGTCGACGAAGTAGATATCGTTGCCAGCGCCACCGGTCATCGTGTCAGCACCAAGGCCGCCGATCAGCCAGTTTGCGCCGCTGTTGCCGGTGATCTGGTTCGCCAGGTCGTTGCCAGCACCGTTGATCGAGGCAGACCCCGTCAGAACGAGATTTTCAAGATTGGCGCCCAGCGCATAGCTCACGGAGGACTGAACGGTATCTACCTGCCCCACGTTCGCCGAGGTTTCCAGAACCATGTCTCTGGCACTGTCGACGATGTACAGGTCGTTGCCGTCGCCACCGACGAGCGCATCGTTGCCACCGCCGCCGACGAGAGTGTCGTCGCCGCTGCCGCCGAGTAGAATGTCATTGCCGCCACCGCCGGCCAGCACCATGTCCGAGCCTCCATGCGCATCGATCCAGGTGTCGGTCTCGGCAAGCAGATTTTTCCAGGTTTCGGAACTGGTGTCCTTGAGATGGCTCTGGCCCCACCAGAAAACGACCGCGGCGCCTTCGGTCGCCGCGAGCATGTCGTGCATTTCCTGCGCGGTCGGCCCGCGGGACGCGGCGATCAGATGAAGGTCCATCTGCGCGAGGAAATGCGCAGAGTACAGGTCCACCGGAGAAAACCCCTGCAGAACCATTGTATGCAACTTGTCTGGAAGATTTTCCGCCAGCCACGTCATATAGTCGCGGACCGCCTGCGCCGGCGAAACAAGCTTGCCATTGCTGTACGGGGTCGAGGCACCGACGGAAGCGCCGACCGGGTAGACATCGAAGCCGACGATGTCAGCCCATTTGGCATGAGCGAGGACGTCGGCGAAATACGCATCGCGACCTTCCTGCGTCTGCATCACCGGGTCTTCTTCGTCGATAGACCGTTGAACCTGGATAACCGGCAAGCTGGCGTCGATCGCCTTTATGTGTTCGTAAAGCCGCTGGGAAACGGCTGGGTCCACGTTGCGGAAGGCTGGTTCGTCCGGCCCATATACGCCATGGAGAAGATCGCGCCCGGCTGCTTTGATAAGGGCACGAAGGGGATCAAGCTCAGCCGATGGGAATGGCTCATTCAGGTCGTATAATAATTCGGCGTTAACGGCGAGTTTGATGCCATGCGCTCGCATAGCTTCGAAAACGCTCGGATCAGCGGTACCAAAGGGAGGGGGCAGAAAATCCGTCTCAAACCCGAGGCTCTGGGACGTCGGATTTTCCTGGTATTGGGTGAACGGAAAATAGACCTTGACGCCTGCAGCTTCGAGCTGGCTGAAAATAAGGTCGTAATTACGGGTCGCCCCAAGTTCTAAAGGCACACCTGCCATTCCGACAATCATCACCCCCTCCAATCGCCGATTCAACCATACGGCAAACTCGATCTCGGGCCGGAATACACACGGTGGCTCATATGAGCGGGCCAATTGTACCATCAAATGTCTAGACTCAGATGGGGATTCGGCTTGCGCCCATCTTCGTGCGAATTCCGACCAAGGCGGACATCGATCCCGATTTGAGTCAAGCCACCGATCCAATGTAAAGGCGGTCGCTCCTATGTCTCTCGAACTATATGCGCACCCGAGAAGGCGGGGAGTTCCCCCTAATCATTCGCAAATGAAAGTATGGGTGCGACGGAGTGAGCTGTAACACCGCGCCATTAAGAGACGCGCCAGCATACTGGCCCGCTGCGCGTCGTGAACAGTGGGATTCGGCGCTCCAAATGAAAGCTAAACGGCAAGCTTGGGCCACACCGCCGCCTGCCTGACCGTGGCGCTCGTCAGGACTTCCCTGGTACAACCAAGTCATTGCACGCGCCTAATCCTCTTGCTGCTCCACCTAACGACTATTTTGTTGCTTGGCGAAACTCCCTATGATTTCTGGCAGCCGACGCAGACAACGAACGTAGTGACTGGGGATCGACACCAAACGCCTGGTTCTTCCCGGCCTTTCTGTTTGACGCAATTGCCATCCTACAGCCCTCGGGCATTGGCGAGCATTACACGGTGGATGGCGACATCTCCGCATCGGAACGCGCTGCACGGGCGGTATGACCGGAACTGGGGATATTCCGAAGTTGCAAAAGACGGTCTAAAAGGACGGGATATCCCGAGCGAAGTCGAAGCCCAGAGACGGTCAAGTGCGTTGACAAAGCTCCTGAAGGCGTGTGCCTCAAGTCATGAGCGCTGAAACACATGAGACCATTTTTGCAGGTCCGGTTCACGAAATCGCGATGGTGCGAGCCTGGCACAACGGCGACGTGCGCGCCTCGATTCGAACCCTGCTTATCGACCTGAAAAAAGGCCCACCAGCAACTGCAACAAACGCACCTTGAGTGTAAAATTGAGCCATCCTGCGTGAGTACTTGCAGGATGGCTCGAGTCCGGTTTTGGGGTAACCGGGCGCTCGGTTGGCTGCTCTTCACCAGGGAGTGACCAAGGACCAGCGTGGGGCTCTTGAGCGCTGCCCAAAACCTCGCTGAAAATTTCGAAATGCGTAACCCCGCAATTACAGGGGCAAAAGTCAAAAGCCCACTAAGGGTGCTAATCGCCATCGAGATACCGTACAGCGCCTTGGTCGAGTAGTAATAAACTCGCCCGCCCAGATCATCGAGACCGACGGTGGAACGGACGACTACCTCTACGACTCCGATGGCATCGCCCACGACATCGCGTCCTTTTCCCTCGGGCTGATCTTGCAAAAGGAAGCGAATGAGCCGGACTTGAAGCCGCGACAGTCAAGCCATGGGACGTTGAATGTCAGCCGACAGGGGCTAAGCCGACGATCACTGGCACGGATCTGCTGCAAGTTTCACTTGCTCGCGTAAACGTGGCCAGGACCGATCTTGAGGTGGCCGGCGTGACTGATCCTGGCGAAGCGAGTGACAAAGCCTGGACCAACTTTGGCTACCAGACTCGAGACGCACGACCCTCGCTGAAGCGATCCAACAGCGGGTGGGTTTATCGCGCTTAGAAACTGGTATAGTATTCTACAGGCATCAGTGCCAGTGTCGAAAACCTATCGGCAGAGCCCAGCATTAGCCGTGGTCGCAGCAATCAAACTTCTTTGGCACCCAAAGGTGGTATTTCAATGAAGCACGGTTGATTTTCTGGGGGGGGCAGATCGGGATTTTTTCGATCGATTTCACAGGGCACGACGGTCAGCCCCGACATTCCGTTTGTTGTTGTGGGCAGACGAATGGTTTGAGAGCAAGTGGGTTCTGACCTAGCCCAAGCAGCGCAGGGCGATAGCCGGGGAATGGTGGGTGAAATGGAGCAGGCATTTGGGCCAATCGAGGCCGCGAAGTGGGAGGGGGCCTCAGCCGGCTCCGATGACGAGGATATTATCCCGCGCGATATCCGTTTCGGCATTGTCGAAAATCCCATCCGCAACTGGTTCGCCGGCGACTTCCAAAAAACCGTGCTGCTCGATGGCCTGTCGATCTTTCTGCCGGAGGGCGAGCGTTATTTTATCCGCTCGCTGAAACATTACGCGCCAAAACTTGCCGACAAGGAACTCGCCGCCGAGATCAACGGCTATGCGGTCCAGGAGGCGTTTCACACGCGCGAGCATATGGATTATAATCGTGCCTTGACCAAGCTCGGCTATGACGTCGAGGCCATGGAACGACCGGTTCGTGTCGGCCTCGCCCGCGACACGTCGCCAATCCTACGGCTCGTCGTCACCTGCGCGATCGAACATCTGACGGCAACCCTATCGGCCGTGACGCTGCGCCATCCGGAATTGCTCGCCGACGCGGCGCCCAGCTATCGTCGCTTGTGGATGTGGCACGCTCTGGAAGAGCTCGAACACAAAGCGGTCGCGTTGGACGTATTGAAGCAAGCGACACCGAAACTTTCAGGCTGGAAGCGCTATTTTATCCGTGTGATGGCCATGAACGCGACCCTTTTCCCCTTTGTGTTCATTACACTGCGCAATATCAAAATTTTCGCGCGTACCGACGGCATCAAAACGGGCCCGCGTTTCTGGCTGCGCCTGGCAAGATTGGTGCTGATCTCGCCGGGTTATTGGCGTCGCTGCATGCCGCTGGTTCTGAAATACTACCTGCCCTGGTTCAACCCCGTGAACAAGGACGACGCTGAGCTAACCCGCAAGGGCCGGGCCTGGCTATATAACGAGTTCAAGAACATTGAGGCGGCCACGGCGCTGCGAACGGCTGGTAATCCCCCGCGATGAGCAGCCGCCTGTTCTCCCGCGTTCTCGACGTTGCTTCAACCGGCAAGTTTCCGCGTGTGCAGAAATGGGTCTGGCGGCGTATCTATAACCTTTTATCCTTGTCCTGGCGCGACCGGGATTGGCGCTTCATGAACTACGGCTTCGTGCCCGCCGATCCCACCTTCCTGTTGGAAGCCGAAGACGAGGCGGAGCGAGCCTTCATTGGCCTTTACCAGCAGGCGGTCGAAGGCCTGCCGGTCCGTGGCAAGCGTGTCCTCGAGATTGGCTCGGGTCGCGGTGGAGGCTCGCGATTTATCGCCCGCTACCATGCGCCTGCATCGATCGTCGGGCTCGACTACTCGCCTGAAACCGTGCGGCGCGCCCGACGCATCAATCAGGACGCTCCGTCGCTTGTCTTTGAAACGGGCGATGCGGAAAATCTGCCCTACGCTGATGGCTCCTTCGATATCGTCGTGAACATCGAATCCTCCCATTGCTACGGCAACGTGCCAGCGTTTGCTCGGGAGGTCTCACGCGTGCTCGCGCCCGGTGGGTGGTTCACCTTTGCCGACATGCGGTCAAAAACCCAGCTTGCCGCCCTGGACGGGCAGCTTGGCGCGCCGGGTCTGGAACTTGCGGAGGCGCGAAATATCTCAAAGGGCGTGGTCGCGGCGCTGGATGCCGCCGAGGCACGTAAACGCGAACGGATCGGCCGTTCTCGATGGATGCAGCACTTCATGACGGAGTTCTCCGGTTCCAAAGGGTCTGCCCTGTACAAGGGGCTTTCGCGTGGAGACATCGTTTATGTTGCCCGCCGCTATCGCAAGGCGGGATGAACCTAGGGGCCCGGATTTCCGGATGAACGAAAGAATGCCCCGCCTCGTAACGGGGGCTAAAGCGCCGTTCGAATAAACTGACTCATATGGATTGAACGAAGCCGCTTTCGCGGCATTTGGACGATCTGATTGCATGAAGTGCTACTGATTAAAGGAATGGGCTGTTTCGCCCACCTTCAAACAGGAGATGACAATGACGGAGATGAGCCCTCTACGGCGGCGGATGATCGAGGACATGACGATCCGCAATCTTTCGCCCGCGACGCAACGATCGTATTTGCATGCAGTGACGAAGTTTTCTCGCTATTTCGGCCGTTCGCCAGACCGCCTTGGAATGGAAGACGTGCGTGCCTTTCAGGTGCACTGGTATCATCGGGCCTATCGTGGCCGGCCTTGAACCAGACGGTCTGCGCTCTGCGGTTCTTCTTTGGCGTCACGCTCCCGGCATCCCGACGCCAAACATTCAGCAAACCGCGATTGACGCCCCAGCGCCGAGCAACAGCCGAGATGTTCACATCAGGCTCCGTGCTTTCCGCAAGGATGCGAGCCTTCTCCTCGTCTGTCCAATTCCGCCGTTGGCGTCGACCAGTGATTACCTCGATCCGACGATATTTTCCCTCATGCCTGGCTTCAAGCAAGCCTGCATCTTCTGAAGTAGGCTGCTGGTTAATAATCGGCAAGGCGAAAGACTGAGACGTGAGAGCGTGACTCGGACGTGAATGGTGTCCCCCTCCAATCAGCGTGCCGACACTCGAGTTCGAATCCTGCAAGTTGGCCCATTAGGTCTAGTTCTGCTGGCCAAATGTAGCGGTGAGGAGACCGGAAAACCTGTGCCTGCTTGGTGTCGTCAAATCGGAAATGGTGCGAAATGACCGTAAGCGCGCAGGCGACCCCACGTAGCGGGGGGGCGTAAAATGGCTCATTTTCGGCATGAATCATGCGGAGAATCCTATGAGCGACAGTGTGAATCAGGCTCGTGCCTTTGAGGTTTTGACAGCGACACCGGTACGGTCGAGACGTAAGCCGCGCGATTGGCCGGATGACGAGAAGGCGCGGCTGATTGCCGAGACGTTTCTGCCGGGGGCGAATGTCTCGGCTATCGCACGCGCTGCAGGACTGGATGCTTCGCAGCTTTACGGCTGGCGTCGCAAGGCATTGGCCTCGGGATCGGTGGTGCCCCTTTCGAAAGAGGCTAATGAAAGGGTTAGTTTCGCGCGCGTCGAAGCTGTTGCAAGTTCACCGGTGGAGATCGTCATGGGTGACGTCGTGGTGCGCGTTGCCGGAGATATCGAGCCGGATCATCTTGCCAAGATCCTACGGGCGGTGCGCAGGGCATGATTGCGTCTGGCGTTGTCGTTTACGTCTCCTGCCAACCGGTCGACTTTCGCAAGGGAGCGGCTTCGTTGATGGCTTTGGTCAGGGATGGCGGTCTAGATCCTTTCAATAGCGCCCTTTACGTGTTCCGTTCCAAACGGAAGGACCGTGTCCGGATCGTGTGGTGGGATGGCAGCGGGGTCTGTCTCTATTCGAAAGTTATCGAAGGAAATGGCTTTTGCTGGCCGGCAGCGACGGCGGCGCGCATCCGTCTGGATCATGCCCAGCTCATGGCCCTACTGGCCGGAATGGATTGGAAGAAGATCCGCCCGGCGACAATCAGGAGGCCGCTTTCGACGGGTTGAACCCATCCAAAAAATCTCACGCATGTTACTGTAAACGCTAGGAAAAGATCACTATTTGTGATCTACTTCCTGCTATGATGTTCTCTGCTTCGGACCTTCCTGACGACGTTGATGCACTCAAGGCGATGATCGTCGCCATGAGTGCAGAAGGCGCCGCTGCCCGAGCGGAGATCACCCGGCTTGAGGCATTGAAGAAAGACACTGACGAGCGGATCGCCACCCTCACTGCGATTGTGAAAGTTCTACAGCGTGCTCAGAAAGGCACCCGCTCAGAACGGCTTCGGTTGGGAATCGACGATGATCAGATCGACTTTGCGTTCGAGGAGGTCGAAACCGGCTTAGCGACGATCGACAGCGAGCTCGACCAGTTACGGAAAGACAAGCCGAAGCGGGAGGCTCGCCCGCGCAAAGGCTTTGCCGCTCATCTCGAGCGTATCGAGGAGGTCATTGAACCTGAAATCCCTGAAGAGTGCCAAGGGTTGGAAAAGGTTTTGATCGGCGAAGACCGATCCGAGCGGCTCGATGTCATCCCACCGAAGTTTAGGGTTATTGTCACCCGCAGACCTAAATACGCGTTTAGGGGCCGTGACGGCGTGCTGCAGGCTTTGGCACCTGCCCATATCATCGAAGCTGGCCTGCCGAGCGAACGGCTCCTGGCCTACATCGCCGTATCCAAATACGCCGACGGCCTTCCGCTCTACCGTCAGGAAACAATCTACCTGCGCGACAGCGTGGTACTGAGCCGCTCCTTGATGGCTCAATGGATGGGACATCTCGGCTTCGAGCTCAAGATCCTGGCCGATTACATCCTGGAGAGGATTAAAGCAGGTGAAAGGGTCTTTGCCGACGAAACGACATTGCCGACCCTGGTGCCTGGTTCGGGAAAAACAATGACGGCATGGCTGTGGGCCTATGCACGTGATGATCGGCCGTTCGGGGGATCAGGGCCACCAATGGTCGCCTACAGATTTGAAGACAGCAGAGGTGGGCGCTGTGTGGCCCGTCACCTGAGCGGCTTCAACGGCATTCTCCAGGTTGATGGGCACGGCGCCTATACGAGCATGGTCAAAGAGCAGGTCAAGGCCGGCAGCAACGAAACCATCACGTTGGCAGGGTGCTGGGCGCATGTCAGGCGCAAATTCTACGAACTCCATGTGGGGGGTATCAATCACGCCGCGACAGCCTCGGTGAAGGCGATGAGCGAGTTGTGGAAGGTCGAGGACGAGATCCGGGGAAAGGATGCCAACATCCGTGCTGCCGCACGACAAGAGCGGTCTGCGGCCATTGTCGCCAACCTTTTTGACATCTGGGAAAAGGAGCTCGCGAAAGTTTCTGGCAAGTCCAAGACCGCGGAAGCGATCCGCTATGCAATGACCCGCCGACAATCTCTGGAACGCTTTCTCGGTGACGGCCGCATCGAGATTGACTCCAATATCGTCGAGCGCGCAATCCGTCCCCAAACGATCACACGGAAGAATAGTCTATTTGCCGGAAGCGAAGGCGGTGGCAACACATGGGCCACGATCGCCACGCTTTTGCAGACAGCTAAAATGAACAACGTCGATCCGCTCGCCTGGCTGACACAGACCTTAGTTCGCATGGCCAACGGATGGCCCGCGCAGGATATCGACGCTCTGATGCCGTGGAACTTCGAGTCGAGCGGGGTCGGCTAACCGCTTACAAATGACCTGCTGAAGCACCACATCGTAGGTGTCGAGGCCAATATAGCCAGGTTCCGAATGCCAGACCACTGCTTGTTCGCCCGGTGTCAACTTGCGAAGCTCGGGCACCCACGGCTCCACAACGAAACGACCGCCAGATCGAAGATGGAGCGCTGCGTTACAAAAGCAGCGGACTTGCTCCGCTTGAGTCAGCAAGTTCGAAATTGTGTTGTATACAAGATAGACTAGCGAAAAGCTTCCGGGAACGACGGTCTTGGCCATGTCACCAAGTGTGACAGGGATGTTTTCTTCGCTGGCTTTTGTACGCATTTGAGCAATCATGGCGGGAGATTTTCGATCCCGACGACGGAAATACCCCGCTCTCTGAGCGGAACAGCCACCCGGCCAGTTCCGATGGCGAATTCGAGAACCGGCCCACCTTCCGCAAGTTCAACAAGTCGATCAACTGTGGGTCCCAACACGCTCGTCGAAAACATTCCGATGCCGGGCGAATCGTAAGACCTAGCTGTTTCGCCATCCCATATGTCACCATCCATGGTATTGGACGTTACAGCACGAACTTCCTGGTTGTCGAGGTCGGGCGAGACAGGGGCTCTCGGAGTGGTGCCCGACCTTCCAGATCGCCTGTATTATCCAAGCCGCCGAAATCCCTCGCCAGCCTTCGCGGCGTTCGTCGATGCTTTCCGGTACCGACCGGGAATGCGTTAGGCAGCACACCACAACGTCTCCTAAGGCGCGAAGCTCCCATGACGCATTCCGGCCCGAAGCGGCCTTCATTTCATCGCTGTGATAGCAAGCCACTCAGTCGGCTTCCGGTCGTATGCGCCACCTGTCCAAGCCTCGATTTCAATCTTCTTCCAAGGTGCTGATGCTTGCCAAAGCGATATCAACTGACTTTGCTCAAAATAGTTATAATAGCGTCCGAGCGCATCTAAGCCCTCCTCGTCGCCAGCCTTGAAGCTCGCCCAAACAACAGCATTCTCAGTCATCGCACGGTAAATTCTGCTGATGACCTGACCGAGTTCATGTCGCGGCGCATGGGTCAGAGAAGCACAGGCGTAAACCCCGTCATAAACACCATTGGCATCCAACTCGCTAAATAACATCGTCTTGACAGGTTGCCTAATGCGAAGCGAAGCAATGGCAGCAAGTTCCGATGATCCGTCTGTAGCATCCAGCTTGAAGCCATTCTCGATGATAGCGGCTGCGTCGACGCCACCACCTGTGCCTAATTCCAGCACCCTACCATTCGGTTTGCACTGGCTCAGGAACGTGAATAACCTTGGATTGGGCGCACTTCCGTCAGCCGCATATTCCTCCGAATTTGCTCGGTAAAAGTTCAGGGTAGTGTCGTTCATTAGTGTTTGCCCTCCCAATCCATGACCGACATAATTGCGACAAATGCAGATACGCGCAATGGCCGCTCTTGGCGGATATCGTTGAAAAACTCGACGGATTATCCGCTCACACGCCCTTTTCGGTCTTTTGGGCGGTGCACTATGCTGCGATCTGCCCACGCCTTAGCGCAGGGTATCGGTCGATGCCGCCCTCAAGCGGCGATGGCACCGCATGGCGGCATCTGAGGCCTGAGTTTGGCCAGCCTCCTCAGGTTCTGTGCGGTTGCGGCAAGCAGGAATTCGTCTCTCGCACCACACGGCCCTCGAAGCCTTAAACGTGCCATCCGTAGTATGCGCTTGAGGTGAGCGAAGAGCATTTCGACCTTCTTTCGACGATGCCGTGACTGCTCATACTCCGGTGTCTTGGCAATCGCTCGGGCGACATCGCGTGCATCCTCGTTGAGATCGCGCGGTACTTTGCGCATAGGCATGTTCGGGCAGCATCGAGGCTTCAGTTCACACTGATCACAGTCCTTCTTGCTGGCACGATAAAGCCGGGTTCCCTCGGCCGTGATCCCCGATCTGGGTGGGTCGTAAGTGCGTTGGAATTGTTTCAGCTCCTTTCCGGCAGGGCAAAGGTATTGCTCCTTCTCGGCTTCCCAGGTGAAGTCGGAACGCGAGAAGGTGCCATCCGTCCGCTTCGACTTGTCGAAGACCGGAATGTGCGGCGCGATCTCCTTCTCGTTGACCAACCAGGCGAGGTTGTCGGCAGAACCGTAGGCACTGTCGGCCGCGAGGTAATCGGGCCGCAAGCCGAAGCGGTTCTCGGTCCTGCCGAGCATTGTGCGGGATGCACCGACCTCCGCCTGGCGGATCGCCCGTGTCGCCTCCACATCCAGAATGACGCCGTGGTCTGTATCGATCAGATAGTTGGTCGCATAGGCGAAGAAGGCGTGGCCTTTGTGGGCACCGGTCCATTGGGCGGCCGGATCAGACGAGGAGATGAACTTCGGCGTGACCGGCGAGGCAGCGCCGAAAGCAGCATCATCGAGAACAGCCAGATATTCCTGTACCGAGCGTCCCGCATCTTCTTTGGCTTCCCATTCCGATCCTGGTACCGAGCGCTGCTTGTTTGCATCCGCCGCGATCAAGCTGGCATCGACTGCAAATCCTTCCGTACCAACCAACCCTTGAGAGAGGCAGCGCTCCACTACCGTTTCGAACATATGCCGCAGGATGTCGCTTTGCCGGAACCGGCCATGGCGGTTCTTCGAGAAGCTTGAGTGATCAGGGACCTTGCCGTCCAGACCGAGGCGGCAGAACCAGCGATAGGCGAGATTGAGGTGGACCTCTTCGCAAAGCCGTCGCTCCGAGCGAATGCCCATGGAATAGCCGATGATCAGCATTCGCATCATAAGCTCGGGATCAATCGAGGGGCGACCCGTGGCGCTGTAGAAAGGCTTCAAGTGCGCTCGTACGCTGTCGAGTTCGAGATGGCGGTCGATCCCGCGCAGCATGTGGTCGGCAGGAACGTGATCATCAAGGCAGAAGTCGTAGAAGAGCTGCGCTGGAGCTGTCTGGCATCCCATCATCACTCAATCCCCCGCAAATCAATGCGACGATTGAATCATGACATCCCAATGCCGACAACGGTTAGTTTTTCAACAGTATCGGCGCTTTGCGGAAGTAATAAGCAGATAGACTGCTTACAGGCCTCCGCCCGAGTTGTCTCAACGGCCGAAATGGCGCAAAGCGGAAATCGGTCAGCGGGAACGTGCGGTGATGCTTGAACCACGTGACGCGGGCATTGTACTATCGACCTTGCGGTATGGTGATGAAGTTCGTCCTGAAGAAGAATACTTCTCGGGGATCAAGGCACAGCCGGTTGACATCATGGCCGCGCTCAAGAAGAGCCTAGGAGAGAATAAACAGCGTAGCCGCTGATGGCGAGATTGCTGATCACGCCGCTTCCCATATACCAAAGCCGTTTTAGGAGCCCGCAACCAGAGTCGCGGGGTCCTGAAGCATAAACCTGGATTATCAGCCATCGATTGCCAGTCGGGCTTTTTGCATCGCTGCAACACAGGCGTCTATGTTGCCTGCCTGCATAGCGACGGTGGCGGTACCGATGGCCGCTTTAGCGGCTGACTTCTGAGCGTCGCTCGGAGCCTTTATTACATCGGCTTCGAGATTTGCCAGGTTGGTGGTGTCGCAGGTCATTGGCAAATCCTGCGCTAAGGACGTTGTCGAAAGCGCCAAAAATGCAGATCCTGCCAAAACAAGTGATTTTATCATGGTGTTCCTCCGTTGAGATGATTTTGCCTTGAACAAGAGCAACAACGGGAAATCTCAGCGCATGTTCCGCATTAAATTGAAGGTTTTGTCCACGCGATAGATCGCGAAGGGATACTCCCAGGTAGACTCCTTCGTTGGGCCCCCGAGGGGTTCGGGGCTTTTATCTCCGGAATTAGGTAGCAAATGCCACAAGATTCCGACCGCAAAATTTGTTACCTCCAGCTCTGTCGATGGAGTTGGATTGTATGGTGTCGGTCGTCGAGGAATTGAAAGCCAAGCTGGCCGAACTGGAAGCGCGGCTAGAGGCGATTAGGGCTGAGGCTCTCATCCTGGAAGGCCAAAAGGCGGCGTTCACGACCGTGATCAAGGTCTTCGATCCCCTTGCGATCAATGAGCGTGATCAACAGCCCAAGAAGAGGGATCGATCGACCCCTGGCCGCCGCGTGACAGACCTGCTCAGGGGTCGTGATGTCCGCCGCGGTGTTCTCGAACTTCTTAGAGATGCGGAGGAGCCAATCCTTGCCGGCGATCTGTCGAAACAGTTTGCCGAACGCGAGAGCTTTGGGGCGGAGATCGACGGGATTGGCCCAAACTTGGCTGGAAGGTTCTCTGGTCTGCTCGAAAGAATGGAGCAGGCTGGACTTGTTCGGTCGTCGGGTGCTCCTGACGGACGGCGGCGTCTCTGGGAGATCGCCAGATAGCCAATTCTCAGATGAGGGTTTCGATGACCATTGAGGCCTCCATCGGCTTTACGAGGCTGGCTTTTTGGCCAGGGGTAGCAAGGGCGGCGGATTGATCGGTCGTGCGGTCATGTGTCAGGCATCCATGTCTGTACCCAAGGGTGCCTATCGGCCGAACAAGCGTCCACCTGAATTTGCGGCTACCGCAGATACCGCTGTTTCTCGACCTTGGTGTCCTCGTCCCACACCTGCTCGTCGATGCGGTCTGCCGCACCCTGCCAGTAGCCGCACAGGTTCTCCGATGTCGTTCGGTGGGTGACTGTTCGCAGCACGTCAGCGAGCTGCCAACGAAGGCCCATGTAACGGGTGTCTTCCTTCCACGCGACCATCGCCATGTACCAGTCTAGGTATTTCACCGAGAAACGGTGATGAATGCCGACATAAGAGCGCTCGGCGCGGGCAAAGAAGCTCTCGATCCGGTTTGTGTCGGTCCCGTCCTCGGTCTGGTAGGCCTTGCTGTGGTTCACCCGCTGGAGGATCGCCAAGCCGACAAGGTCGTCATAGGAACCGTGTTCGTCGGCAGTCAGCAACGAGCGTGGCTGGACATGGTCACGCACGGCCGCCCAGGCTGCCTTCGGGTTCTCGTCGGATACGACGCGCGTAATGGTCCGGTTCGGCGCATCGTCATTGTGTTCGCGGATCGACAAGACACACATGCGCTCCTCCGAACAGCGAAATCGGCGGCGTCTGATGCTGTAAGGGGAAAGGTTTCCGCACTTCGGGCAGAACGGCTGCCCACCGTTTGCGGACCAGCGGAACGAGTAGAAAAGCTCGTAGGCCTCTTCCTCGCCGAGACCCCACACGGCCGCCGGATCGACGTTGCGGGCCTTCTTCGTCAGCAGGAAATGCTGGCCGAACTCGTCCTTGGGATCAGGCCAAAGGCAACGCTCGTATTTCCAACCTCCTGGCCTCGTCTTCGAAGGGGTCGTAGGCGTTGGGGTACAGGATCGGGAGCTTGGGGGAAGACATGGTCACCTCGGGACACGAAACACATGATGCTGACGGCCGCGCTTTGGGGCGGGGTGAAATCGTCAGCCTATTCGTGTCGCTCTCGTAACCATGACGCCCAGATACCAGGCTGGTTGGCGAGAGTCGATCGAGGTGAAGAGATATGGTTAACGCGCCACCATACATTGAACTCTAATGCGAACTCTAACCTTGCGGTATTTGCTACGTAATTCCGCATAATTCGAGAAACCTCGTTAACTTGAATCGAAGTAGGCGCTTCGTTTCGATTTGACAGCGTTGAATATATCTTGTGATGATATATAAAAGCTGGTGGATTGCATCGACACAGGCTTTGATTTTGAAAGTCGAAAGATCAGCGCGATGAACAAATTGAACGCCTTGGCCAAACAGCGAGCGGCACAGCGGCTTATGCAAGCGGACGTATGTGCCGCCCGTATCGTCAAGGAAGCCCATCGCGTTGGTGTGCAAATGTCCATTGTAGGGTCACTGGCCAAGAACTCCTTCAAGGCGCACTCGGATATTGACCTTCTCGTTCATGGAAGCGACGCCCCGCACCGTCGGGCCATGGTTGAGCGTTTGGTAGCCGAGCACTTGCGCGGCACTAACCTTCCCTACGATCTTATTTTTGAGGCCGACCTCACTGAAGAGCGGCTGAAGGAGATGTTGCATGACATTGTTTAGGCATCCAGCCTTTGCACGACTGTCGCCGAAATTGGAGCGGGCGAAGACGGAATTGTCGGAGCTTCAAAAATATTCGAGCAGCCATTATGATGAGTTTCTTGCCGGCGACTGGGGGGCGACCTCTGCGATATCCCTCGGGGTACACAATATCTACAATGGCATCGAAGACATCCTCCTAAGCCTAGCGAGAGATGTCGACGATGCGGTCCCCGGGGGGGCAACGATGCATCAAGACCTCCTTGACCAAATGGTGACCGAAATCTCTGGAATCCGACCCGCAGTTCTGATCAGGAACTCTATGAATCGCTCAGCGAGTTGAAGGGCTTTCGGCACCTTGTCCGACATCGTTATGGTTTCGATCTAAAGCCAGATAAGGTGCGTGACAACCTCGACAGAGTGGCCGTGGCTCTTCCAGCTTTCATCGAAGCTGTGCACTCTCTCGAGCGATCGCTCCTTGAAGAAAATACCGACGACCACGACGGCGGCGACGGCTCAGGCGGGGGAATGTCTGGTGGACCGTAATCGTAAAACGCCCGGACCAGAACAAGTACTGCGTGCTTTGACCCCAGAAAACTGTCGGCTTCTTGCACTTATTCATCGCCATAAACCCGATAGCGTTGCAAGTCTGTCGCGGTTAGCCGACCGACCGCAACCAAATGTCTCCCGAAGCTTAGGTGTGCTGGAAAGTGCAGGCATAATCTGTCTTGTCGGCTCTAGACCCAAGCGCCCAGAGTTGGCGGTAAGGGAACTGCGGATCAATCTTGTAGAACTGCATGTTTGACGCAGCGATGTGTCGTACGCTCTTGATGGCATTTGCCAAACCCGCCAACCCTACGCTATGCCGGGCGAGACTCTGATCTGCCTAATGGGCGATTTCCAACAGTCTCCGCCGACCGTCAGGAGCCCTTCTGCGGCAGTCGCAAGACGTTCGCGAGAAAGGTTACGCTGGGAAACTTCCGTGGCAAAAATTGGCGACTCCGCGTCTCGCAGGGTCTTCAAGATGCCGCGACGTAGATCACGTCCCTTCAGAAGGTCCGTGACCCGCCGAGCCGAGGTGGATCGATCGCTCCGCGTTGGTCGTTGCACGGCTTCATTGGCACTCTCGGAGCCATAAACCCCGATCACTGTTACGAAGGCTTTCCGTCGCCCCTCCGCTAGCGCCAGGTCGGCCCTAGCAGGCTGTTGAAGAAGTCTCTGACTTGGCCTTCAGGATGGCCTCGTCGCCATTGTGATAAGCGAACGCGATCTCGATTGCGCCATCGTCGAGTAATTCGGCATGACCGTCACCCGAGACCTCGTCCATTTCGTCGCATCCGGCCCAAGTGAAGGAGACCATGGACGTGCTGTAGCCGAGTTGGAGGCCCGCTTGCATCGCACCGAAGGCGATTTCTCCATGTCCATTGGCTCCGATGGTGATCGTGGCGGGTTCAACCAGGTCGAGATAATCCCGATCCCATAGATCGGCCTCGACGATCCGCCAGCGGCCAATCAGGCGGCAGTTCGAGGCCGCGCTCATGACGACACCGCCATCAGTTTCGGTAACCGCACCAGATCATAGGCGGCAGCCGCGAAGGTGAAGGCCCATCCGACGCGGTCGCGACCACGGAACTTCGTCTTGTCCTGCCCCGCGACAGTCTTGATCCAGCCGAACGCCTCCGATGCGCTTGCGGATACGCAAGCTGACCCCATAGCCGGAATGGCGCGTCGTGCGCCCGTCAATGGCGGAGTGGCGACCATTGACGTTCTGCGCCACATGGGGCGTCACCTTCATCGACCGCAAATCTTTGACGAAGTCCTTTGTGTCATAGGCCTTGTCGGCACCCAGGGTTCCATTTCCCGATTTTCTGCAGCCGCTTTTTCAGCTTGTCGCCCGCATAGCCGCCATCGGCGAAGACATGAAGCAGCCATGGCCATCGGTTCCTGATGGATTTCAGGAGATCGGGAGCGCCGTCGCGGTCCTGAATATCGGCACTATGCACCATGAGGCCGACCATCAGCCCGAGTGTATCGACAATGATGTGGCGCTTGCGACCCTTGATCTCAGCGCAAACGCAGTTTGTCGCCGTCTTGCCAGCATCAAAGCCTCGGATACCGCCGCTTTCAGTGGTTTTGACGCTTTGGCTATCGATGGCACCGGCCGTCGGTGAGGCTTCATTCCCTCCAGTTCCCGCGCCTCCATGACGAGGTGATGGTTGATCCGTGACCAAAGGCCCATGGCTCGCCATTCATAGAAATACCGCTGCACCGTCGAACAAGGCGGAAAGTCCTTGGGCAGCATCCACCACTGGCAACCTGTCGAGGCGATATAGAGAAGAGCGTTCACAATCTCCCGCAAATCGGTCTTGCGCGGCCGACCCAAACGCCGTGGCGCGGGCATGAACGCCGCAACAAAATCCCATTCGCGATCCGTAACGTCGCTTGCATATCGCAGCGTCCGACGGACATAATTCCGCCGGGTGGTTTCAGTCCAGGCCATCGTGCTCTCCTCGAATCTTCGCAAATCCGATGGAATCACAACCGACTGAAATCACTCACATCTTTTTGAGGCAGCTCTAACAGTATCGGCTGGCCAAAGTGTCACTCTTCGTTCGGGCGCTGCGAAGCCGCTCCGCTCTGCGGGACGGGTGAATCTCATTTCGTTCTCTTGACAGGGCCAATATTGGGCTCTTCTAAGATTCTCATGAACCGTTGAGGAACGGATTAAGGACAACCGGCCAACCTGAACGAACGCCTACCCCGAATGGTGGGTGGGGTAGAAAAGGCAAGCCTCTACAATTGGCTGTCTGTTTATCGAGAGGTCAAGCCTTTCGGCGCGAACGAAGAAGCCGACCGCCGACCGCCGGCTGGCAAACCAGGACCGCACATTTAGCTCCATGGCAGAGAGAGTAGCGCGATCATTTCGGATTCGAAATAACGGGGGGATGATCATCCCCCAGTGCCAACGCGACATTGGTAGGGGCGTTCGCCTCCCGATTCTGATCACAGTCGCGCCAAGCGGCGCGCCCCCATCGATAAAGCGGCATGTGGGTAGCACGAGTTATTAAAACAGAAAATGTCCCATGGTGGCACCGAGGGGACCTTTTCCGCAATGGCGCTTTCCTATCCCTCCGAAGGAAAGAAAGTGCTGATAAAACAATCTTAGGGTGCAAATATTGGTCTTCAAGAAATCAGTGTTGACCTATCAGGCACAAGAAAACTCCGGCGACGACGGTCACCGGAGCTTTCGTAAGCATTCCTGTCATCAACACTCACCCGCCAGTGAGTCATCACTTATGCGGCAGTGATAGGAAGAAGAATGGCACGCTAGTCGGACGATTCAAGACAGAGGTACTGTCCTTTTGGGCATCTCGGCTAGAAACAGGCGTTTTTCAGGCCGCTTTTTCGGGGTTTTACGCCGATTTCAGCGAGCAGATCCTTACACCTCGGTTCGCCGTCATCAAATGCTCTCCGAGGAAATGGACTGCCTGTGGCGCCGCGTTGGCATTCCGGCCGACCCCCTCTCTATGCGTGCTTGCGGACTTGCAATTGTTCGGGAAACGCTTCCATCCAGAGCCGACGCGCTCCTGTTTCAGTGGCTACCGTCTCTTCCCGACCAATCGGTCATCCTTTCCGATCGGGGTCGCAATCCGTTTTTCGCATCTTCAAAAAAGCAGTCGGGCACGCGGTACTCCGGCAGCGCGTGAACTGACGGTAACAGATTCCGGCGAGACGGCCGCTTAACAAACCAACGGGGCCGATCTGGCTCCGTTGTTTTTCAGAGGTGAGATGTTTGGCTTACAATGCGCGCCCCGCATAACGTGCGCGCTCGGCATCGATCTCAGCCTGCGAATAAGGATCGGCCTTGTCGTCGAAAGAGGTCCAGCCCTGCCCCTCATAGGCTGTCCGGCGGGCC
Source organism: Pararhizobium capsulatum DSM 1112 (assembly GCF_030814475.1). Classification (NCBI taxonomy): domain Bacteria; kingdom Pseudomonadati; phylum Pseudomonadota; class Alphaproteobacteria; order Hyphomicrobiales; family Rhizobiaceae; genus Pararhizobium; species Pararhizobium capsulatum. The sequence continues at coordinate 622,072 of NZ_JAUSVF010000003.1, read as the reverse complement.
GGAAGATCGACCCAGTTCGAGCGTTGGAGAATTGCTTCGGCCTCTGGGGCACGGGTATCGTCAACCTTTGCGGTCACCAGGGTACCCCCGCGGCGAACGCCTTCGGCATAAACATGGGCATCGCGCTCGTCGACGCCGGAGTCCGTCAATGCTCCGACGATACCTCCCGCGGCACCACCGACGACGGCACCAGCGACTGCGCCGGCAGCCGTGGCCGCCAGCCAGCCTGCGGCAACAACCGGGCCGACACCTGGGATAGCCATAATGCCAAGACCCGTCAGCAGACCGCCGACGCCGCCCACGGCAGCACCGATGCCAGCGCCTGTGCCCGCACCTTCGGCGGCGTCATCGTCATCGTCGTTGTAGCGCCCGTCCGAATTATTGGAGACGATGCTGATGTCGCTGTCTGAAATGCCTGCCGCCTTGAGCTGCTCGACGGCCGAGCTTGCATCTGAATACGTGTCAAAAAGGCCTGTCACTGTTTTCGTCATGGGGTTTCTCCTCGTTGTTGTTCTTGCCTGCATTTACTTGGCGACGATGTTTCCCTGGTAGTCCAACGATACCATTACGGCCTTACCGTCCTTGGTCGCCTTGCCCTGCCAGACGCCCTTGTCATCGAGCTTCAGCTCCGTGACATCTGCATAACCAGCTTCGACGATGCGGTCCTTGGCTTGGCCTTCGGTGAAGCTGTTCGCACCTTCGACGGGTGCGGTCGCGTTCTGATCCGAGGGTGTGGCGACGGCCGGAGTGTCGCCGTCAGGGTTAGGAGCGGGCTTTGTTGCCTGGGCGAATACCGAGGTTGCGGAAAAGGCGATGGCCGCCGTGGCGATGAGAAGTTTTTTCATTGGGTTCTCCTTGCGGGATCGTGAGCGTCCCGCGGCGAAAGAACACACCGACAGGAAAATAGTTCCAAGGCTGTCGCCTATGCTCATTCCGGTTCAACGTGGTTGTCAAAATAACCTCGCATGAGGAGTCATGGCTCAATGCGTTATCACACGGCTTTCAGCGCACCAGAAATTGGCCATTGTCCGCGGAAGCGCCGCGATATCTGCTTTTGGAATGGAACCACGGTCGCCTTTACAACCGACGGGAAGCCGCCAAGCGGCTACCCAGCCCGACAATGGAACTTTTGAGCGCTCGCGGACTTCTGATTCCAAACAGGAGAAACCACATGCAAGACCCGAACAAATCCCCCGCAGTACAGTCGCTGAAGATCGAGCAGGAAGCCCAACGCGAACGCGCGTCGGAAGGTAATCTCGAGATAGGCATCGAGGATACTTTTCCCGCTTCGGATCCAGTCGCTGCCACCCAGGCTGCCGTGTCGACGGGCAGGATTGACGCGGAAGAGGCAAACCGCGTGCGCCAGCAGCCTGAAGGGAACGAAGAATTTCCACTGGTGGAACAGGCCCTCCGCTCAACTGAAGCAGAGTACCGTTGCGACGAAGAGGTCACGAACGGTCGCGATCGCCTGCGAGCGCTGCGCCGAGACGCCAACCATCTCGCCGAGACGGCATCGGAAATGGCAGCCGGAGCGACATCGCTCGCGAAGTCCGAAGTCCGAAGCCTGTTACAGGATGTCGAAACTAAGATCCGGGATCGACCGATCTCGGCCATTGCTATCGTCGCCGGCCTCGCCTTCGTGTTCGGTGCTACCCGCTAGGAGGCCGACATAATTTCAAAGTGGACAGAAGTCTCCCTTCTTGGAGTTCGCTGCGCTGCTCGAGCAAGGGCAATTAGGTTTGGTCGAGGTATCTGGCGACTGTATCCCGATCACTGCCCCCTTATACAAGTAGCCATTCATCGCAAACCAGCTAGTGCCGTCTGAACAATGCATCCATCAACTTGATCTGAGACCGAGTGCCATTTTTGTATTCGCTAATGAGGATTTTCGCCTCCTCCGAAGCGTCTTTTCGATTGACGTGATTTTCTTTGCACCAGACGTCGAGGACGCTCTGCAGAAGGAAGATATCTTTAGGCGGAATGCTGGTTTCGTATAGGTTCATTTGTGCTCTCTCCCAGGACGACAAATTGCCCCTCTCTGCCGCCCCCGGCATTGGCTAACAATCTGATCTGAGCCCATCGAGCCTTCAATAAAAAAAGATAATACAGTCGAAAAAATTCTCCGACAGAGCAAGGGATGGGTCAACTGGATTGGTCGCGGTTAGAAAACGCCGACGTCGGCTACAGCGTAACCGCCCGATTGGCACCGCCTGCCGCCTAAGGCTCTGATGGCCTAAGACACGTATTTAACGACGTCGTTAGCGACGTGTCTTATGCGGGGATTGCGATGCGCGTTGAAATTCTTGGGCATGAACGTCGTCGTTGATGGCGCGACGATGAGAAGATTGCAATTGTGCTGTCGGTTGGGGATGCTGGAGCCACGATCACCGAGGTTGCTAATCGACACGATTTAACGCGCCAGCAGATTTACGCTTGGCGTAGCGAGCTCAAGAAGAAGGGGCTGCTCGCGGCGTCTTCCAATGCATTGTTCATCAAAGAAAAATCTCCGCGGTAGCAATCGGGCGGTTACGCCACTCCGCGATAGGATTCTCTTGCTAACCGATGTCTTTAGATGGCGGCCTTTTCGGCAAACAGATTTCACGCAGACTTGAGTTTTTGGTCGATGAACCACGTCTCGCGACTATATGAGTACGACGTCGCTCGCCGAGGCTTTCGCCGTCATACGCGAGGCAATGGCAAGCCGATGGGCCTTTGTCAGGTGCTCGCGACTATCCCACCCTTAGGATCTCAGTACGATTGCGAATGAACGCTGGCACTTCTTCCTGGGGCATCGCTTTTCCGAACAGATATCCTTGTCCGAAGTCACATCCCTGTCCGAGATAGTAGCCGAGCTGAGAATTCTCTTCGATTCCTTCGACGGTTGTTTTGAGATTGAGGCTGCGACCGAGGCTCAAGATCGCACCGATAATCTTTGCATTTTTCTCGTTGGCTACGGATCCGGACACGAAGCTTTTGTCGATTTTGATCTTGTCGAACTGGAAACGTGCAAGCTGGGAAAGGCTGGAATATCCGGTGCCGAAATCATCAAGTGCCACTTGGATTCCGGCGGCATGCAACTTCTGAAGCGTCGCCGCTGCCAAATCGGGATCACCCATCAAGGCATTTTCTGTAATCTCTATTTCCAGTCTTGGTGCTCCGAAACCAGTGTCCTTCATGATTTGAAGGATTCGGTTTACCAGCAGACGGTCTTCGATCTGGATTGGAGACACGTTGAATGACAACGTGAGGTGTTCTGGCCATGCAGCGGCATCTCTGCACGCTGTCTGGAGCAACTGGGAAAACAGGGTAGTAATCAAACCCGTCTCCTCCGCGACGGGGATAAAGCGATCCGGCGGCACAAACGTGCCATCGAGCTTGCGCCAGCGGGCAAGAGCCTCGAAACCGCAGAGGCTGCCGGTCTTGAGATCTATCAATGGTTGGTAAAAGGGCACGATACTCCGGTCTTCAATAGCGCTTCGCAACTCACCCTCGAGTTTGGCGCGGGCTGTCACGTTTTCCTGCATTTCCCATTGGAACAGAGAATGCTGGTTGTGGGCCCTGCCCTTCGCTTCATAAAGTGCAATGTCGGAGCAATGACGAACTTCTTCAAGAGACGCACCATGTTCAGGCAGCCGAGCGTATCCGACGCTAGCGCCTACCGCGGTTGGATGAGACCCGATGTGTATGGCGCGCGAAATTGAATGTATCAAAAGCTTAGCGAACAATGCCTCCTTCTCTGGTGGCATGTCTTGGGCGATCACTACAAACTCGTCGCCGCCGAACCTGAATACGCATTCGTGGTTTGCGAGCGCACAGATCCTTCGGGCCACTTCCTTCAAAAGCGCATCGCCACCTTGGTGACCAAGCAAATCGTTCACTTTTTTAAAGCCGTCGAGGTCGATAGAAAACACGGTCGCCATTTCGCGCACGGCATCCGGCAATGAGTTACCAATTGGCAGCACCTTGGGGGAGAGAACATAGCGATCGAAACTGTAACGGTTCGGAAGCTTGGTGAGGTTGTCATGGGTCGCGATGTAGTCTGCTTTCTCAAAAGCCTTTCGACGGGCAAGCATTTCACTGCGCATGGCGAGAATACGAAGTCCTGAGTAGATGAAGCTTGAGGTTCCGGCCACCATCAGCGTGATGATTATGAGATGGGTTCTGCCCGCGCTGGCGACTTCGACAGCGTGCAAAATGGGCCCTCGAAAAAGCAAACAGCATAGCCAGACCACGAGGCCGCCAGCCGACACAAGGATGAGCTGTCTCCCAGCTCTGCTGCAAAGAAATTCGTTCATACCCCACCTCTTGGAGGTATGCTATCAAGAGAGCATTAAAGGATGACTACGCTAAACGCAGAAGTGCCCCAGCGAGGGTTCGCTGAAACCCCTACAATTACCGAAGTTTGCACGGCGAACCGCTCATCCGAGTGGGCTAGGCTGCTCGTCAGCTTCATTTCGGGGAGACCCGTACTGAATGCGTGGGCCCGACATTCTTCTGATCGAGATCCTTCTGCCGTCCGGTTCTGACGCGATGTTCAGTAGTCAGTCGTCCGTATCAAGGTGGCTCAGCAGAGGATCGGAGAACAGAACTACCGCAATCTCCGCTTGGCGGCGGCAGTCACTAACGGAATGAACGCTGCGGTGATCGATGAAGATCGAGCGCTCCTGTCATCGACGCGAGACTCTTCCATTTGTGGGAAGGCACTTTCAATTCAAGACACATGCCACGGCGTGTCCTCTGCAAAAATCCGTTGCATGTCCACGCATATGTGCCTCCATCTCACCTCGGGCACCCTTTCCTACCGACGCACCCACACCTGTTCAGAAAATAATCATTGCAATCGCTGCAATGGCCATCACGCCCGTCGCCCCCCAGCCAAACACCAGCGTCGTCGGCGACGCCGTGAATTCCTTCATCCGGTCGCGCCGGCTCACCACCATCATCATAGCCATCATGATCGGCACGGCGACGAAGCCGTTGATGACCGCGCTCCAAAACAATGCCTTAATTGGATCGATCGGTGCGAACTCAATGCCGAGCCCGAGCAGTGTGGCTGCTGCAATCACACCGTAGAAGCCGTATGCCTCCCAAGGCTTGTGCTCGAGGCCGCATTTCCAATCCTGGCTTTCGCCGAACGCGTAGGCCGCCGATCCTGCAAGGACTGGAATTGAGAGCATGCCGGTTCCGATGATGCCGAGGCTGAACAGCACGAAGGCGAATTCGCCTGCAACAGGCTTCAACGCCTCCGCGACGTCGGCGGCGGACCCGATCTCGGTCTTTCCATGCGCGTGAAGCGTGGCTGCTGTGCTCATCATAATCACAATGGCGACGATGTTCGAAACTGCCATCCCAGCGAAGGTGTCAAGGCGTATCCGCTTGAGTTCCTTGGGAGCCTGTTGCGGTGCCTCCTTGAGTGGCTCGGCGGCATCCTTGCGGTCGATCTCCTCGACCTCCTGACTAGACTGCCAGAAGAACAGATATGGGCTGATGGTTGTCCCGAGGATGGCGACGACGACGGTGAAGCTGTTGCCGGACAACGGAAAGGATGGCCAGACAAATCCCCTGAGAGCCGCCAGCCAGTCGATCTCCACGACGAACAGAACGGCGACGTAGCTGAGCAACACTAGCGTCAGCCACTTTAAATACTGGGCGTAGCGCTCGTAGGGAATGAACATCTGCAGACCAAGCGACAGCAGGGCAAAGAACATCGTTGCAGGCAGGCTGGGAACGCCCGTCGCCAATTCCGCTGAAGCGCCCATGGCTGCGAGGTTGGCACCGATGTTGATGGTGTTGGCGGTGAACAGAAGAAGCACGAGCCCAATGACCAGCGGCCTTGGCCATATCGCGCCCATGTTGGTTGCGAGCCCACATCCGGTGACCCGTCCTATACGAGCGCTGATAAGCTGAATGGCGCACATCAGCGGATAGGTCAGAAGCATCGTCCAAAGCATGTTGAAGCCGAATTGGGCTCCTGCCTGCGAATAGGTGGCGATGCCACTTGGATCATCGTCCGCGGCCCCAGTGATCAGACCGGGACCAAGCTGCTTGAGAACGCTTTCCGCTTTCCCTGCTGATGGTGCCGGGTTGGTGCCCCTGCGGGAGAGCGATAGTTCAGATGTCGAATTCATAGAGTGCATCCTGTGGTACAGAACAGCGAACGCGATTCACGCTTTTCAGACTTCGAGATCGTTATCCCAAGCCTCAAGCAAGCCTTCCGATTTAGCCTTCGGATGAGACAGGCGGTTGGCCCTATGACTGAAGTGGAGAGCGATCGCGCAGGGTCGTTTTGATCAAGGGTCAACCCTCGCAGGGTGGCGATCGCGCTTGTTCCGCTGATCGGGCTCGCCTGAAAGGTGGAGTTGCGGCGAGTACGCCAACTTCCAATGCAGTGATCGGTTTTACCCAAGTCATGCTCGTTAGACAGCTGATGTAATCGCGGCGGAGCCCGCGCGGGGCTCCGTCCGTATTGCAAGTCGTCACACCTATCTTGACGCCCGCCCCGCATAACGCGCGCGCTCGGCATCGATTTCTGCCTGCGAATAAGGATCGGCCTTGTCGTCGAAAGAGGTCCAGCCCTGACCTTCATATACGCTCCGGCGGGCCGGAAGATCGACCCAGTTCGAGCGTTGGAGAATTGCTTCGGCCTCCGGGGCACGGGTATCGTCAACCTTTGCGGTCACCAGGGTACCCCCGCGGCGAACGCCTTCGGCATAAACATGGGCATCGCGCTCGTCGACGCCCGAATCCGTTAGGGCACCGACGATACCTCCCGCGGCACCACCGACGACAGCACCAGCGACTGCGCCGGCAGCCGTGGCCGCCAGCCAGCCTGCGGCAACAACCGGGCCGACACCTGGGATAGCCATAATGCCAAGACCCGTCAGCAGACCGCCGACGCCGCCCACGGCAGCACCGATGCCAGCGCCTGTGCCCGCACCTTCGGCGGCGTCATCGTCATCGTCGTTGTAGCGTCCGTCCGAATTATTGGAGACGATGCTGATGTCGCTGTCTGAAATGCCTGCCGCCTTGAGCTGCTCGACGGCCGAGCTTGCATCTGAATACGTGTCAAAAAGGCCTGTCACTGTTTTCGTCATGGGGTTTCTCCTCGTTGTTGTTCTTGCCTGCATTTACTTGGCGACGATGTTTCCCTGGTAGTCCAACGATACCATTACGGCCTTACCGTCCTTGGTCGCCTTGCCCTGCCAGACGCCCTTGTCATCGAGCTTCAGCTCCGTGACATCTGCATAACCAGCTTCGACGATGCGGTCCTTGGCTTGGCCTTCGGTGAAGCTGTTCGCACCTTCGACGGGTGCGGACGTGTTCTGATCCGAGGGTGTGGCGACGGCCGGAGTGTCGCCGTCAGGGTTAGCAGCAGGCTTTGTTGCCTGGGCGAATACCGAGGTTGCGGAAAAGGCGATGGCCGCCGTGGCGATGAGAAGTTTCTTCATTGGGTTCTCCATGTCGGGATCGGTGAATGATCCTCGGCAAGGGAACACACGTGGAATCAAATGGTTCCGACAGGCTGCGCACGCCAGTAGCGCACTAGACCTATGCCTGATCTGTCGCAGACTTAAGTCCTACTTTAGTGCGATTGGCCTAATCGAATGCAGTTTCAACATGAGACGCCGAACCCCACGCTCTCTTCACATCGTATATCCGCTTGAGCATTTCAGAAACGCTTTTCGGCAGCCGCTAGCATGCGCTGAGATATGCGGGATGTGACTTAAGTCCTGTTTGAAACAGCATTGGTCTAGTTGGGGTTGCAACTGTCAGGCGTGCAGCGATGGAGTGGCTCGCTCGAGCCAACGGCCGAATCCGAAACTGCCACTGTCTTTTTTCCCAAACCCCATTCCTAGGAAAATATAATGACTGTCGAAAATCGCCGTGCACTTGTCGGTCGCTTAATTGAACGAGAAGCTGCCGCAGGTCGTGCGATTGCCAGAGACGCAGATTTTATGATGCTTGCCGCGCTTTGGATCGACGGCGAAATCGACGTGCCCGAAATGCGTAGGCGCTATCAAATCATTCGCAATACCCGCCTGGGCAAAAAGAAGCTTTCTTCAACGAGCTCGCAGTCGCCAGCAACCTTCGAGGTTGTTTCCGACGAGAGTGCGTATTTTTTCGATCGGACGGATGTCTGACAGTGAGATCGGGCGCTTGGTCCATATTTTGAAATACGCTCCGAGCAACCTTTCAATCTTTACTTTGACAAGACTTCTGGTGGCACCAAGAAAAAGAAGGCAGGGACCTAGCCAACGCATTCCAAGCACCGAGGGCGACACCGCATCGCTTGCGGCAAGGCCCAGCCGACCTCGTGCAGGACGTGCTGGACCACCGGGCGCGCAGGTCGCCAAGTGGCGGGCGACCTCGATCGCGAAGACTAAAGCAATGATTGCGCGCTCTCAGACATGATGCCATTCAGGACTTAAGTCCTGCTTTCCAACAGCAAAGGACTAACGGGCTCAGTATCGACGTTGTGAGCCGGAACTCCGGTACCCCAGTGGCGTTTGGTGGCTCAATGACAACGCTATCGGAATGAGGCAGGCGAGTTCACGCTGAAGCCTTCCCAGGATGGCCGTTCTCCCTTGCCTCGATTGGCTTGGGAACGATCCGGACGCAGGAGCCAATCGATGACCTATCCTATCCTGCCCGTGGTGGGCATCACACTCTCGCTCACTGCGATCGCCGGGAGTGTCATGGCAATCCCCAATTACCTTCCCGAGCGTGAAGTCAAAAAGCTGGGCAGCACAGACATCACATCGCTCTGGACATCCCATCCCGTGTCGGTCGATCCCAGCAAGCAGAATTTTGACCGACTTCCCGCTCTCGTCGTTGAACCGCCGAAATCGGCGGAGCTGAACTCCGGCGTGGACAACATCGTCGCAAGCGTGATCCAACCTTCGAGGCAGTTCGCCCGCCCCGATGTGATCGAAGGTGAAACGGAGAGCGTCGGCCCGACCTCAAATTTCCAGCCCAACACGGCCGTGGCCAAGTGGTGCGCCGACCGATATAGGTCCTATCGCGCTTCGGACAACACATTTCAGCCATACAGCGGCGCACGCCGTCAATGTGAGCCGCCGTTCGCAGCTACCGTTCAGAACACTGTGACCGCGGACGTGGTGCAGGAAGCTTCCAACAGAGGTGAGATCGAATATTCCGGAGAGAACCATGTACAGTGGTGCTTCGCGCGCTATCGCTCCTATAACCCGGACAACAATACATATCGGGCATTCAGCGGCGAAATTCGCTCCTGCGTGTCTCCATACATTTGAAAAAACGAGGTCCTGGATTCGTAAGTGATCGCACTCCCAATCGTTGACGAAACGCCCTCCTGCCTTAGTTGTGACAAACAGTTCGCTGGCAAACAATGCGGCGTTGGGAGTTTCTGACAAGCATGCACGCGGTCTTCAAAGGCAATCACTGGAAAGCGCTCTCGCTGGCTCAGCAGTTTCTTCTCGTTGGAGGCCTCGTCTCACTGGTCGCGACCATCATCGTCGGAGCATTTTTGACGAGCCTCATCGAAGATGCCGTCACCAGGAACTCTGGAGCCGCGACCGCGCTTTACGTCGACAGCGTCATCGCACCTCTGCTGCCGGACATGCAGAACAGCACGGCCCTGAGCGACTCCGTCAAACAGGCTTTGGACGAGACGTTGGGCCAGGGAGCGCTCGGCAAGCGATTGATGTCCTTCAAGCTTTGGCGGGCCGACGGCACGATCCTGTACTCAAACAACAGGCAACAGATCGGGCAGAAGCTGCCTATCAGCGACGGTCTGCAGACAGCGCTCACCGGAAAAATGGTCGCCGAGTATGACGACGTCGACGATGTTGGGAGCGAAAGCGAACGCGAAAGTGGCATACCGCTGCTTGAAGTCTACAATCCAGTTCTTCAGCCTTGGTCCGGCGATGTCGTCGCTGTTCTTGAGTTCTACGAGATCGCCACCGACTTTCAGCACAGCTTGAACCATGCCCGGCTGCAAAGCTGGATCGCCGTGGTGGCGTTCACCATGACATTCTTCGCCATTCTTTCGGCTCTCGTGTTTAAAGGGAGCAGGATGATCGACAGTCAGCGTGAGGCGTTGAAGAAGCGCATTCAGGACTTGTCCAACCTTCTCACGCAGAATGGCGAACTCAGTTCGAAACTCCAGCGTGCGAGCCAACGCACGACGGCCTTGAACGAGCGATACCTGCGACGCCTGGGAGCGGAACTGCACGATGGGCCGGCACAGCTTGTTGCGCTTGCGGCTCTCAAAGTCGACAGCGACGTGATCAGCAATCCTCGCACGTCGCGGAAGGTACGGGATGGAGAACTCACATCCATCCGATCCAGCCTGGATGACGCCATGCAGGAAATTCGGGCGATCTGCAGTGGCCTCGTCCTTCCGCAGATCGAAGGAGCCGACCTGGGGGAGATCATCGAACGAGCCCTAAAAGCGCATTTGCAGCGCACGGGCACAACGGTGAGGCTCTCGCTGTCTCCAACATCGCCGCCGCTGTCGTTATCGGCAAAGATCTGCGTCTTCCGCTTCGTGCAGGAGGCGCTCAACAACGGGTTCCGCCACGGCGGCGGAGTTGGACAATATGTCGTCCAGACCTTCGACGGGCAGAACGTGTCCATAACCGTCGGCGACAGCGGTCCGGGCTTCGACCCGGCGGATATCAAACCGTCCAGCCTTGGGCTATCGGGCCTGCACGAACGGGTTGAGAGCTTAGGCGGACATTTTGACCTGAAGACATCGAACCAGGGAACCGTGCTGCGCATGTCCCTGAACCTGAATGAAATGGAACCAGCCTGATGAAAGAGATCACCATAGCCGTTGTCGACGATCATCCGCTCTTCCGTGAGGGTGTCATGCGTATCCTCTCGGAAATCCCAGGCTTCCGAATCGTCGGCGAAGGATCCACGTCTGATGAGGCGCTTGCACTGAGCGCCACTCTCAAGCCCGGCATCTTGCTCATGGATATCTCGATGCCCGGCGGCGGGCTGAATGCGATCGTGCCCATCCTGCAGGAGAACCCCGGCCAGAAGATTATCATGCTGACGGTCTCGGAGATGAGCGATGATGTGATGAGTGCTCTGGCGAAAGGCGCAAAAGGCTATGTGCTGAAAGGCGTCGGGTCACGGATTCTAGCCGACATCGTCAGATCGGTGGACGCGGGCGACACTTACGTCTCGCCTTCGTTGTCGGCGCGGTTGCTGTCAGACATGTCATCACACGCAGCCACGGCAAAGCACGGAAATCCGATCGACAATCTGACGAATCGCGAGCAGGAAGTCTTGAACCTCGTGGCCGAGGGCCTCAGTAACAAGCGGATAGCACTCCGGCTTGGCGTGCACGAGAAGACGATCAAGCAGCACATGACCCACATCTTCGCAAAGCTGGGGATCAGCAACAGAACTGAAGCGGCCATGACGCTGCTCAACGCGAAGGCTTGGAGGACTTAAGTCCTGCCTGGTTACGGCATAGGTCGTGGCCGGGAACAGGTTTGATTTCGTGACGTTCAGCTCCTGTGAAAAAACATTTGGAGACTGTCATGAACACGAAACTGATTCTCGCATCGGCCTTTGTCACGCTCGCCCTTGGCGGCTCGGCCCTCGCCGATGACGCCAACAGTGCGGTCACGGGTGCGGCAGGCGGTGCTGTCACGGGTGCGATCGTCGGCGGTCCGGTAGGTGCTGCCATCGGTGGTGCTGTCGGCCTCGTCGCAGGTGCCGCCATCGACCCGCCGCCGGAACGCATCGTCACCTATGTCCAGCAGCAGCCTGTCCAGAATTCCGTCGTGGTCAAGCAGCCGATCGTCGTCGGCAAGCCTGTCCCGCAGGAGGTCGTCCTGATGCCGATCGCTGAAGATCCGCGCTATTCGTACACCGTCGTCAACGACCAGCGCGTCATCGTCGACCCGCAGACCCGCACTGTCGTGCAGGTCATCCAGTAACGCCAGCCAGCGCCGGGTAACCCGACCGCGCGCAGGAGACAGACTATGAACAGCTTGATCTGGCTCGTCGGAGCCGTCGTGATCATCGGCGCAATCCTGTCATTCGTCGGATTCGCCTGAATTACTGCCCGAGGCGACGTTGCAGTCGTTGCCTCGGGCCTATTTCAATCCTTGAGGGGCCGACATGTCCTACAATAATTCTCGTGAACCAGCCGCGTCTGTTGGCGGGCCGATCATCCTCTTGTTCGTGATCGTGGCGACAGCGACGGCGGCGGTTTTTTCGACTGGCCTTGCTGGCCCTACGGATCGGCGTGTTGCAGTGGTTCTGCCCTCCGTCGACAAAGCTCGCTGACCCACGTTGAACCGCGGAAGGAACACCTCATGTGGCTGGAGCTGACATCCGAGACCGATGAGAAATTGTACGTGAATGTCGACCAGTTTGTGGCCATCTATCCTGTGAACGACGACAAGCTCACAAAGGTCCTGACACCCGGCGGTCCGATCATGATTAAGGAGCCGCTGGCGTTCATCCAGTCGAAGCTCGAACAATTGACCGCGCGAACATCAACTTGAGCCGCACCGTTCAGTGAAGAAAGAACCGAAGCCGAATCTCGTCTCCTAAGGTGGCACGACGGTTCACGATGGTGCGGCCTTTTGAGTCCTTCATGATGTATCTGCCGTTCCGCACGACTTCGCTGATCCCATCGTCATGGCGAACCGAGAGCGATGCAGCGCTGCCTTTGGTAGTCACACTCTTGTCCTTGGCCCCGCGAGTATCTGAGTTTCCCGGTGTCTCGCTCTTGCCGCTCTTGTTGCCGTTTTCTCCGCCATTCCCGTTGCCACCGCCGTTCCCATTGCCACCGCCATTTCCGTGGTTGCCGTTTCCCGCAAGCGCGGTTTGCAGAGCGAAGCCGAAGGAGAAATCCGTGATGTTCGCCGAGCAGGGGGCCGTTGCGATCAACGCACCCAGGACAATCGAGAGCTGGAGATGGACGGTTTTCCGGCGCGTTGCCATGACTTACTCCCTGAAAGCAAAGCTGTCCGGTCATCACTAGCAAAGCGGCCGAACGACGTCAGAGCGGAGACCCACGAGCGCCTCTGCTAAGCCTATACTCTGGATACGCTCGACTGGATCGTCAACGCGCGGCCGTCACTTTAGGGCGCGCACGAGACCTTTCCTTGAGTTCTCGTAGACCAAGGTCCCGTGACCTGATGGTTGAAAGTCCACGCCGTTGGAATGCATCTTTCCCATTCAGACGCCGAAGGTCTGGGTTCCATAGAGGACTGAAGTCGGATGCCGTGCCGAAATTAAATACGCTATCATCGCCGGCAGCCTGATCGACATCGTATGGCGCGACGACACTCAGGCGCACCATAGTGAGACAATTCACATGACCTACGGATTCACGATCTACGCCTACACATTGGGAAACGGAAGTTCTCTGTCCTATGTGGCGGATGAAGCTCGTGCATATGATGAGGCTCGCAGTCATCGAAAATTCCTGCGCGAGGATCCGAACCGACACCTTCCCGAGCGAACTGGAATCTACCGGGTTCAGTTGCGCCCCCTCCCCGTCGAAGCCATACTCGACATCCTGAACGAACACGGCAGTGTGGTAGAGAGGTTTGTTGAGGCCATGGAGCCGATCGGGGCGGTTGTCGATCTGGAGGAAGTGGCACCGTGACGCATCACGCCTGGACAATAGGATCGGGCGACCGGGACGATGTCCAGAAGGTCACGACATTGCCGGAGCTTCATGACGTGCTCCACATGCTGAAGCTCCCTGGACTGGCGCTCCCGGCCTGGTTGACGATGGATCCTTGGCGGGACAAACCGCCTGCTGATGGCCGATATGTCTTCAACGAGGGCGGCTCGAATGAGTGGTCGGTGGTCTGGACGAAGGTCACCTACGGGCCTGGCGACGAAAGCTGAAATGTTCTCGGCGAAGTTTTCACAATGTCGGCAAGCCTTTCAAACGCTTCGTGTTCGTGTGAGGAGGATTTCCGAAGCCCATCGTAGAACCTGCTATCGCATGGCGCGACTTTTTGCGCGCTCGGAGGTCGGTGTGAAACTCGCACTTTCCGCAGCAATCGCTCTCTTTGTCTCCCAACGCAGCCCTGCCTCAAGACGAGCGGGATCATGAGAAAGATATCTCCTAGGAAGACGCCAGAATAGCAAACGCAGGGGCCAACACGCGCATTCTGGTCACCTGCAGCGTGGCCCGAACGGGATGAGGGTGAGTATGGTCGGAAACTTCGGGTGGTGATGCGGAATGGGGGATCGATCGGCGATATACTGGTGTAGGAAGGACTGGCTCGTACATGGAGCGGCCGACGCGAGGTGTTAGTCGATCGATTTGTCCGCTCCGATTTTCAATCCCCAGCAGCCTCAACGTTATACCCGATATCCGCCGCACTTAGAAGTTCACGGGAGTTCTTGTGACTAGAATAGGCCTGAGGGGCGACGTCATATGCCAGACAGAACTCGTGGGCTGCGGCTGCTGCCGCTTCTTCATCCTTAAATGGACCTAGCACCGTGACGAAATTGTCCAACGCAATAGTTATTGTCCGATGCTCAGGATTGTACAAAAATATGGCGCTCTCCCGCCTGCCGTCACTTGTCGTCACTGCTGCCTCGAAATTCATAAAATGGGGGAAATTTAACAAAACGTCTGGTCTATCCAGCGCCCAATCGGGAAAACGCATCCACCCGTCAGCACTTAGATTCGTCAGGTCATGCAAAGCGCCGCTATCATTCCTCGACCCGGCGGGCCTTCACCAATTCTGCCGCGCAGTCGTCGGCCACGGCGGCTAAGTGAAGACCGATTTCGGGCTTTGCCAAGCCCTGAAGTTCAAGCCGCGAAATCAGTCCCGCCATTTCGGTTTCCACCTTGAAGCGAGCGGTTTTAAGCCGGTGAAAGGAAATCATCGGATGTGGATGTCTTGCGGTCATTTTTTCCCCTCGGTGGTAAATTTGAAATGGATAATTCCAAATCTAGACAACGGCGCAAGTTGTTGCTTAATTTACCATTAACGTTAAAGCTCTTGGGCGAGAGTCAGGTGAGGATGCATTTTCTGTTCATGGCGATGTTATTCGGAGCGTTGAGCTGGGTTGGTTCCTATGTTGGCACAGTACTCCTGCTCATCTATGCAAAATAGGCTGCGCTTCCTTTGGTTGCTTGCAGGCCTACTGATCTGTTGGCACCATCGCCGTGGTGGCTGCTTAACCCCGACACAGCCAAATAATAGCAGCCCAAAAACAGGCGCAGCAAATGAGCGTCGCGGCCAGCAAATGGAGATGCGGTTTCATCTCTCGTTTTCACAGCCCCAATAACGGGGGAATAAATCATTCTCACCGGTGGGCGGATTGCACTGCGACTGGCTTTTGCGGTGTAGCTGTCATGTTTTGCGTCGGGTCGGACCACACTGAAAAGTGGGCAACAAGCGTGACCAAAAGTAGCCCCGGCCAAACGATGGCAAGTAGTATTGCCAGAATTCTAGCAGACGACCAGCCGTGCCTTGGAGTTGTTGTCCCTTCCAGATACAGACAACCCCTAAACAGAATTGTGAGGGCGAAATAGGCACTGACGGCAATCAGCATTGCGAACCTCACAGCGCTGCTAAATGCACTCCCCAGGCAAAAGGCGGGCGCTTAGAATGACCAAAAGCGCCCGCAGTTAGTGCATGCTCGGATGCAGCATTCAGACACCGGTCTATGGAAAATGTTCTTTAGGGCTCGCTCGTAAAATTTTAGGGGTTAATTGAAAAAAAACACAACCTTCATATAGTGATTGTGCACGTGCAAGGCTGGGGCCCCTCGGTGTGAGGTTTGGATGACTTTGTGCACCGGGGGGTCTACTTCCGAGGATCGTCGATCCTGGTTCGCGTCAGCTTTGGTCCGGGAAACTGCGCAGCGGATCGAGGCGGCCTAAAGGGTGAGAACTGAATTCCCGCGTTCGCTACCGCTACCCCTTATTCTAGCTAATCGTCAGCCACACCAAATTGCCCCAAAATAACGTCCCTGCGACAAGCAATATGGCAAGATAAAAGCGCTTCATGTCCAATCCTTTGGCTAGCATTTGACAAAGGTCCCAATTTTGTTGCGGTGCGGTAGGCGCCCCCGCACATATTTATCAGCAACCCTAGGGTCAAGTCCGCCCCGCACCATTTGTTGCGCTGTAGCTAAAATATGTCACAATCCCCTTTGTTCTTAGGGGAGCCAGGTGCGTATTCAGATACTTATCATCGCCGTCCTCATTGGTGTCGCGGGATGGTGCGGGTCATTTTTCGCGACTCGCCACGTTTACCGAGGCGCACAGGAGTTAGGCGTGATGCCCAACCTCCATATCAAAGAACGACTCGGCATTCGCACTGATAAGGCGGATCGGTAGCATCCTCGTCGTGGAAACTTGCTCCCCTACTGCTTAAGAGCATCAATGCGCATTTCAATTTGGGCAATATGTCGCATTATTTCTGTGGCGTGCTTCGCAAACGTCTTCCCTGCAGGCGTTATCTTCACGGCCCCGCCATCTCTTTTGAATAAGGGGGGTTGAAGACGCGTTTCAAGGCCATGGATATGATTTGAAATCGCCCCCGGAGTAACCCCGCGGAGCTTTGCTGCCTGGGTGAATGAACCACGTTCGACAACGGTACAAAAAGTGTCGATCTGCGATAGAGTGATCATGAATTCATCCGGCGTGGGATCGTTCCTGGATTACTGTTTTCCTTCTCTACCGCGATTGCGACGACGAATGCGAAAATTAGCGCGGGCCAGAGAATACAGAGCGCAAGCACGGCTAGCCGGGGGAGCGTCCAAGACGCATGCTTCCACTCATTTTCAAGGTACGGCATAGCCACAAACAGTAGCGTGCCGAAACCATATAGGAATGGTGCAACAATCATCTCGCAATCCTCCCCAGGTTTGCGGCGGCGGTGGGTTCGCCGTCATTTTTGTCGCGTGATGGTCTTCCTGAAGGCAGCTCTGGTCAACTCAGCCAATGGGCCTAGCCCCCACCACCCTTCATCTTCGGATTCGGCACTAGCTAATATGGCCTAGTTCTAATATAGTCTTCCTCATTGGGGAGCAGCAATTTTCGGGTGGCGCAGTTTTCGAGAGTATATAATCGCAAGGCCCTCGCTGCGCAGCGGGGGCCTTTTTTGTTCCCTATGCTCGTCTGAGAGGTTGCTTGGCAAACATTCAGCATCTGCTAATCTAACCCGGCAGCTGCAGAGTAGGGGCCCCTCGGTGATATGGCTTGGATGGCTTACTCGCCGAGGGGTTACGCCTTAGCCCCATCAACCTTCGTCCACCTAACAGACTACTCGTCTGCGCCGCCTTCGTTGTGGGTGTAGCTGCCGTGGTCTGAATTCCCTGCTTCCATCGTGACACAGTCCTATTTTCTCTACGCCGATTTGCTCGCGCATGCCTCGGATCGCCGGCTCACTTCGAACGTGGCCAGCAGATCAACTTCATTCACGGCCCTAATCAGTTCCGCGATGAACTCGGTTGTGTGAGTCATGGTTTGAGAACCTCGATAGCTGGTTCGGGGAGGCTGTTCAGGGGCGGCGGCGCGAAAGATAAGACGAAATCTTGTCCAGCGTCCCAGTCTGCTTTGCGGCCTCGTGACGTAACGCTTTAAGTTCTCCTAGCATCCGGCCGAAGGCTGCAAGGACCACGCCTCCCACAATAGTTGGGAGCGCCCAGGTAGGCACTCCCAGTAGACCCGGACCGGGCGCATGTCCTGCGCTCATAAACACCGCCACTGCGGCACCAAACGTCACGATGACAATGCCAATCCCTGTGAATTCCAGAAACCTATCCATAGTTCCCCCCGTCCTTTAGGGAAAACTGACAGGATGCACACAGGTGTCAAGTTGGCTCAATTGTCTCGCCGGATCGAAAGAAAAACCCGAGAACTTGGCCCAAAGACAGAATTGACATGCACTCGCACGGGTTGGTGGCCGCAGCGTTCACTACCTTAAGAACGCCGTGGAACCGTTTGTGTCGTGCCCCTGTAATTGTAGGGTTACGCAATTTGAAAATGTCAGGGACCTTGTGAGGCGCTTATTGGTGCCCCCAAGTAGTCCTCGATCATTGCATGCGTGGACCACATCGCCGAGCGCCCGGTTCCCCAAACCGGACTCGAGCCATCCTGCAAGCACTCACGCAGGGTGGCTCCATTTTGCGTAGTCGCCGGGGCTAGTAAGCGCAGACCCGAATTCTGCTTTGCAGGCTAAATCAGTTCGACGCGCCAGTTTCCGACCCGGCAATGTTCTTCCAGTCGCTCCATTGCCCGTTCAACGATATCTTCCTTGATCAAGACGGGCCGCGAAGCCTCCCCATTTACGCAGTACACGCCGAGGTATTCGCGCCGGCGGGTGTCACGCAGCAGGTAAAAGAGCCCAAAGGGCGCGCAACTGATCAACTCAAAGATGCTCGTGGCATATGCCTCAAGGTTCTTGGCCTGGAAGATGCCGCCCGCCGATTGGAGAAGTGAAGGCGGCGTCTCGATCAGGTTACACCGTTCGATGGGCGTCCAGTAAACCTCGATCGGTTTCTCTTTCAGCATGTGATTGAACTGAATTCGCATCATCGATCTCCTTTGCGGTTCCTGTGCTGGGCTTCCAGCCGCGGCTGAACCCGGTTCCCATTATCAGTTCGGCGAATGCCAGTTGCTCACGGGCTTGTTTCAGATCGCCGAGCAGCGTTCGGATCGAGGCGCGCACATCCCCATCGTGCCAGGCCAGCACGGACGCGATTTCATCGACCGGACCTGCAAAAATGGTCTCGTGGGTTTCGGCGCTCATGACTTGCGGGCACACGTCTTCGATCTCCTGTTCTCACAGCAGTTGCAGGTTTTGAATTGTCATCTGTGTGGGCGTGATGCCCTTACGCGGCGAGGTCCGCGATTTCGCCAAACTGGCAAAGGATCTTCGGGTCAGTCATATCTCCGCTCTCCTCATCAACCATGACGGAATAGGCGGCAACGCCGGAATGACGTGGTGCCATAGCTGTCGCAATCTTCTCCGCACTGGCTGCACTCGATGCCTGCCTCATCTCGCCCGGCGCGATACCACCACGCACCTTCTTGAACTGAAGGATGATGAATTTTTGCGCCGTCGCCATGAAAACTACCTCGTCATTTGTTCTCATAATGTTCTCATTTGAGCCGCGGAGAGTCAACAACCAGAATTGGAAAGTTTTCCGATCCGGACATCATCGGGCATCAACGAATGAGCATATTCAGGTGCGTCGTCCATCAGGGGCGGTATCGGTTGCTTACGGCGTTTGAGGCATGATGCTGGAAGAGTTCTCCATCAAAAAGGCCGCGGCCGGAAACAGGTGGGCCGCCTTCTTCTGCCCGGTCTTGGTGAAATTGTCCTCGTGTTGCGGGAGATGCTGAAGCAGCAATTTCGCATCCGCTCCTGCTGCCAATGCCGCGCTCATCGTGACATTCGTCATCATGAACCCCTTCAAATCAACCATTCATGTCTCGACTTTCGGCCGCCCTCGAACAGAATTAGCTCCTGCTGCGAGAAATCCACCACCGGGTGAAAAACAATTTCCAGTCGGTTCAGTCGGTCATCCGGATGCAACAGCTTCCCGCTGAGACGCAGAAGTCGCTGTTCGACAGAATTGCCGCGATGATCGCCGTGCATGAACAGATTTACAGCCGCTACCAGTTCGCCGGAGTGTCGACCCGTTATCTCATCCCGGCCATCGTCGACACGTTGGGAGTGCGAACGGAGACCGCGTCACTGTGGATTATAAGATCGAGGATATCAGCGTCTCCGCTGACAACGCAACGCCGCTGGCATTGCTTGTGAACGAGGTGGTGACCAACAGCCTGAAATATGCATTCCCGCACGATCGCAAGGGCAACATCACCATCTCGCTCAGGGCGCTTTCGCAGTCCCGCGCCTGCCTGGTCATCGCCGATGACGGAGACGGCTTCGACAAGTCGCAGGCCATGCCGGGATGGGTACAAGATTCATCGGCGGCGTGGTCAGCCAGTTGCATGGCGAATATATTCAGGAAGTTCGCGATGGAACCGTGTTCACCGCAGAACTTGAAATCATCGTCCGGGCGGACGAAGGGATCCTGCAGGGCGGCAAATAAGCTCGACACCCGTGACGCTGCCGCGGCGAAGTCAATGAAGTCCCTTATGCCAGGGTTAGGACGACGCGACGATCATTACTGGCGACGTCCAGTATGCCGGCTATGGCCTGAGTACGACCTTGATCACACCATCCTCCTTGTCGCGAAATTTCTTGTACATTTGGGGAGCATCTTCCAGCGCCGCTGGGTGCGTGACTACGAAGCTGGGATCGATCTCGCCCGCTTCGATTTTCTCGAGAAGCGGTTTTGTATATTTTTGCACATGGGTTTGTCCCATCTTCAGGGTAAGCCCTTTGTTCATCGCCGCGCCGATCGGAATTTTATCGCCCATTCCAACATAGACGCCCGGAATGGATATCGTCCCGCCTTTCCGACAACTCATTATCGCCTCGCGGATCACATGAACCCGATCGGTGGCGAGATACAGCGCTGCCTTAGCCTTATCCAGAAGAGCATCGGCGGAGCCGTGACCTGATGCCTCACATCCAACTGCGTCAATGCAACTATCAGGCCCCCGGTCTGCGGTACGCGACATGAGTTCGCCATAGACATCAGTTTCGGAGAAGTTAATCGTTTCCGCCCCGCCCGCTTCCGCCATCGCCAGGCGTTCAGATACTTCATCGATTGCAATCACCCGTCCTGCACCCATCATGAGAGCCGAGCGGATTGCAAACTGTCCCACGGGGCCACATCCCCAAATTGCTACCGTATCTCCGGTTTTAATCTGCGCATTTTCGGCAGCCATGTAACCTGTGGGAAAAATGTCGGATAGGAAAAGTGCCTGCTCGTCTGAGACACTGTCTGGCACCTTGATCGGGCCGACATCCGCCATAGGCACGCGCAAATATTCCGCCTGCCCCCCACTGTATCCACCGAGCATATGGCTGAACCCAAACAGCCCTGCTGGTGAATGGCCCATCGCCTTGCGTGCGATCTGGGCATTGGGGTTTGTCGTGTCACAGCAGGAATACATTCCCTGTTTGCAAAACCAGCAATTGCCGCAGCTTATTGTAAATGGGACAACAACGCGGTCGCCGATTTTCAGGTTGGTGACGTCTGAACCCAGTTCAATAACTTCGCCCATGTTTTCATGGCCAAGGATGTCTCCGCTTTCCATCGTTGGCTGATAGCCGTCCAGAAGATGCAGGTCAGAACCGCAGATAGCGCAGCAGGTTATCTTGATGATGGCATCTCGAGAATGTTGGATTTTGGGATCGGGAACAGTATCGACGCGAACGTCACCTTTTCCGTGCCAGCAAAGTGCGCGCATATCGAAACCTCCGTTGATTATGTCGCACAACTGAATGAGCCAGCAGATGTTCCCCCTCTGATGACCGATAAAGGCTGCAGTGATCAAGATGCTTTCGCAAGACATCGACGGCCACGATGGCCCGCTTTATGGAATAGTCGACGGGTCACGCGTCCTCAGGAGTTCCGCCAGTCGCTTTGCATTTTTTATGGAGTAGCCGTTGCGATCGTTGTTGAAATAGACCCACGTCGTCTCAGCTCCGCTCGCACGGATCCGATCTGCCCAAATCAGTAGTTCCTCGTCGCTGTAGTCATGACGATACCAAGCTTTGGTTCCATGGAAACGGACGTAGATATCGTCGGCAGTCCGTACCAACTCGTCCGGCAACCGAGGGCCGCTGCAGGAGCAGAAAATTACTCCCGCCTCGGTGAATGCATTGAAGACATTCTCATTCCACCAACTCTGGTGCCGGAATTCGACGACGTTTCGACGTGAGCGATCCAATTGCGACAGGATTAAGTGCAACGTCTCGTCACTGTATTGGACGCTCGGTGGCAGCTGAAACAGGAAGCACCCCATTTGTTGACAAAGCAGGTCGGCAATATAGGCGAAGTCTTCGACCAAGGTTTTCGTATCTTCGAAGCGCTTGACGTGCGTGATGAGTTCACAAACCTTGACGGTGTAGACAAAGCTCGGCTTGGCCTGCCGAAGCCATGTCTTGACCGCAGCAATGGTCGGCCAGGAATAGAACGGCGCATTAAGTTCGACCGTCTCGAAGGTCGACTGGTATATATTGAAAATTTCATTTGACGGGGTATCAGCCGGATAGAAATGTCCCTTCCAGTGCCAATAGTACCAGCCCGAACAGCCTATAAGAGTTCGGCCGGATAACGATGGCAGGAGGCTGGCATCCTTTTCGCCGTCGCGAGCGGCAATCCTAGCTTCATGCATTTTCTCGGCGCGCCCGACATTCGCGTCCCGCTGCTTCCGTCTCCGTTCGGCGCGACGTGCCCGCCGCTCGGCTACTGCTTCAGGCGAGCGGTCAACCATACCACTTGATCCATCCCTGCCTATGTGCACTGGAGGTCCGTGCACCCATCAGCTGTCCACCTGTTTTCTCGGCAAGCTCAACCAGTCCAGGGCAATCCTGTTCCACTAAATAACAGCGTTAAAAACTAGCGAGACGAAGCCGATGGTCACAATGTGAGATCGTCGGGCTGAGCCGAATCTATCTGTTCGAAGGTGCACTGCGAGGGAGCTTTGTCAGGCCTCCATCTCATGAGCTTTGTGCCGTGCCGAAAACGGCCGCCTGTGACATGATCAAACCTGACTTCAACCACGAGCGCCGACTTCAGCGGCACCCATTCCGCGCTTCGTTCGGTGCTCCACCGACTTGGGCCTCCCGGAGCCTTCCCCGTGAACCCCGGCGGCTCTCGCAATTCTTCCAGTTTTTTCGTGAGGTCTGCCCGCTGGTCATCGCTGATAGCGGACGTGAACCCCACGTGGTCGAGCTTTCCATCATCGTTGTACAATCCAAGCAGAAGCGATCCGACTTGTTTGCTGTCAGTTTCATACCGAAACCCTCCGACGACACAGTCCGCCGTCCGCAACGCTTCACCTTCAGCATCGCACGCTCCCCGGCGAGGTACGGTCCGTCGAGCCCTTTGCATACGACGCCGTCCGTTGAACCGCTTCCCGCATCCGAAAGCCAAAGCTTGGCCTGCGCGATCTCGTGGGAATAAGGCGATAGCGCGAGCCGACTCTTGTCGACCTTGTTTCCCACCAGCGCTTCGAGCTCGGCGCGTCGTTGAAGGAGCGGTTCAGTTCGAACGTCATCGCCTTGCGGGTTCATTAGCAGGTCGAAAAGTATGAACTTCGCTGGCGTTGCTGCTGATAGCTTTCGAATGCGGCTATCTGCCGGATGCAAGCGCATTTGCAGCGCCTCAAACGATAGCTTTCCTACGATCTCGATAACCAGTTCGCCGTCGACCACGAACCGCTCGATGGGAAGTGCAGCGAGGTAAGCAACCAGCTCTGGGAAGTATCGTCCTAGCGGCTTGCCGGATTTGGCCCGCAGGTCGACGCTGTCCCCTTCTTTAAAAGCAAGACATCTGAACCCATCCCATTTGGGCTCGTACTGCCAACCCTCGTCTGAGGGAAGCGCTGTTGCTGACTTGGCTTCCATCGGCCTCGTGTCGAGTGAAATACCGAACGTGACGTAACCGATCTTCTTCTGCTCGGATCCTTTCGTCATCATGCGGCAGCCTTATTGGACTTCGCCAGGAGCTTTATCGCCCGTTCCAGTGACCGCTGCCCCTCGCAATAATCTTCCCAGGCCTTCGTCTTTTTCAGGAGCGCTGGAACAGTGCGGATGGTGAAACGCATCGGATCAAGATCCAATTTGACCTGAGACCATGTCAGAGGCATCGACACAGTCGCACCTGGGCGGGCGCGCGGTGATAAGGGCGCAACCGCCGTGGCCATTCGGTCATTGCGCAGGTAGTCGAGGAAGATGCGGCCGTTGCGAAGCTTCTTGGCCATCTTCACGAGATACCGATCGGGCGCGTCACGGGCCATCTGCAGGCAGACATCGTGCGCGAAGGCCTTGGCTTCCGGCCACGTCAGCTTGCTTCGCTTTGCCACCTCAAGCGGCGTGACGACATGCAAACCCTTCCCGCCTGTGGTCTTGCAGAAACTGACGAGACCGAGGGCATCAAGGCGGTCGCGCATTTCTTTGGCGGCTTCAACGACGGTGGAAAACGGAACATCAGGTCCGGGGTCGAGGTCGAATACAAGCCTCCCAGCCACTTCCGGTTGGCCGGGTTCGCAGTTCCACGGATGAAGCTCGACGGCAGCGACCTGAGCGACCGCGGCAAGCCCTTCGATGCGGTCGATCTGAAGGTAAGGCTTTCGATCGCCAAAGACCGTGACAAGCTCAAGGAGGTTCGACGTCCCCATCATCGCATGCCGTTGAAAGAACTGCTCGCCGCCGATTCCATCCGGTGCACGGATGATCGAGCATGGTCGACCCTTGATGTGATCTATTATCCAGAGACCGACAGCTTCCAGATATTCGGCGAGGTCCCGCTTGGTGGCAGGCTTTCCATCGTTTGCATCCGGCCAGAGCGGCTTGTCAGGGTTTGAGATCATAACGCCCATGACATTTATTTTCGCAGACGAGCGGCGGCTGGAAGTCTTGCGGTCTTTTTGAGGTTCGGGGAGCTCCGTCGTTTCCGGCTCGGCAGGTTTTTCCGCTTCCACCTCGGAGGCAGGTTTGTCCTCCCGCAATCCCTTGAACGCCGCCTGTCTCACCTTGCCATCGGCAGTCCAGCCTTCGAACTCGATCTCAGCGACAAGCTCCGGCTTGACCCAGACAACGCCGGGCTCGCGCTTCGGCGCGCCAACTCCGGTAAATGGAGAGGTCTTTGACTCAATCTCTTTCAGCTTCGGCAACAAGGTCGCGACCTTTGCGGCGCTGTAGCCCGTTCCCACCCGCCCGACGTAGATGAAGCTGTCGCCACGGTTGACCCCTACGAGCAAAGAACGGAAGTTGCCGCCTGTTGTTGACCAGCCTCCAATGACGACCTCATGGCCCGCGCGACATTTGGACTTGACCCAGGTCTTCGTTCGACCGGATCGGTACGGCACGTCGGCCTGCTTGGAGATGATGCCCTCGAGCGACAGCTTGCAGGCTGATTTGAGGACAGCGTCGCCACCGGTTTCGAAATGATCGACATACCGTAGGCGCGGATCGTCGCCGCCACTATCGCTCAGGATCGACTGTAGACGCGCCTTTCGGTCGACCAGCTTACTGTCGCGCCAGTCCTTGTCCCCCTCGAATAGCAGGTCGAATGCAAAATAAACCAGATCGTCTGTTTTTTCTTCCGACAGCGCCGCCTGGAGTGCTGCAAAATCAGGAGCGCCATGTTCGTCGAGTGCACAGATCTCGCCGTCAATTACAGTGTCCGGCAACGCCGCGAAGGACTTTGCGATCGCAGGATACTTAGCCGTCCAGTCCAGTCCCTTGCGTGTCTTCAGCGTGACCTCGCCATCAACAACCCGCGCCTGTATCCTGTAACCGTCAAACTTGATCTCATGGATCCAGTTGTTTGCGGATGGAGGGCGTTTGAGACTTTCGCAGAGCTGCGGATGGACGAAGTCGGGCATTGTCGAGGTCGGCTCTTTCACTGACGTTTTCGAAATGCGCTTCGGTGCCTTCGCTTTCCGTTCTTCAGCGGCGAGTCCATGATTGCTGTCCCAAACCGCGTCTGCCGCAACGGCGTCGCCGGCAACCATGAAGGGCCTGGGTTTGCGGCCCTTGCCAGAGGCGATGATATCCATGGTCCGTCCGGAGGCGACAGAGGTGGCATCCTCCAGGATCGCATCACCATGGCTGTCGACGGCATCACCATCCTGGTGCTTGATCAGCAGCCAGTTGGTGCGCTTTTCGCCATTGCGGTCGTGCTTCATCCGAACAAGGACGAAGCTGCCATGCAGACGCTGACCCTCCAGGGTGAATTTGAAATCACCGTCCTCAAGCGCCTGTTGCGGGGTCTTCTTTCCTTCCGGCTCCCAATGGCCGCGATCCCAGAGCATGACGGTGCCTCCGCCGTATTGGCCCTTAGGAATTGTGCCCTCGAAGTCACCATAGTCGAGGGGATGATCTTCGACTTCCACGGCCAAGCGCTTGTCGTGGGGATCGAGCGACGGTCCTTTCGTCACCGCCCAGGATTTGAAGACTCCATCGAGCTCAAGTCGGAGATCGTAATGGAGTCGTGTGGCGTCGTGTTTCTGAATGACGAACCGCATGCGATTGGAGGCATTGAGCTTACCTGCACCGCTGGGCTCCTTCGTCAGCTTGAAGTCGCGTTTCGCCTTGTATTTGGACAGCTTGTCGTCGGACATCGCAACCTCGAACATCTTCGATGATGATCGCCATAACGCGCGGGCGAGGCAAAGGATGCATCGCCGGCCTTTGCTCTACAGGACCTGACGCTCAGACCTTTCCGTCTGAATAGCTGAGGGTACGGCAATGATCGTCAGTGAAGTGGGACCGCTATCCGCAATTTCAGGCCGCTCTCCGCCCACGTCTTATGAACCGTCCCTTTGAGCTGTGTTTCCACCATCGCAGCGATAAGCATCGAGCCGAATCCTGGCTTCCATTCACCCAACTCTCGACGAGGACCTGCCTCGTCCCATCTGAGCTCAAAGCCGTGGTTTTCCGGTAACGCCATCCATTTCACTGCTATCTGACCCTCCGAAAAAAGCAGGCTACCATGACGCGTGGCGTTGACGACGAGCTCGTGCAGCACCAAGGCGAGCGGCTGGACCAGCGGCGGCGGCAGCATGATGGACGGACCTTCCAGCGACAGCCGTTCTTCCGCGAACGGTATGACCTGCTGTCGCACGACGTCCTCAATATTCACTGCAGTCCATCCACTTTCAGCGAGCATCGTGTGCACCCGCGCCAACGCTTGGACGCGCATCTGTATCGCGGCGGCATATCGCTCCGGATCTTGCGCATTGCTCAGCCGGACGATGCTTTCGACGATTGCCATCACGTTTTTGGCGCGATGATCGACTTCTTTGAGGAGGCGGCGTTCTGTAGCCTCGAGTGCCTCGATCCGTCGACGTTCTGTGACATCAACCTGGGATGCAAAAATGTAGTCGACCGTCCCGTCATCGGCGCGGAGAGGGCTGGTGTGCAACTGGTTCCAGAAAGCGGTTCCGGCCGATGACCTCGTCCGCGGTGTAGCCCGTCAGTTCCAGGAACGAGGAATTTGCCAGCACGATCGGCTGATCAGGCGCTCTGGCGTCTGCCACGACCATGGGCATACGGGTGCGCTCGAAGGCGAAAGAGGCGAGCTCCTTGCGGTCGGCAAATCCTTGCCGGGATGCCGCGGACGGATCGTCGCCGTGAAGATCGGTTTTTGGGTCGAGTTGTTCTGACATGCACGCTCCTCGCCGCTCGGTGACGATGAACGCGGCGGCAACACGATTGTTCAATGTTGTCACTGAGGACATACGAGATCATCGACGGTGCGGAACTTCCGCAGCGGCCGATAGTTTTCCGCCATCATAAAGGAGATGTCCCATGGAACAGGAAACACCCAAACCCGGCCCCGCAGGTACGACCGACCAGTCCCCGAGGTGGGAAGGGCCCGAGCAGACGCGCCCACGCGGATATCTTCCAGCTATCGATAATCCGGAGACCGATCGCGACGCCCTAGGAGAAAACCTCAACTACCCTAATCGTAACAAGGCAACCGACTTCGGAAAAACCAAGGGAGATAGGTGATGAGCAAAAGCAAAAGGGACACACCGCCCGAAACCGTCGAGGGAGACGGGAAGGGTCAATACGCGCGTGGTCTGAAGCATAGCGCCAACAACGGCGTTGCCAGCGCCGAGCCATGCGTCATCACGGGATCGGACGATGCCACTTTGAACAGAGCGCCTCCGGGTCAAAAGCCTCCGGAAAAGGACTGGGATCTGAACCATGATGACCGCGACATCAGGGATGAGGAATTTCGCGGATAGCGGTCGGACACGCACCGCCGCCATGTATCGTAGGAAGAAAAGGGATATGAACAAGCCGCCGAATGAAGACCTTTCTGACAAGGCCCGGTTTAAAACCTCAGCCGTCAAGCGGGGATGTTGAACCTCAGCCTCTGCCGGAGCAGGCTGACATAGCCAGCGAATACGCTGGCGTTCCTCCGGCTCGTACAGGACAATCGGCAGACGAAGAAAAGCCTGTCGAAGCCGAAGGAGATGACAACCCTGTTCATCATAGCGGGCACGTTCCCGCCACTCCGCTTACGAAATGAAAAAGGCGACGGGATGCCACAGGAATGTAGGGCTTCGTCGCCTCTATTCTTCTGCGACACGGCCTGCTTCGGTGCGAGTGTGCACGGCCGGGCCGGGGACTGTCCCTGGCTTACAATCGTCTTCGAGCGCATGGAACATCCATATCCAAAGCTGCTACGATGAAGGCACGTCGGGCGTCTTCGGGTGGTTGCCCTAGTTCAAGAGCGGCATGACACCGGTCTTTGGCCCGTTCGTAGAAGCAGCCCTCGCGGCGTATCCAGCGATCCAGGCTTCTCAAAGCTTCGGCTGGTCCCGGTATGATGTGTTCCTCACCTTCGTGGGAGGCGACCTTGACGGGCTTCTGCCAATGAATTTGGGGCATGATCGTACGCTCGATAACAACACGTTTTGTGCGCGGCGACATAACTCGCATTAAATGAAAGTTCCGAGACCTCGATGAAATTTGATCATGAACGGAGTCCCGGAACATGCGGGCAATCGGCGCGTTGAGGCGCATCGGATACTAGCCCTGATGGATAAGCCGGATGAGCACCAAAAGCACGCGCTACTATCTTATTCGCATCGAGGGCGATGTCGTCTCGATTGGCGCGGGGCCCCCAGACAATCGAGGAGAGCAAAAGCGTTGCTTGACGCAAACGACGTCGCGGTTGAGCGCGGCCAGCAATCGACAATGAGGAGGAGATCTGGCGGCTCCAAATCTTACGTTACTCGACTTCGGGATCTTCGAGCTGGACCGCCCCGACTTTTTGAGAACGATAGAACTTCGCCACTTGGCGCAGCTTTCGCTCGCTGAAAACCGCAAGCGGAACTTTGATCTTTAACCTTTGGCTGACTGCGAGTTGCTGGACAGACTTTTTATCCACGGCCACTCAAAGGGTATCGACGGGTTGGAAGGCGTGCGTCGCTTGCGGACGCTAAGGTTAAGCGGTTATGCCAAGAAATATGCGCTGAATTTTGTGAACGGCATATCGACGCTGAAGTAGCTAAAGTTGATCTTGGGAGCCCGTGCCGACCTGTCGAGCAAGTCTCTTGAAATTTTGCAAATTATCCGCATGCAGGGCCTAACAACGGTGGTGATCTGTCTCGGTTGCCCGCGCTATCAGCGCTGCGCGTTGAAGACCAGACACAACTAGAGCAGTTGGACCTGGGTGGTGCGAGGCTCAAGCGGCTTGCCGTGATCAATTGCAAAAACCTGGCGGAGTTGCCCGGATTGGGTACCCAGGCAAGCGATCCGATCAAAATATCTTTAAAAATGCTTGCAAGTGGGAGCCGTCCACGTGGGGACCGACAACACGAACGGCCCAATATAGGCATAGGCGACATAACACCCGCACAGAAACTGAAAATGGCCGCGTGAATTCAACTGCGGAGCCCCGTTAAAAACAGGGTGATTACCGGGGTCGTTGGGGCATACCTGGGCTAGTCGCCTTGCACTCCTTTTGCCCATTCGGGGATCGTCGCATTGTCTTGGACCTTGTTGGCCTTCATCACAAAGTGCGTGGTGAGTAGGACCAACAGGATTCCGGGCCATACGACTGCGAGCAGCATTGCCAGTACTCTGCTCGGCGTCCAACCGGGTCGGGGCAGGGCCTGCCGGTCCATGTAGAGAAATGCCACAAAGATTAATGCCATGACGAAATACGCAGCCACGGCAATCAGCATAGCGAAATCCCTCCTCGTCTTCCCCCACGAAAAGGTGTGCCGGTCTGCCCTATCGGTCAATTCATCCAATGTGCTAACTCGAGCCAACTGCGAATAGCCTCACGAACGAGGGTCTTTCACGTCCCTGGTCCCCCGACCCTGGTCCAACTAACAGACCACTCGTCATCACCACCACAATCGTGCGTATAGCGCCCGCGGGCGCCATTCCATGCGTCCCATGTGACACAATCAGGCGGTACGACGCCGGGGAGGTCGAGGACGCGCAAGACGTCATGCATTTCTTCTATCGTCGTGACCCTCTGAAGGGGCTGCCGGCCATTAGCTTCGATCGTCCATGCATAGGGTATCATTTAGGGTTCTCCGTCCAAAAACCGAAGAAATGGAGAAAGCGGAACTCAGTTCCATATAGTATTGAGTTGGCCGTTGATGCAGCGGACCTCGACCACCCTGCCGTCCTTGACGCGGGGTGGTTCTCACTGCGAACCCATGGGGGCGCAACGAGCGCTATGACTGTCCGGTCGCGAGAGTTTGCAGGGCCGCTACGTTTCGAACCCCTCCGCGATAGAGCCGAATAATCGAAGCAGCGGCAGCATCGTGCGCCATTGCTGACGTTTTCTCGATCCCTTGCGCCTCGCACAAAGCATCAAATGCCGACTGACAGATTTCCAGATCGGCCGGGCTCAAAGGTTGGTCGTGCCCAGCGAAAAATTCTGCATCCATTTTGCGCGCGAACCTCCTTTCGTGCCTGGTTGGGCAACTTTCGATATGGGCGGAGCCATGCCGATTTTCAACAGCAAAAAGCCCCGCCGTGAAGGCGGCAGCTGGGGCGTTCTGTATGAAGAGCAGTCCGAGTTCAAAACGCCTACACGATCCCCGCGGCTCTCGACGCGTTCCCCGTCGAATGATCACCTGTTCGTGAAAGGTTTTGGATTCTACTCCAAAAGGAGGATGTCGGCGTTACCGGCATGCCCTATGGTTGCATTATCGATGTCAAATTTAGGAATAAATCATCTGACTGAAATAAGCTGAGTGTGAAAAAATCTCCGGGGCGTCTGGGTTGCGTCGATTTTCAACGGCGGCAGATGAGCACAGGCTTTCCAGGAAGAAGCCGAAGAGTACGGCAAAAAGCGAGCAAGCGCGCTAACCTGCGAGAAACGTGCGCCCGCATGTTTGTGCAGCCGGAGCGGAAGGGGCACATCGCCAAACTTGGCCAACTCGCCAGTCGGATTTCGAGGGACATCCCCATCGCCTTCGATGGACTAGCGGCCAGAGGTGCCTGATTGAGAGCGGTTAAGTTGGTATACCTGCTTGAAACCGCACCGCCCGTCTTGACCTCGTAACGACTGATAATGCCGGTTAAATGCCCAGTTCTCGAATGGCTCGTAAGGTATAGCAGTAAATGGGACGCAAAGACAGGCCTCGCCCTCCCCTGCTGCGATTGCCTTGGTTTCTGCCACATGACATTGGATGGCTTGTAACCGTCGCAAATTCGCTGAACGCCCATATGATGTGATACTAGGATGTTAAGGCCGGGCAGCCTTGGGCGTGTGGCACCGAACCTGCGCATGACTATCGATAAGTACCGCCTATCGGAGGTGATTGAACTTGAGTCAGAAATCGGGGATTTTGTAATCCTTGGACGACAAACTGTGCTCCCCAGAGCCGTCGCCTCTGCCGTCGCTAGCCGCGTTAAGAAAATAACTCGATCGGCCAGTTTCCCAACCGACGCCAAGCTCGCAATTGAGGGAATGGCGAGGAATTGGAAAGGTACGGCGTCTCGCCAAGGTCGGGCCGGCTAGAAGCTTTGATATTGGCCAGTTGAAGAACGTCTCGGGCGTAATTGCCCAAATTTCGCCGCCGCATCGCGGCGGTAAACTACGAGGGTACGCTGCCGTTAGGGACAGCCCACCCCTTGCCGCTACGGACAGCGGCAGCGTGCACTATTTTTCCATATCTGCGATTAGCGCGCTTCATGGGATGCCGTGCTTCCGGCCGCTACAATGTCTGCCGTGGGCTTGCCTTATGAAACGGACTGATGGATAGATTGGATGTCTGTAAATCACTTATATGCGGTATTGTGAGGTATAGAGGGGGTTTCCTATAACTCATGAGTTGGAATTGGACACAAAAAGGCTGGCCGCACTTCGCCTATGACCCTGTGCAGATCACACCGTTCGAGAATCGGTTCCTTTCTTCCTCCAGCGAGATAATCGGCGCGATCCGTCATCTCAGCGCTGAAGAACGTGACCTTCTGCGCATTGAACTCCTCAGCGACGAGGCGGTGAAAACGTCGGAGATCGAGGGTGAAATGCTCGATCGTCTGAGCGTGCAGTCCTCCCTGCGTCGCCAGTTCGGTCTCGATGTCGACGCTCGCCCTGTCAGGCCGCAGGAGCGCGGCATCGCTGAGATAATGATCGATGTATATAGTTCCTGGAGCCTTCCGCTCGACCACGAGACCATGTGTATCCATCCGAGCAGGGCCGCAGGATTTTGGGCGCCGCGCGTGCTAACGTCGGTTGATGGAGATCGATGAGGACAAGATCGACGATGCCGTTTTGGCGCTGTTATGGCTGACGCTGCATAACGAGCGTTGTGCCTGGAAGGGCTTCGACTGGGCAACGACGGATCGGCTTCACAAGAAGGGCTTGATCGGCGACCCAGTCAACAAGTCGAAGTCATTGATCCTGACCGTTGAAGGCTTGGAGCGTTCGGAAGCGTTGTTCCGGGAGCTGTTTACGCGGCGGCCGCAATGCTATCGACAATCTCCATGCGGCTAACTTGCGGCCGCTTCTCTATCGTTAAATCCACGGTTCTCACACTGTCTATATTGACGTCCATATAGACAGAGCATCCAGTTCGCCTCACTTCTTAGCAAGGCGGCCCTCCTCGGAGGCGTACGACCATGTTTCGTTGGCACAACATGTTGATGAGTGGAAACCGCCACATCGGCACCATCGGCGGGTACCGGGTTCATGACGATGCCATGCATCTCGTTTCCGGTCGGCACGACAAGCCGATCATTCACTACGAAGCTCCACCATCCAGGCAGGTGCCTCGTGAAATGACGGCTTATGTCGAATGGTTCAACAGATCGGGGCCGAATTGTGCCACTCCCCTGCCCGCTGTGACACGCGCTGGTCTCGGCCATCTCTATTTTGAGAGCATCCACCCGTTTGAAGATGGCAACGGCCGAATTGGCCGGGCGCTGGCGGAGAAGTCGCTGGCTCAGAATATTGAGCGGCCAAGCCTCATTGCACTTGCGCACACCATCGAGAATAGTCGAAGGGCCTACTACGACCAGCTAGAGCAAAATCAACGTATCCTCGATGTCACAGAATGGCTCGTGTACTTCGCGGAGACGGTGCTAAAGGCACAGCAAACTACCCTCAAGCGCGTCGCATTCCATATTTCCAAGGCACGTTTCTATGACCGGTTCCGCGGCCAGTTCAATGTCCGTCAGGAGAAAGCCATCGCCCGCATGTTCCGGGAAGGACCATCCGGGTTCATAGTTGGACTGAGCGCTGAAAATTACATCGCGATCACAAGGACCTCACGGGCAACGGCGACGCGCGATCTTGTGGACCTAGTGGCGAGGGGTGCGCTTTTGCGACAGGGAGAACGCCGGCATACACGGTACGCTCTGAACCTTTAGCGTCTCCTCGCTCATTTCCACTCATGGGCCTTCGCGGTATTGTGCGGTCGCTGCGTTACGAACATTGATAAGTCATCCAACGTTGTGACAAATTGCAACGCATCGGCTTCATCATTGAATCCGACGAAAACCATCAGCATGGAGCGCGCAACGGGTTGGCCTTTCTTGCGATAGGAAAAGTTGACGGCGCAGTGCGGATATTGCGCGTCCACCGATTGCGGCTTTGAGGCACTGCCGGTTGTCATCTGGCCAGTCAAAGCAGCAAATTGCCCGAGCGCGAAAAACCGGTCGATGGCGGAGAACGCCGTTGCCTGTGAAATCTGCTGGTTCTGGCCGGTGGCGGAACGGCCATAATAGAGACTGTCCGTCTGGCCTTTTCGCCGCTTTGTTTCGTAGACAACGAGGCTTCCGGCTGCGGCCAGCTCCAGGCGTACATCGAATGTCTGGAACTGTTCCGGCGTCCGGTCCAGTTCGGCTAACAGTACCCTCAGGTCTGCGATGGTGTCGGCGTAGCGTGCAACATTCATGGAATTTTTGTCCGGTCTACTTGGCGGCAAGCGCTGCTTTATGGTCGGAGCAAAAGGAAGGAGACAGCGTTCACTGTCAATCCCGACCCTCATTTGCCATGGCGCGATCAAGTTGAGTTGAGTTCGCTAAGCGAGGTCGACTGCATTACACTCCTTGGAGCGAAGCTTGCCAAGAGGGGTGATAACGTGCGAGCGACCCATATTAACAACATCGCTGCGGTGTTCTTCGCGCTTCTCGTCGCGCCCCTCTGGGCGCAGGAGGCAGGTGACCGGCAGCCGAAACCAACCGTGTCCGGTGGAATCTTCAGCCTGATCCCACCAGATTCGGTCACCGAGCACAGTCTGAAGACGGATCATGAGGCCCTGCCCTACACGACCACGGCCGGCACACTTGAGCTGTTTGGTCAGTCCGGCGCGCGCGCTGCCAAAGTCTTCTATACCGCCCATGTTGCCAGGTCCGCCGCGATCAACCGTCCACTTACCTTCGTGTTCAACGGTGGGCCGGGTGCGGCTTCAGCCTATCTTCACCTTGGTCTGTTTGGTCCACGCATCCTCGAATTTGGACGGCATCAGGATGATGGTACCCGGCCATTCCTCAGCGACAATCCGGATAGCTGGCTTGCGTTCACCGACCTGGTCCTCATCGATCCCGTCGGAACCGGCTGGAGCCGCGCGGCCAGCAATGAAGATGGCAAAACCTTCTATGGGGTCCGTCAGGACGCCGAAAGCCTTGCCAAGGTCATTGCCTTGTATACGCAGAAGAACGGGCGCGTATCGTCTCCGAAATATCTCGCGGGTGAGAGCTATGGTGGATTTCGAGCGGCCAAAGTCGCGTCCGCTTTGAAAGATACGCAGGGGATTCTCGTCTCGGGTGTCGTGATGATTTCACCGATGATCGAGGGCCGGTTTTTGTGGGGCGCCGACGACGATCCTCTAGCTGCAGCGCTGCAGCTTCCGTCGCTTGCGGCAGCTTACCTCGAACGCAGGAATGCGTTTGATCCGAAACTGGTCAATGACGCCGAGCGTTTTGCGATGACCGACTATCTCGTCTCGCTCGCAGGTCCACCCTTGAAGGGGACGTCGTCGGACGAACTTTATGCCCGTGTTTCTGCGCTGACGGGTATTCCGCAACAGTACGTGTCGGGAGCACGCGGCTTTGTTGGAGACATTTATCAAAAGCAGTCTGCAGGCGCGGGCAGGGTAGTTAGTCCCTATGATGCGGGGCATTCGGCTGTCGATGCCTATCCTGAAACGGCCACTAGTCAGAATGATGATCCGATCCTTGATGGCTTCACCCGGGGTTACGGCGCCGCCTTTGCTTCCTACGCCCGCGACGAGCTCGGCTTTAGAACTGATATGACCTACATCCTGCTCAATGAGGATGTAAACCATGAATGGAAATGGAGCGGTGGGCGGGGTGACGAAAGTCGCGTTACCGCCAGCGCGGCGACGGACATCCGCGATCTTCTATCGGTCATTCCCCAGTTTCGAGTGATGGTGGCGCACGGATATAGTGATGCGCTCACGCCTTATGGCTTTAGCAAATATGTGCTCGATCATCTGCCGCCAGCGCTTGTTGCGGGGCGGGTGGAGATTAAACTCTATCGAGGCGGACATATGTTCTATACGTCGACGGCAGCGCGAAAGGCATTTTCGGAAGATGCTCGCGCATTCTATTCTGCTCCAGGGTGACGGGAATGGCGGCCGAGGGGGCCGCCCTATTGCCTTGCAAAACCACGCAACCAGCAACCCGTTCCCCGCGGGGAACTGTTTCCTCCGCATTCCCCGCGGGGAACTACTTGCACCTTGGACTCGTCACGCGAATCGAGCTACTGTGAAGCTACGGCATTTTGCCGAATTATCGATTTTTACCGTAGACTTGGCAGCGCTGATTGTTTGTTAACCAAACTGCATGCTAACTCGGAACGATCGATGAATGAGGTTTTTTGATGCGTCGCCAACTGAGTAGCCTGGATTTTATGCAGACCTTTTCCGGAAAGCTGGAATTGGCGCTGAAAAATTTGAGTATGGCTCAATTCCCGCCTGATGCCAGTCGAACGATGCGGAAGTTTGCATCGTCTGAAGTTGCCGAACTTCTTGACGTTACCGAAGCCTATATCAGGCAGATTTCTCTCAAGGAAAAAGGGCCGACGCCGGAGGTAACGGCTAATGGTCGGCGCTTGTATACGCTTGAGCAAGTGCTCGAACTGAGAACGTACCTGTCTGAACATGGCAGAAAGAAGTGGATAAATCCTCGCCGGATTGAGGGCGAGGAGTGCCAGATTATTGCCGTGACGAATTTTAAGGGCGGTTCGAGCAAAACCTCGACGACGATCCATCTGGCGCATTTCCTGGCGTTGAAAGGCTACCGTGTTCTGGCCTTGGATCTCGATCCGCAGGCGTCACTGACGAGCTTGCACGGATCCCTGCCGGGCTTCGATGCCCGCGAGGGCGATACGCTGTTCTCGGCCATTCGTTTTGACGATCCAGTCCCCACAAAGCAGTTGATTCACAAAACCCACCTTGTCGGCCTAGATGTGATCTGCGCTGGCTTGGATCTCACCGAGTTCGAAACATCGGTGGCACTCGAGATGAGAAAGAGCGGCGGCACCAGTTTCCTCCTGCGCGTTTCGCAGGCGCTGGAACAGGTGGCAGACGACTACGATGTGATCCTGATGGATTCAGCGCCCTCGCTGAACTTTCTCACGCTTTCCTCTCTTACGGCTGCGACAGGTGTGCTTATTCCGGTTCCGGCACACATGCTCGATGTGGATTCAACCGGCAAGTTTCTGGAACTCGCTGCGTCCTACATGCAGATCCTGAGCGACATGGGGACATCCGCGCAATGGGACTTTGCAAAGTTTCTTGTGACAAAATTCGAACCCAACGATCATCCTCAAGCCAATATGACGGCCCTCATGCGGCAAGTTTTTGGCGAGGACCTGCTCTTGAACATGGTCATAAAATCTGCCGCAGTGGCCGACGCGCTGACGTGGAAACAAAGCCTATACGAGGTTCAGCGTGCCAGATTTTCCGCGCCGAAAACCTATGATCGGGCGATGGAATCCATCAATGCGGCAAATTCGGAAATTGAGAATTTGCTCTGGAGATCGTGGGGGCGGGAATGAGCTTGAAGGATTCGAAAGGTCTGTTTGCAAATGTGCTGGGAAACCGGACCGAGATGCCGGATCCTGCTCGTCTCGAAGTCAAGACCGCATCGCCCCATTTGCAAAAGGTAGCTGCAGGGATACGGGAAATTCAGGAACGCGGACAACTTGCCGACAAGCTTCTGAAGGACGGCGAGCATGTTGTTGAACTGGATCCCGATCTAATCCTCAACTCCGCGATCAGTGACCGTTTTGAAGACATGGCGCATTCCACGTCCGTCGCGGAAATCGTCGAATCGATCCGCGTGCGCGGACAGATCGTGCCCGGCTTGGTTCGTCCGCATCC
This sequence comes from Pararhizobium capsulatum DSM 1112, assembly GCF_030814475.1. Classification (NCBI taxonomy): domain Bacteria; kingdom Pseudomonadati; phylum Pseudomonadota; class Alphaproteobacteria; order Hyphomicrobiales; family Rhizobiaceae; genus Pararhizobium; species Pararhizobium capsulatum. The sequence continues at coordinate 584,649 of NZ_JAUSVF010000003.1, read as the reverse complement.
TGAACGTCCCGGGTGTTTTCAGATCGTCTACGGCCGCAGGCGTCTGGCGGCTGCGCGGACGCTTGCCATAAAGTTCAAAGCCACGATCAGGGATCTCTCTGACGAGCAGGCGGTCGTCTTTCAGGGCGAAGAAAATACAAACCGCAATGATCTATCGTTCATCGAGAAATGCGCGTTCGCGTTGGCGCAGGAGAATGCTGGCTTCAGCAGGGACGTTATCTCCGCGTCCCTATCGACGGGCAAGTCTCATATCTCGGAAATGCTGCGCGTCGCGGGCACGGTTCCCGGTGATATTCTTGTCAGGATCGGGCCGGCAAAGGACATAGGCCGCCGCCGATGGGTCGAGTTCGCCGAGAAGTGGTCGGCAAACCCCGATGCTGTGCGGCGCGCGCAGGCAACTCTGGTTCCCAGCCTGAATGCTGCCCCGAGCGAGCATAGATTTGCAAAGGTTCTTGCGGCGCTGGATCATAACGCAGGATCGTCCCGATCGGCACTGGGCGCAACAAACGTTGTTTCAAAAGGCATTACCTTGGCGGTATTGAGCCATGCAAAGAGCGGCTCAACGCTGAGATTTGAAAAGGCAGTCACTGCCGGATTCGTCGACTTCATGGCTTCTAGAATCGAAGCTTTGCACGACGAATATATCGCCGGCCTCGGCGTTCAAGAGAAAACAGGAGACTAAACCGCAAAAGAAAAAGGCCCCCAAACGTTACCGTCGTGGAAGCCCTTCTCGTGTCTAGCAACTAGAGAATCGCATTTCCCCGAATCACAGTCAAGAGTCTTTGGCATCGTTTTGGTGAGCGGATTTCTTTTGCCTTTTGAGAGGTGAAGGAAATGCAGAGTGGAAGTGTGACGACGCCCTTCGGGCGGCGGCCGATGACGCTTGCCTTGATCAGGGGGCAGCTGGAGACAGCGGGCGCCAAGCAGGGCAGGTCGGTCGACAAATGGAAGATCTACCGTGACGCCTGCGATGCCCGCACCATTCTGGGCCTGCGGGACCGTGCCCTGGCGGTTCTCAACGCCTTGCTGACGTTTTATCCGGAGACCGAACTGAGCGACGACGAAAACCTCGTGGTGTTCCCGTCGAATGCGCAGCTGACAGCACGCGCCAACGGTATTGCCGGCACGACACTTCGCGAGAACCTGGCACTGCTGGTCGATGCCGGCCTGATCCATAGAAACGACAGCCCGAACGGCAAGCGTTATGCCCGCAAGGGCAGGGACGGGGCGATCGAAACCGCCTATGGCTTCAGCCTGGCACCGCTTCTTGCCCGCGCCGAAGAGCTTGCGCTGATGGCGCAGGATGTCGCCGAAGAGCGACGGCGCCTCAAAATCCTGAAAGAACGGATTTCATTGCGCCGTAGAGATATCCGCAAGCTGATCTCTGCCGCCATGGAGGAGGGGGCTTCCGGTGACTGGGGCATGGTTGAAGGTCACTACATCGCCGCTGCCGGACGTCTTTCGAAGGTAAAATCCGGTGAGGAACTGTCCGGATGCGCCGAGGAACTCGACCTTCTGCATGAAGAAGTGATCAACCTGCTGGAACTTCAGCTGATTTCAGAAAAAACCGTCACCATTGATGGCGAACACCGTCAGCACATACAGAATTCAAAAACCAAATCCAGCTATGAACTTGAACCTCGCTCTGAAAACGAGCAGGGCGAACCGGCCGTGCCACACAACGAGCCGAAGCGGGAGACGCCGCAGGTGTTTCCGTTGGGACTGGTGTTGCGAGCCTGCCCGGAGATGTCCGCTTACGGGCAGGGGGGCAAGATCGAGAACTGGCGCGACATGCGCACCGCTGCCGTGGTGGTTCGATCGATGCTCGGCGTCAGCCCGTCGGCCTACGAGGAGGCCTGCGAAGCGCTCGGGGCCGAGAATGCCGCGGTCGCGATTGCTTGCATTCTCGAGCGGGCCGGGCACATCAACTCGGCCGGCGGCTATCTGCGGGATCTCACGGCGCGCGCGCGGCGAGGGGAGTTTTCCATTGGACCGATGCTGATGGCGTTGCTGCGGCTCAACGGATCGGTGCAGCAGAAAACCGGCTAAGGACGGCGGACGCAGAGTTCAACACTACTGGTTTGGGACGAATGGCATGAGCACCCAGTACGACATGTTTGAGATCGAGCAGCGCCCGGCGCCGACAGGAAATCGTCCCGGACCGCGCCGGCCGGTCGGCATGTCGGAAGACGATATGGTTCGCTATCTCCAGGCAACCGGTCGCTATCGCATTCTCAGCAAGCTTGAGTCTCGCCGTATCGTCACCGACGTCGATGATGCGTTTCCGCTGCGTGGAATTGTTCTCGATACCGAGACGACAGGTCTCAATGCCCGAAAGGACGAAATCATCGAGATCGGGCTTGTGGCATTCAGCTTCAACGCGGTTGGCCAGGTCGGCGAGGTTCACGCCGTTTATGGCGGGCTACAGGAGCCGTCAGGTCCGATACCAGCCGAGATTACACGGTTGACCGGAATTACCGATGCTGACGTCGCGGGCCAGATGATCAATATGGCTCAGGTGAAGGCACTCGTCGGACCTGCGGACCTGATCATTGCCCACAATGCCGGGTTTGACAGGCCGTTCTGCGAAGCCTTTTCGCCGATCTTTGCCGACAAAGCCTGGGCCTGTTCGGTTTCCGAGGTCGATTGGGCCGGTCGCGGCTTCGAGGGCACGAAACTTGGCTATCTCATCGGCCAGGCGGGATATTTTCATGAAGGGCATCGTGCCGTCGATGATTGTCACGCGCTTCTGGAGGTGCTCGACCAGAAGGTTGAAGGTTCGTCCATCACGCCGTTCAGCGAACTCTATCGTGCAAGCCAGAAATCCCGCGTTCGCATCTATGCCGAGCACAGTCCCTTCGATCTCAAGGAACATCTGAAGGGCAGGGGATACCGCTGGTCGGATGGCAGCGATGGTCGCCCGAAATCCTGGTGGATCGAGGTGGATGAGCATCTTGCCGATGACGAGCTCGCTTGGCTGCAAACTGACATCTACAGGTATGACGCAAACCCGCCCATGCAAAGCCTCTCGGCGTTCGATCGATTCAAGGCTTAGGGCTCCGACGCTATCGCAAAAAAACGGAGCTGGGGTAGGCGTGACCTGCCTTCCCCGCGGATCGACCTATATTGAGAACGTTCCGGAAGTCCCAAGCGACCGGGCGATTTCTGACGCAGGCTGGCGCTCGCGACGACAGGGTCGGTTCTATGCAATTCGTTGCGTGCAGTCATTGCCTTTGCAGAGTTCAGGGCCGCGTTCTGCGGGTGTTCGGGCGTCATTGCAAAGTGCGTTATCAGAAGGGTAAAAGAATTCCGGGCCAAACGATCGCGATGAATAATCCCAGAACCCTGGTCGGCCTCCAAGAGGGCTGCGGTTCAACCCCCTCCAAAGAGGAGAACACCACGAAGATGAACGCCATGACGAAATACACGACCAGCGCAATGAGCATCGTGATCTATTCCTATTGGCTTTGACAGTCGCGACTGTGATCGATCGCCATCAAGGTGATAGTGGAAAGTCTGTCAGTGCGATCGGGTGGTTAACTCATCCAATAGACGTATCGTCTAACCACCGGTGCAAATGAGGGGTACTGGTAAATTCGTACAACCTGCGTTATCCTTTTCTGGTAGCTACAAACGGGCAAGCCCTCGATGTTTAGGCTTGGATGGCGGAGGCACCGAGGGCTTGTTGATTCACCCTGCCGTCCCGGCCTAGGACGGAGACCCGCACAATTTGCACAATCCCCGGCTGAAAACTGCTTCGCGCCACCACCTCTCTTGAAATTTCTAGCAACTCTCCAAAGTATCCCGCATCTCGCAAGAAACGCAGTCAGTCGGGAGGAAAACGGCTATGCGCGATATCGAATGGAGTGTTCCTTTCAGAGGAAAGCTACCAAATGGTTTGGTGCGGACGTTTAGCGGCGTCTACCAAGCACTCGATTTTCCAGAATACGAGTGGCCGCTAAAGCGGGACGAGCGCTACGAGCGCGCTGTTGCTGCCTGCCGCAACACTCTCAGATCGCACCTCAGCGTGAAGATGATGATCCCGCTTGCCGCTGAAGAGCGCGGGATTGGTTGTTTCGGTTGGCGCGATCACCGCCCATCCATCTAATCGAACCGGAGGTTTTCGATGACAACGAGCGTGACAGGTCCGTTGAGTGGGGCCTTTAGCTTCGATCCAGACTCCAAAACGATTTCTGTTGATGTTGCAGGCTTCGTCACTGTTCTGGGTCCGTTTAAAGACGAGAACGAGGCGGCGGCGGCGGCACATGACTTCTGCGTGACGTTTGCAGCAGCGATAGATGCCCGACAAAGACCATCGTGAAGCGCAGGCTCTCAGTTCAAGTGGGATCAAGGCCACACGTAGGTGGAGGCTATGGCGTAAACGGGCACCCATCTTATCAAACGGTGCCTCCTGAAACTGCCTTCGACCGTCGTACGCGTTTTCTCGCGTATTCCTCAGCCTCTCCTTGCGTCAGGAATCCCCGGTGTTCGGAGCAGCCATCGTAAAAAAACGACGCTACCCATACGTCTTGGAACTTCGCGACGACGACCCGTACCCGACCCATTGCAACCCCCTTCGTTGCATTATTATGCAACTCTAAAGTAAATGTCGCGTACTTTCACTTCCTTTTCGCTGTAAGGGTGCACGAATGGCGCATGAACACGAGATTTTCTCGTCCGTGAACGAGCTTTGAACAGGCCCTCACCCACCATCGAAGGGATCCCGGCAGCATCCCGTCGTCAATGGGAGTACTAGCCAACCTGGGCTAGTCCTAATATGCTTCCCTTATTGGGGTGCATCAATTTTCGAGAGAATATAATCGCAAGGCCTTCGCTAAGGCGAGGGCCCTATTTTTTCTCGTCGCTCTTGTCGACCACTGGTTGCCCCTTGCATATCCGCTGGGTGACGCGCCCCCCTATACCGTGGTCTGCTTCCTCGCGTCCTCAAGGCTCCGAATGGGGCGTGCCGCGACCGCTGACAGCGGCGTTTTGGTAGCCACAGGATCACTGCGATTGATTCAGGGTATGGGTGTCGGGTCACCTGCGTCGACAGTTTTTGTACTGAGACAAGACGGCATGCGCCCGGCTCTGCGTCAGTGCGAAACCCGTCTATGCCCTAAAACCGAAAATACGACGAAGGAACGTTCGTTCAGGGGAGGGTGGTTGAAGCGCCGCCAATGCAGCTTTCAACGACGACAGCCTCTTGGCGATCTGGTGGTGTTCCAAGTTGGTCGCGAAATTTCGGAGCAGCCGATCAATGTCGGCATCTTCTAATTGCGATTGCACCATAGCAAACCGCCTGCTGATCTCTGGCTCGGAGAGTTTGTTCATCTCGGCTTCGAGGTCGAAAAAACGGGAGAAGAAACTTGGGTGCTTGAAGTCTATGTTCTGAGACAGAAGAATTTCTGCTGTCAGAAACGTAATTTTTTGGTCAAGGCGATAATCGTGCATGCCCGGGCCTTTTATTAAAACACTCTAATATCCGAGATTAAACACAGCGGCCGCAATGCTTCCATACGCCAGAATCATTTTTCGCGTGCACGTGTCGTTTTTGTCACGGCCGGGAGGCGACGGTATACGACGCATCCAATCAGCCCAAGAACGAAGAAAATATCGTGAGGGCCGCTTCGAAGCGTACATGCCTTAGCAATTCCGATGTTGACAGCGAGGCTACCTGCCAAGACTTCGTTCTCTTTCGCGGCCATAATCTCCCCCGGCACTTTCCGCACGAACATGCGTAAACAGCGGATGATTGGGAGCTTTTTTTCCTCACCGTTTGGGCCATCCCCGATGACAACCGGGAAACCAGCCGCTAGCACGTTGTGTCATTGAGCAAATGGAACTGTATGCGACCGCCCGTCACCTTCCCCTTTTCCCGCGTCGATAGCAGGGGAACGTTTCGGTTCATTTTAGAGAATAGTTAAAACCGTCATATCCGAGCAGGGTCGGTGTAAAGTAGGGCGGAGGCCCGCGCCTCCGGATAGCGAAAGGCGAAACCGGCCACCGAAAATAGCTTCATCGCCTATATTACAGCGTAGCTGCTGCAAAATTCGAGCACGTCTGAATGTTATGGATCACCACTGACCGGAAGTTTTTCCTGGACCGTTCGTCGATGGTGGTGAGAAGCTAGCCGTGCGAACAGATGCGTCTAACGACCAGGCGAACCCGTTGTTCACCGCGGTGCTTCCAGACCACGCCCGACGTTAGCTCCTGGTATCCAAACTCGACCAAGCCTGCTTCAACGAGCTGTCGGCAGCGTAGGCGGGTCCCGTTCGCGACTGACTTGGTCACCTTTTCTCCGGGGACTCCTGCGACGATGGCAGCGAGGTCCACAATCGCTATCCAGTCGTCGCCGACTTTTTCCAATACACGCTTCAACGGCACCATCTTATCCAGGGTCACGAATCATCATGTCCAGCCTATCGTCTTGTTTTCCTTAGTCAACAGCGCCAAGATCGTCGGCGATGGAGGTGAGTTTTAGCCATTATGGATGGATTCGTTGCTTACGAGTTTGTGCGGCGATGGCTGAGAACGACAAGCCGGTCGCAATTTAAAATACATATGGTGGGAGAGGCCATTGCTGAACGGCGAAGTGGTTATGTCAAAAGACTGGGCAAGGGTATCACGAGTGTTCGTCAGACCTTATACGCCATCGCGAGTTTAGCATTTCCCCAGCTTTGTGTGCCGCAGGTCGATCTCGAAATGAAGACTTGCCGAACAGCCTATTCGGTCTGATAGTGGGCGCCGTATGACGAATACGCTGGCGGTCATTTTTTTGCTCTTGGTGTTGATGGGAATGGTGCCGACATGCGCATCATTCGCCCAGTTTTTGATCGTCGGCCTCCACGGCATGTGGAATCACTATTCCCGGATTGGGCCAGACACGCCGCGCGTGGCATTCGTGCTGCCGGCATGGAATGAAGCGGATGTGCTTGGCCCCAGCATTGATGCTTTGATGAGCATCGACTATCCGCCCGGCTCCTGGCGCCTTTACATTGTGGACGATGCCAGCACCGACTATACGCCCGAAGTCATGAATGCCAAGGTGGCGCAGTATCCCGGTTCTGTCTTTTATCTGCGACGCGAAAGAGGTGGCGAGGGAAAGGCACACACACTGAATCACGGGCTTCAGGTGATCCTTGCCGAGGATTGGGCCGAGGCCGTCATGATCATGGACGCCGATGTCCTCTTCGAGGCAATGACCTTGCGGCGCATGGTCCGCCATCTGGCCGACCCGGAAGTCGGCGGTGTCACGGCCTATGTCAAGGAGGGCAGTCATCCCGGTCGGCTGCTGTCGCGGTTCATCGGATTTGAATACATCGCGGCCCAGGCGGCCGCGCGACGTACGCAGAACGTTATGGGCGGGCTAGCCTGTATGGCTGGTGGAGCGCAACTCCACAGTCGCGCCAATTTAATCGCAATCGGTGGTGCGATAGATACCAGTACGCTGGCTGAAGACACCTACACAACATTCCAGACGCAACTCGTAGGCCATCGCGTGCTGATAGACCCCAATGCGATTGTTTGGGCTGAGGAACCCGACAGCCTCGCGGCCTTTTGGAGACAGCGTCTCCGTTGGGGGCGCGGCAACCTGCAGATCATGCGGGCCTTCAGCGATATCTGGTTCAAGCCCGGCCGCAGCGCTCTACTTGGCAATTGGGCGTTCGGCATCCTTTGGTTCAGCATCACTCTGATGCCGCTTTTCATGTTGGCCGGTTCGATCGGTGCCATCGGTCTCTATCATCTCTGGACACCCTGGGCGTTGGGAGCCTTCTACGTTGCTTCGGGCGTTACGTTGGTCGCCTATCTTTTCCAGACAATGTTCTCTTTTGGCATCGATCCGACTGCCGCGAGACGCTCGTGGTTCGAGGGTATTGCGTTTCCCGGACTGCTCTCAATCGGAGTGATGGCGATTGCCCTTTTGACGCCGTTCATTGGCCTCAAACTGGAGAAGCCCGACGCTTGGTCGTGGGGCAGTCTCGCGGTGCATGCCATCCTCGGATGGTCGGCAATCTCGATCGCAGCGGCGTGGTGCGTCTATCGAATGGACAAGGCAGGTGCGCCAAACTGGCTGCGCAATGCCCTGCTGGTGCTCGTCGGCTACGGCCCAATGTTGTGCGCGATCGGGGTCGCCGCTATCGTGGCGGAAATCAGAAAGTCAGATCTCAAATGGGACAAAACGATCAAGACCGGAAGGGCGAGGATTCCGACGAAAGAGCGGCCGCCAACATATTCGATACACTAAAGTCTCAGGACGTCCGCAATGAACGACGCATCTTCTGGTACGAACTGGCGATAATCCTCATCACGACCTTACTGGTGACAGCCTATCTCGTTGCTCTTTGATCAGTCTTGGCATCGTTTCAGTGCCTCTCCTGTGAGTTCGACGATTTCGCCATTAGCCATCGGACGAGCGGTTTCTTCCTTCCGATAGCGCTCCATCCAGTGGGAAGAGACCGTGAAACCCTCTCTCAGGCCCAACAAGTAGGCGCGGAAGAACTGCCCATGGCCGACAACCACAACGAAGTCACCGTCGGCCGAGTTTAGTCGATTATGGAACTCAAGCAATCTCGTCATGAATGACCGGAACGATTCGGCATCCGGCCCATCCGTGTAGTCAGGATCGCAAAGAAGCCAATACGCCTCGACCACGGGGCGACGCGTCTCGACCGTCGACCCGTGACACCGCGCCGGGCTGAGATAGGTTAGTTCGTGGATCGGCCATGTTTCACATCGCGCGAGCGGCCAGCGGGCACAAATTGGCTCGGCGGTGGCACGGGCACGCAGGAACGGTGACACGATCAGCATGTCAGGCTGGTGCTGGACCCTGTTCGCGACTTCGCGCGCTTGCTGGTGACCCAGCGCAGTCAGCGGAACATCGCCGAAACTGGTCACCGGCAAGCCAGCATTTGAGGTGCTTTGGCCATGGCGGACGAGCCAGGTCAATGCTGGAGGCACAATGCCTCCCATTCGCGGGCATCAAGGTAGTGCTCGTTCCAGTAGCGAACGACCATTAGCTCCTTAAAAGGAAGCAGCCCAGCCGGCAACCTATGGCCTGCGAGTTCGTCGGCCATCAGCCTTGGCATATCGACGCCCGACGCGCCGGTCAGCGGGAGGGTTCCGGGAAAACGTGGGTTAACTTCGAGGAGCTTGAACACACCTTCTGCCGAGCGCTTGAACTGAATGTTGGCGGTCCCGCGAATGCCTATGATCTCAGCCGTGCGCACGGCTGCTTCGGACACTTCAGGTGCCTTGATCGTGCGTGAAGCGACGGCGATACCGGAATCGATTTTCATGCGAACGCGCGGAACGACGGCGATGACACGGCCGTCTCGGCTCACGTAGATATCGACCGAATATTCCTCGCCTGGCAGATATTCCTGCAACATCAGCGAGCCGTCCTTGGGCTGTATGTCGAGATCGGCGCGGCTGTCGATCCTGGCGATGCCACGCGAGCCCGCGCCCTCGCGTGGTTTGACGAAGCGTGGAAAAGAATCGACCCTAGCGGCCACCACCTCGGTGAGTGGCTCGCTGTCGGGGATGGGTACCTTGCCCCGCACTGCGTCCATTAGGAGCTGCTTGTCGCGGCAGGTGCGCAGGCATTCTACGGGTGAGATCGGCAGCTCGACACCAATTGATGCGAAGCTGTCGCGCGCCGCGGCCAGTGGTGCCAACTCGAAGTCGACCGTCGGCACCAGAGCCTCGATGTGCCGTTCCTTGCAGGCGCGATGGAGAACTGGAACGAGTTCGGGCGCGTCGCCGCGCGGAATAATGATCCGGCGGTCCGGCGGTACGAGATAGAGGCCAGTGGCCAACGGGTCGATGTCGGCCATGTGAAGTTCATGGTCCGCCGAAAGGCTCTTCCAGATGCTGATAGCAGATGCGCCGCCTGCGCCCGTGACCAGCATCCTCATGTTTCGCCCCCCTCACTGTCGCCTTCGGCGGTGAATAAGATTGCCGCGGGCCTGATCCTTGGCCGGCTCGAGCCCGAATTGCTGTCGCGCTCGCGAACGATCTGCAGCGGCTCGGCCAGTACATGGCCGGCATACCGGCCCCAGTAACGAGCCGTCGAAAGTATCATATCGGGCTGAATCGACTCCATGGATTCTACCTGACTTTTGTGGGCTCCGATCAGGTCGATCTTCCTGTCGATGTAGTGCGTGATGTCGACGAAACGGTGAGGCTTAAAGTCCATCGTCGAGGAGGGAGACTGATAGCAATATACGTTGGGCACGCCGCGCGCTGCCACCAGGCTGGCAGCGTGAACCGCGCGATGGTCCTGGTGCGTGTCCTCGTTCGAATGGGTGTATACATGCGTGGCTTGCAATTCGTGGATCGCGGCTTCGATAATCGAGATCGTCTCCGCACCTGCGTCGATGTCAGTGTCGCGGAGGTCTTCCAACTTGAGTTGTGCGCCAACCATTGCAGCGGCGTTGTGCGCCTCGGTCGCGCGGATGTCGGTATCGCCGCCCGCTGCTCCGCGCGACAGCGTCAGTATATGCAGCAAATCGTATTCGTCGTAGTGCGCGGCCAGCGCGCCGCCGCAGCCGATCTCGACGTCATCGGGATGGGCACCGATCGCCAGAACGCGTTTCTGCTGTCGACGGCGTCGCGCGCTGGCCTCTCTTGCGAGAAGCAGGGCCTGCTCGACGAACTCGGCGGAACCCGCTGGCCTGAACAACAAACCGTCGACACCGCAGCTGATCGCCTCGCGCAGATACAGCGGCTCCTGATTGTGAGTGGCGATCAGAGTTTCCGTCCAGCGGTAGTTGTCCTTGATGTATTTAATTAGCGCGAAGCCGCCCGTAGTTATCGCCGGATCCACTGCCACGAGGTCGTAGGGCTCGGCCGACAACAGCCGGATTGCGGTCTTCGCGGACGCAGTCACCTCCAGCGCAGCGTCGGCCACGGAGGCAAATGCGCTCCGCAGCATACTCGTCGCGGCGGTGTCCGCATTGACGACCAGCAAGCGCAATCGCTCGCCGGGAATTTGTTGCACGACGTTCAGCCGGCGATTTCCCCGTACATAATGCATTGGCGTGGCTTGATCCTTTCACCAGTTGAATAGAAGGCCACCTGATACTCTCGTTGCTGAGTTGATCGTATCGTGGGATACGTTGACTTGTAAGGCAACCGTGTCGTTGATGGGCAGGGTCGCGCGCGCGTGCAGGTCGAGGTTGTCAATGGAGGGGCTAGCGCCGACACCAGCGACGACAAGCATGTTGTGCGCCCCAAGGTAGGTAACATCTATCGCTCCGCTCCACAGGTTGCGCGAATCGTCGAACGCAGCCTGGTGCGAATCGTAGACCGTGGCCGTCACCAGCCAGGACGGCGCGACGGTGGCGGTGACGCCAGTTCGAATCAAATAGCCGTTGTACTGTTCGGCGCCGAAGGACCAACGGTAACCGCCGAACCACTGTAGATTGTCGGTCACGTATATGGTGGTGCTGCCTTCGAACCAGTGCTCGGTTGGCTGCTCCGAGTAGTCACGATAGTCGTATACTAGGGAAAAGGCGTAACTGAGTGGCACCAGCCGATGGTAACCTAAAGTGATGTTTTGCGACGGCAGAGTCGAAAGGCCGATTTCCGATACGGTCGACAATTCATCGCTATAGTGGCGCCAGCCTAACTCCAGCGTGTCGAATGCCGTGATTCCAGCCGTCCCGCGTACTTGGAAGCCCAACGATGTGCCTTCATCGGTCGAAACCACCAAGGGGCTGGTTTCGAGCAGATAGCGGTAGACGTCCCGAGAACTCGAGAGGCCGGTTTTCGCTTCCTCGTTGGTCGGTTCGATCTCGAGCACGTGCTCGAACCTGGTGCGCGCTTGATTTGGGTTGCGTTCGGCCAGGTCCAGCCAAGCCATCCCGTTCAGCGCCTCGGGATCCTGAGGGTCGACCGACAGAAGCCGTTCGTACAACCGGCCAGCCTCGTCGAGCCTGTTCTGGCTGCGTGCGACCCGCGCCAATCCGAGCATGGCCGGCCGCGAAGCCGGCACGCGCGCCAGGACTTGCTCATAGACCATTCGAGCCTCTTTCGGGCGCCTCGCTTCGAGGGTGAAGCCAAGCTCGAGCGCCGGATTTGGCTCCTGTGGTTCCATCTCATGGGCTTTGCGCAAGTGCGTAGCTGCTAGCTCGGCGTCGCCGGCATCTCGGGCGATGACGCCAAGGAACATGTAAACGCGATAGTCTGTCGAGCCGCTGACTCGACAGACCGCAAGTAGGCCCTCGACTTTTGCCGTCGGGCGAGGGTGTTGGCCGAACAGGCGTTGCGCCTCCTCGATCTCGCAACCATTCTGGGCCTCTGCGATCGAAGTGAGCGACGCAAGAAAAACCAACGCCAACGAGCGAGTGGCAAGCTTCCTCAATGGTCTTCCGCCTAGTAACCGGGAAAAGGAGAAACGCCGCACGTGACCTCGTCTAGATCGATATTCCCCAAACGGCATGCCGCTTGAGGGCAGTATTGTCTGACGCAGCCTTCGGATCAAGTGCTTCTTTTAATGCCCGCCGAGCAACTTGTCCTACTACCGCTTGGCGTCACTAATCCTCATGTACAGCCCATGGTTTTGTTGTCTGTAGTCATCAGCACCGGGGTCGCCGGCCAGGGAGGCGAGTTTCCGGTCGCTACGTTGGACTCAGCCTTCAAATGTTCCAGGACAATCCGGGTAACAATTGCAGCTATGTGTTCAAGTTCACTGGAGATTTGCGTTGGGGCAAGCGGTTGCATGCCCAATGCCTTGTCGTTCTCCGACAGCGGAGCGAGGTCGTATTTAATGCTGAGCGCGATCGCGTTGATTTGGGCCAGATCGCGTAACACCGCTGCGAGAGCGTTGCCTTGGAAGGGGCGATTGGTGTTGGCTGCCTCAATCATTAGCCGTTCCCACAAACACCCCGAATTCCGAACGGGTCAAGCCCTCGCAGGACAAGAACGCGATTGACGGTCGCGACCGAAAGGCAAGCCCATAAATCGTCCAGGGCTTCTGCGGCTTCGGAAAGCCGGGTGTCGGCATCGATTTCCTCTGCGAGAAGATTGACGATCTCATCGAACCTCTGCGCCAGCCTCTCGACATCACGATAAAGTTGAGACGCGGTTTGAAGGGGAAGGTCGGGCTTCGATAGCAGGATCGTCGCCTCTTCGGCTTTGATCCTGACAATCTCGTGTTGTTCCGTCAGTTTGGCATGCCAGTCAGTCGCAATCATCTATCGCCCCACGCCTTATACGCGCAACCTGCCATAATGCACGCGAGTGTCAAGCAAGGCTGTTCCCGATCCGGTACTTCGGGCCATTGGGAGCAAGGATTTTTGCCTTCTGCCCCTGAAATTTCAGGGTTACGTCATTCGATTTTTTCAGCGACGGTTAAAGAGCGCTTTTAGGCCCCAAATTGGTCCTCAGTTCCTCCCTGTGAGAACCACTTCACCGAGCGCCCGGTTCCCCGACCGGATTTGAGCCACCCTGCAAGCACTCACGCAGGGTGGTTCCATTTCCTGGGCCGCTGCGATTGGCGTTGAGTAAGGGCCGCCACACCGCGAATGCTGAGACGATCTAACGTTTCTTTTCCTTCGCGTCTGCGGAGTGCGCAGCATGGGCGCCTTCACCCCATCAATTCGCCTGAGATTTATCGCCTGGTTTGATGATATCCGCGATCACCTCGCCGAGAATACGATGCAGGTTTTTCGCGGTTCCAAGGTCGATGCGATGCCGCGCCGTGATGTTGACGATAGGCTCATTCTTCCCGTCGATGATCGACTGTCCGAGGCTCAAATAGATAACGTTGTTGTGATGGCGGAGTTCAGTGAGCATGTCGACATAGGTAACAGGCATCCCATTGTCTCTTATTTCCCACAAGTCGTTTTCGACGGCCAGTTTTCTCCCGGACTTTACGGCAACTTTGTTCTCAGACATCAGGCGTCCTATTGTTCAGCGTAGTGGCGAATAGCCGCGGCCGGCGAGTCCGTGTCCTGGAAGAAACAGACCGAATGCTTGCCAATAGGTTGCTTGCGGCAGCCATCGGCAAACAAAAAGGCCGGGTAGAACCCGGCCTTTCCTGTCGGCCCGCAGCCAGTACATCCGTGGTCGGCACATCATCTGTTGATGATCATAGCGCACTTTCGCCCTACGGCAACATAGTCGTTATGTGGATCACGCAGAGAGCTTTGGGCCCTCAGTGAGTGGGCTTGGATGGGTTCGTCGGGGGCTTTTACGTTTGGATCCTCCGATTTTCGTCCAGCTAAGCAACCACTCGCCTCACCACTGTTGTTGTGCGTGTAGCCTGTCGTACGCAGCACTCCATCCCCAGCGGGACAAATCCCGGGGGCGCCATGCCCGGCAGTTCCAGCAATCACGAAACGTCGTGTTTGTCTCGTGAGGCCCGTTCTTTGGTGATTGGTTGAGGGGACAGTGGGTTTCCGAATTGACCTTGATCCAGGCGAAACCGTTCCCTTTCGGCGATCATGTCCCGTACCTGGGCGATCTGGAGAGATAGCCACCACCACCGGTCTTGCGGTTCTTTTCCTCGAGAACTCGCGGGGCACTGCGAAGCGTCCTGAGTTCATCTTCGATATCCGCCACAATTCAGCTCCTTCGCCGACAATATCGCCGCTACTGCGTTTATAGATATGGACGTTCATCCGTCAACACGGCAACGGCTGCATTGCCGCTTCCTGCAGCCAGTCAACCGCAGCCGCCGACCAGGCCATATCCGCACCATTTGCGTTCTTTGCCAACGGCAGCTACCGGGTATGTATCTATCAAAGTTATCCGCATTCATAGGCCCATCAGACTCCCTGTCTGGTCGGGTCGCGCGACTGAACCGGGGGGGTTAGCTGAGTTCGGTTCTGAGCTGCACACAGGATGTGAGTTCAAAGCGATCTCTGGTGGCGTTCGTAAACGGACTGCCAAAGCCCGGCGTCTCGCCAGAGCGTATCCAATTCGAATTCTTCAGTCCGACGGAGGAAAGGGGGCCGCGCGGATTGCGGCCCCACAGACCGTGCTTCGGAGTCAGAGCATGAAATAACCCGTGGAGAGCGTCAAAGCGTCGTCGAGGTGAATGACGAAATCCGCCTTGGCGTCACCGTTCACATCACCATAGACGTAGGTGCCAGAGCCATCCTTTTCGTAGCGCAGTTCACCGGCGATCTTCGAAAAGTTCTTGGTGCCGATGAAGCTGAAGGCGTTTTCCGCTTTCGTGTTGGTGTTGGCGTCTATCTCTCTGAGGTCTATGTCCTCGCCGCCCTTGCCGTCGAAATCGAAGATCGTATCGGTTGCCGTCTTGGATGTGCCAAGGTCCGAGACGTTCTTGAATGCGAAAACGTCCAAACCCGCGTCACCATAGAGGTCGTCGACACCGCCGCCGCCTATAATACTGTCTGAGCCTATGCCGCCGTGTATCGTGTCGTTGCCATTGTCGCCCGAAAGGACATTGTTGCCATTGTTTCCTTTGATGATGTTGTCAAAGTCATTGCCGATGCCATGAAGAGCGCCGTTGCCCGTTAACGTCAGGTCGTCTTCGCTGGCGGTAAGCGTGTAGGACGTGGAACGACTCGTCGTCGCAATATTGTCGATCTTCACGGCAATCGCCTGGGTATCGACCAAACCGCCGGCATCGGTCACCTTCACCGTTACATCGTAGACATTGTTCTTACCGCTGTCGGTCGGCGCTTCGTAGTCGGAGGCCGACTTGAAGGTCAGGGCGCCGGTCGAAGCGTTGATGGAGAAGAGCGCCTTGTCGGCGCCACCCGAGATCGAATAGGTCAGGGTATCATTGTCCTGGTCCGTCGCCTCGACCTTGACGACGGACTTCGTGTTTTCGGAGACACTGATTGTGGCTGCCGTGGTCACGACCGGCGCTTCGTTGGTATCGGTGACCTTGACTGCGATTGCCTGGCTGTCAGACAGGCCGCCCGCATCCTTGGCCGTTACCGTCACGTCATAGATGTTGTTCTTGCCGCTGTCGGTCGGTGCCTCGAAGTTGGGAGCCGACTTGAAGGCCAACGCTCCGGACGAAGCGTCGATCGTGAACACGGCCTTATCCGCACCGCCCGAGATCGAATAGGTCAGCTTGTCCTTGGCGTCCACGTCGGTTGTGGCAACGGTCGCGACCGTCTTGGTGTTTTCGGCGACGTTGATTGTGGCTGCCGTGGTCACGACCGGCGCTTCGTTGGTATTGGTGACCTTGACTGCGATCGATTGCGTATCGCTCAACCCGCCGGCATCCTTTGCCGTCACGATCACATCGTAGACGTTGTTCTTGCCGCTGTCGGTCGGCGCCTCGAAGTTGGGAGCCGACTTGAAGGCCAACGCTCCGGACGAAGCATCGATCGTGAACAGGGCCTTGTCCGCACCTCCGGAAATCGAATAGGTCAGCTTGTCCTCGTTCGGGTCTGTTGCGGTCACTGTCCGGACGGCTATCCGGTTTTCTGCGCTGGTGATCGCAGCCGTGGTTCCACCCAAATCCGAGGTGATTACGGGTGCCTTGTTTGCTGCCAGCGCCACGGCGATCGTCTGGTCGGAGAACTTTACATTTTCGATGTTTGAAATCTTGTCCACGCCGTCGCTCGCGCTCCGACTGTCGGTCACCGTATAGGAGCCGTCGTTGTTCTTCACCCAGCTATAGTTCGAACGGGCTCCGGTAAGAACCAGGACATCCGTGCCCGCGCCGCCGTTCAGCGTATCGTTGCCCTTGCCGCCGGCCAGCGTATCGTTTCCGTCCCCGCCGGAGAGCGTGTCTGCCGCGGTGCTGCCGGTGATGGTGTTGGCAAGGCTGTTGCCGATTCCGGTGAAGGCCGAAGTGCCGGTGTAGGTCAGGTTCTCGACATTGCTACCAAGCGTGTAGCTGGCAAGCGAGGTTTTCACCGTATCGGTGCCCGCGCTGACCGCCTCGGTCACGACGTCGCCGGCATTGTCCACCACATAGGTGTCATTGCCCTTGCCGCCGGCCAGCGTGTCCTTGCCTGCGCCGCCGTTCAGCGTATCGTTGTAATCGCCGCCGCTCAGGCTGTCGTTGTTGCCGGTGCCGGTGATATTGACAGCTCCAGTCAGTATGCCGTCGCCATTGCCCGCAGTGACCACGGCGTAGCGGTTGCCGGTGATCTTGGACGACAGGTCAAGCGTGCCGCCCGTGCCCTCGAGGATGATATTGATATCCTGACGGTCAGAACCCGAGATGGTGATGGTCGAGAAGGCATTGAGCTGGGCCACGGTGCCATAGGCGAACCCGTCCATCGCATCCAGGACCTCGACATTGCTGAAGGTCACGCCGTCAAGGAACGTGCTGGCGTGAACGGTATCCGTCCCGGTGCCGCCATCGACCTTGCCCGTTTTCCCCGCGCCGGTGATAAAGGAATCGTCGCCGGCGCCGCCGTTGAGCGTTGCCAAGCCGGTGCCCGTCGTGCCGGTGGCGTAGAGCACGTCGTTGCCGTCATCGCCGTTCAGCGTGTCGTTGCCATCGCCGCTGTACAATAGGTCGTCGCCGGTGCCGCCGTTCAGTGTATCGTTGCCGGCGTCGCCAAAGAGCGTATCGTTGTTGGCGCCGCCATTGATGATGTCGTTACCGGCTCCGCCCAGCAGGAAATCCTTGCCCGCGCCGCCATTGAACGTGTCGGCGAAGGAGGAACCGACGATGAACTCGAAGTTGCGGAACGCGTCGCCGTCGCTGGCTGTGCCGGAGGTGGCGTCGGCGGCCATGGTGATCGTCACGCCGGCGGTGGAATCCGTGTAGGTCAGCGTATCGTCGCCGGTGCCGCCGTCGAGATCGTCCACCCCGTCGCCGCCATCGATGATATCCGCGCCGGCCCCGCCCGCGATGACGTCGGCGCCGGCTAGGCCGCGAAGATCGTTGGCGCCGGAGTCGCCGGTCAGAGAGTCGTCGAAGGCCGAACCGGTGATGTTCTCGAAATTGTAGATGGAATCGTTGTTGGCATCGCCGCCGGACGCCGAGCCTCCTTCTTCGAACGTGACGAAAACGCCCTCGGACGAATTCGCATAGGACAGGGTGTCGATCCCTTCGCCGCCGTCGAGATTGTCCGTTCCAAGATCGCCTAGTTCGAGGTCGAACCCGCCTCCGGAGCCACCCTCGATGGTGTCGTTGCCCTTGCCGCCGCTGATCGCGTCGGCGTCGTCACCGCCATAGATCGTGTCGTTGCCGTCGCCGCCGTCGAGCATGTCGTCACCGTCGTCACCATAGATCGTGTCAGTGCCACCTTGGCCATAGATCGTGTCGTTGCCAGCGAGGCCTTTAATCGTATTGCCGGTGCTGCCGTCTTCAAGAAAATCGTCGCTGTCGGTCAGGGTCTTCGTCGCCATGTCACTTCCGGTCCTGTTTTCCAGTCATGCGGCCTTGTAGCCTCAGGTGTTGTGGCTGTATCGGTCACAAACGCACCTGATCGAGCCGTTGCAGGCCTGCGGGCCTCCGGAAGGGGCAAGAATGAATCTAGGGAAAAGAAAGGGTTAAGACGGAAGGGTCACGGACGCATGTGCCGGGCGTAAAAGGCCAACTCCAGCGAAATCCAGTGGCCGTACTGGGCGTGCAGATGCGACGTGGCAACAGGAGCGGTCGTGGCATCGAGGGTCCAGTAGCCGCGCTCCTCACCCTCGCGGATGACCTTGCCGATCTGCGTCTTCGAAATCCCGAAGCGTCTGCCGATTTTCGCCCGGCTCGGAATTTCGGTGCCGTCGAAATGTGCCAGCATGACCGAGACGATCACGGCGCTTGCGCCCTCGCGCCCGCCAAAGAAAGAAACGAAATCCGGTAGCCGGTCGGTCAGCGGCATGTCGCTCATGTAATCGTGCCCGGCTGCAAGAAAGAAGCGGCTGACGAAATCTGGATCTTCGCGATACCACTGCGCGCGGGGATTGTCGGGTTCCAGCACCTCAAGCGCGCCAATCGCATAACCGAGCCACAGGCCGATGAAATCCGCCAGTCGTTCCGTCGGATGGTAGAACTTCCGGCGACGGTCGTCTGGATCGTTTTTCACTTGGACAAGGCCGGCCAGCTTGAGCAGCGTCAGGGTTGTTTTCAGAACGCGGGGGCTCACCTCGTTGCGGCGCATGCACAGTTCCAGAAGCCGGCCATAGGTGGCGCCGCTTTCCTGGCCGGGGGGGGCTTGGCTGTCCGCATCTAGATAGAGCAGGAAGGCGACGACGCGCATGCGCAGGTCATAGGCAGCCAGCTTGTTGACGATCCACGGCGCTTCCCGGAAACGCGCGAGCCCTTCCGTATAGGCGCGCACCACCTGGGGAAACCGTTGCGAGGCACGAAAGGCGGCCGCTTCCTGCGCGAGCAGATCGTCGGGTGCCGCAAGCGGAATGAAGGATGTGTGTGAATCGGATATCATGCAAGGATGACTTGTAACGGATGCATCGCGCCTGCCAAGGAAAAACCGGCGCTGGCCGGCGCCATTTTTGGGCTGGGGCAGGGATACGCGCAATATAGAAGTATAGTTGGTGTTGTCACATAAACGCGGCATCAGTGAGTTTGGCTTAGAGACAGTGGAATGAAGAGTTCTGCCGTCAGCTACAAGCGTCACCGTTTCCCGCAACAGATCATCTCGAACGCGGTCTGGCTTTATTTCAGGTTTCCGCTGAACTTAGCCTTGTCGAGGAAATGCTGCTGGAGCGCGGAATTGTCACCAAGGCCACTCGCTCATTGGAGGAACCAATCGTTTCGATGTGCGCTTTTACACGTAAAATTGAAAGGAACCCGTCATGAAGCGAATCATCTATATTGTCGGACTGGTTGTCATCGTCATTGCCGTGCTGTCATTTTTTGGCTTGCGCTAATTCGGGTAAGACCTCGACTTACACGTCCGTGCGTCCAAGAGGGTCGTGTCTCGGCACGACCCCCCGCGTAGGATAGAACCACAAAGATAAGCGCCGTGTCGCCGTCCTGCGTGCGTCTTGCAACTTTTCAAGCATCGCCGATTGCGCATGGCCATGTCTCGACTAATATCGCCTCTGGAATTGAAGCGCCTGAACAACCTGCTAACCAGTGACCGTCGTGTGATTCCATCACACGACGGCCTTTGCTGCGAGGAGGTTTGGACCGTCTGATGCTCCGCATTGGACGCGACCAACGCGTTACGAGAGCGGTCTGGCAATAGCCCAACTCTGTTCAACGCACGGTCCACGGCAGGAACTGCATCAGGGAAGCGAAGTTGTCGAACGACAGTCCCAGCACATGCAGCATATGCCGAGACAGAAAAGCGGATTGGCGCTGTTTGCTGACTTGGACCAACCTCGGTGAGCCTTGAGCGTAAAAGCCCCCGATGAGTAAGGCATCCAAGCCAAATCACGGAGGCCTTCTGCGCATACGCATTATGAAGATCAGCACACGCTGAAGTTTTGCCAAGCTCGCGCGCTCGGATGATGAAGAGGTAGGTGACTCAGGGCCACCTACAATCTAACCCCAAGAGAAGTTGACGTCGTATCCAGCATTGTTTCCGGGTTCTCGTTCCAGGAGGTATCTGTTGCCGGCGGCGTCAGCTATGAAACGGTCAGGACCCAAATGAAGACCATCAATTCGAAATGGGGCGTGAATTCGCAGAGCGCCTGGTCGGGAGGAGACGATAATCGGGGAACTCCTCAAATTTGGCCTCGGCTGGCCTCGTCCGCATAGACCAGCACGCAGTTGCGCCCGGTGTTCTTCGCCGCATAGAGCGCGGCATCTGCGCGGCGTTGGAGTTGTCCCACCAAGATACTTTTACTATCTCGTGTTGCCACCGCTATTCCGATGCTGACCGTGAGATAGGGAGTAACACGAGATGCCGGGTTTGGAAGCCGCGCTGCTTCTACGCGACTGCGAATTCTCTCGGCGATGGTTCTGGCAGTCCCTTCGTCAGCGCCGGGTAGAAGGACCAGAAACTCCTCTCCGCCATAACGGGCGACCTGATCGATCTCGTCTCGTATGGAGTTCCGGATGATGCCGGCCACTTTTACCAGGCAACGGTCGCCTTCTGCGTGACCGAGACTATCATTGAGCTTCTTGAACTCATCGACATCGCACATCAGCATTGCCACGCCCCGCGTTCGTTGAATGTCCTCACTCCACAGGCGATCGAGCATTTCGGCCATTGACCGCCGGTTTGCGACCCCCGTCAGCGGATCCGTTCTCGCAAGAAGCTCCAAGCGTGTGTTGGCATCGGTGAGAGCTGCGAGCCGGCCGCGATCTCGCAACTCGAGCAAGAAGGTCTTGTGAGCCAGGATAACGATGGTACGTCGCGCAACGACGGTCGCAAAGACGCCGCATGCAAAAAACAGGGTTCCCGCAAGGGCACTTCCGACTTCGATATTTGGATTTCGCAACTGGAATAGGAGGAAGAGGCCGAGGGCAAAAACGCTAATCGCCGTAGTCCATCCCACCGGAATGGGAAATATGATGATGGCGGTCACCGCCACGAACAGCATGATCGTCAGATGCCGTTCATAAAACTCATTGCTTGCGCGGATGCCGACAAATGCCAGGCACAGAAGAATGAGAAAAACACCCGAGAGGATAACCACTCCCCGAACCCAGAACGTCTGAGGCCGCGCAAAGGTGGTAGCGGTGACCAGAGCCGCTGGTATCATGCAGGATGCTGGCAGAAGCATGGAGAGCACGGTCTTGGGCGTAAGCAAGATCGCGTTTAGTCCCAACATCAAAACGTCAAGCACGATAACCCAAAACATCCAGGCGCGGATGATTTTGGCAGTGTGAGGCCAGGAACGCTCACGGAAGAGCTGGGTTAATTCAGGACTAAGCCGGATATCGCGGGTTCGCCCGGCGAGCAAGCGATGGACTTCTTCTAGGGCGGCTGGACTCGGGCTCTGGAGTCTTGTCTCCCAAGGTCCCCGTGCCGCGTTGCCAGAACTCATCATTCGTTTCGTGTTCATGGGCTCTAACTCAGTTGTCTAAGTTACCCGTTTCTTCTCCCGGTCACCCAAGAAATGACGGACCAGCAGGATGAGCTGCGGGACTATCTTCAGAGCTTACATAGTTATCTGCCGAATTGAGCGAGATTGCTTTGCGCCCGCAACCTGATTTCTTCGGTGAAAAGAGTGGAGAATTTAGGGTTCGGAACGATATATTCCAACGCGAGATCGAAGCGATTCACGCGCGCGAGGAACAGCAGCATTTAAGAGGGCTCGATTACTATACGGCGCAAAACTTCCACAGTCATCGATATCCGCCACAATTCCGCTCCTTCGCCGACAACATCGCCGCTATGGCGCTTACAGAGATGGCTGTTCATCCATCAAACAACACGGCAATCGGGTCGAACGGATTGTTGGTCCCTTCACCGAGTCAACTGTAGCAGCCGGGACCAGGCCATATCCGCACCTTTTGATTTCTTTGGCAACCGGGCCTTCGGGGCGGAGAGCCATCAAACTCCGTTGCTGGTTGGTTCGCGCGACGAGCCGAGGGAGGTAGCTAAGTTCGGTTCCCAGCTGCACACAGTATGTGAATTCAATTTTTGCTAGCATTTT
Source organism: Pararhizobium capsulatum DSM 1112 (assembly GCF_030814475.1). Taxonomy (NCBI): domain Bacteria; kingdom Pseudomonadati; phylum Pseudomonadota; class Alphaproteobacteria; order Hyphomicrobiales; family Rhizobiaceae; genus Pararhizobium; species Pararhizobium capsulatum. The sequence goes on along the minus strand of NZ_JAUSVF010000003.1, from coordinate 562,194 downwards.
TTCAGTTGTGCAATATTCTTTCTGCTTCAGTTATAGTTGCGGAGGCCTTATGAGTGCGACGCTGAGCTGGATAGCCGAAAATAATCGCCGATGGGTGGGAATGCTTGGTCGGCATCCGGTCGCAACGATCATCCAGTTGCAGGAGCCACAAGGCCAATGGCTGTGGTCGGAGAACCTTACAAAGCTCGGCGGCTTCCAGCGCTCGTATAGTTTCACCGATGCGCAAAAAGCGGCCGAAGGAAACGTCCGCGCATGGCTTGAGGGCGCGGCAGAAGAAGAATTCAAGATGCGGATCAAGGGGAGCGGCGCTCGATAGTCTGAATGGGAGAAGGGATGCCCAGTAGCATAAGGCTGTTTCTGCGGTCCAATCCCGCAGTTTACAAGACGTACGGTATCGCGAAGTACGCACTATTTCGAGCCAAACTCCTCTTGAGCGATTGGAGAGACAAGAGGGCGGCGGTTGCGCTGGGAGCCTTGCCGATCCCGCCGCCCATGTTGCGGTTCCGTGTCAGCGGTTCATTCGATGTCGATCAGTTCTTGGAGGTTGGGCGCCGCGGCGCACGTGAACTGGAGGTCCTAGCCCGGCTAGGGGGCAAGGATCTCGCCTGCTGCCCTGCGGTTCTCGATTTCGCGTGCGGCTGCGGACGGGTTATCCGACACTTCCAGGACCACGCGCCCGAGGCCCGCTGGTACGGATCCGACATTGACGGTGAAGCAATCCGGTGGTGCAAGGAAAAGCTTGGCGCTGTCGCCGGCTTTACCGAGAACGACTTTCGACCTCCGATGTCGTTCGACCCCGACAGTTTTGATGTCGTCTACTCCGTTTCGCTCTTTACGCACCTGGACGAGGACGATCAGTTCCGCTGGCTGGGCGAATTGGCGCGTGTTCTGAGGAAGAATGGCTTGCTTATTGCGACTGCTCACGGCCCCTACACGCATCAGCAATTGCCTCCCGCTGACTTGCGAGAGCTTACGGCTAAAGGTTTCCTCTACCGGGTAGGCCAAACGGGCAGACTAAAGCTCGACGGGCTGCCAGATTTTTACCAGACTGCCTATCACACGGAGAAATATATCCGCGCACGCTGGAGCGAGCATTTTGAAATCGTAGCCTACAAAGAGCGAGCGATGAACGAGCATCAGGATGCCGTTGTGCTTAGAAAGAAGACCTTTCTCTTAGCAGACTGTTGAAGAAGTCTCTCGTCCATAAGGTGAGGATAAACCCACATAAAGAACATATCAAGAACATCATTGGGATGGCGGGCTCAACTTTCTCAAGCTTGTTCGCGGCCCTGATCAGTTCAGCGATGAGGTAGGTGGTGGCTGTCAATGCGCCGTTCCCTTCCGGCGAGTGAACGCCGAGCATGTCTCGACGTCCACGACGGTGCAGCATTCGCCTCAAATGATAAAGAAATCGGTGCTGGTAATTGCCAGTCCCGCCGCCAGCTTCGCGAACTGGACGCCGGCATAGGATGCACCGTTTCCATCCCGATCGTAAAGCAGTTTGCCGGTATCGGTTTCATAGACGATCCGGTCGGATGCGTCGGCAGCCACACCCGTCGTGTTCTTGACAAAGGCAGTTGCGTCGAGAACGCCGGTCGCCGTCAGTTTGGTGAATATGGCGTTTTCCAGCCTGATCGTATCGGCAGCGACATTGTAGTCGCTGATGGTATCGACATTGGTGGCGGCGCTGAGCGCGGTGTCGAACACAAATGTGTCGTTGCCCGAACCGCCTGCGAGTGCATCCTTGCCGGCATAGCCTTTGATGATATCGTTTCCCGCGCCGCCGCTGAATGAGTTTGCCCCCGCGTTCCCGAAGAGGCTATCGTTGTAATTGGAGCCGGTCAGGTTTTCGATCGAACTGAAGGTGTCGCCTTTGGCCTCACCCGTATTGAGAGACGGGCTCTGCAGGCTGACGACAACCCCGGTTGTCGCCCCTGAATAGTACGCGCGATCCGTTCCAGCCCCGCCGCTGAGTGCGTCGGCACCCGCACCGCCCACCAAGGCGTCATTCCCATTTTCGCCATACAGCTTGTCGTTGCCGGCATAGCCGTAAATGGTATCCCCATCGTCGCCGCCGCGGAACGTGTCCGCAAGTGCGCTACCGTAGAGCTTGTCGGAGCCCGCCTCCGCATAAAGCGTGCCTGATAACGTCCCAAGCCGAGTGTCGAAAATGTCATTGCCCCCGCCAAGATTAACCGTGCCAACGATCTTGCCGGTGTTTGTGATCTGGTCGATGGCGTCTGAGCCGACATAGGCATAACCGGCCGATTTGATTGTTCCACTGTTTTGAACAATCAGAGTTTCTCCGCCTGTACGCAATATCCCATAGCTTCCGCCATCAATGACGCCGGTATTTGTCACGGTCGAATGAGTAGCCGCGTTCGTGCCTGATATAACTACCCCAATAGAACCGCTCCAGATCGTGCCGTTATTTTCGACAGTGGTGTTGTATCCACTGAGCTCGGCCCCATAACCGACCTCGCTGAATTGTCCGATATAGCCATTGCTTCCAACGATCAGGTGATGACCACTATCGGCTGCGCGGTCGTCACCGAGTACGATGGTGTCAAAGTTTCCAAGCACCGTGCCTTGTATATTAACGATATGAGAACTCCCGGTCCCCGTAATTGCCGTACCATTAGTCGATCCGACAGTGACGCCTGCGGCGACGAACACACTGTCCGCCGTTGTCAGGTCGGCACGAAGGCCGGAGCCAATGCTGTTCGATCCAAATATCTGCAAGGCCATTTTTGTGATCTCCCATTAGACAAGGGAAATACAGTACGCTCGAAGATAATTACTGTCTTGATGCTCGCTGAACAACGCCCGGCATGAGAAGTTCGCGCGCACCTGGCGCAAGGCACCCCCCGTCGTGATGGGCGAGGAGCGCGCTAGTTCTGCCGTCAAGAGCGAGCCAGTCTTTGGAGCATCGGCTGGCTTTACCGGCTTTTCTTGTGGAACTCGCGCTAAACGGATCACCGCCGCTGATCTTGAATTTGGCGAACGACTCTCCAAATTGTTCCGCATCTCGCAAAATGTCGTCAGTCAGGAGGAAAACGGCTATGCGCGATATCGAGTGGAACCTTCCCCTCAGAGTAACCCTGCCAAGCGGTTTGGTGCGAACGTTTAGCGGCGTCTACGAAGCGCTCGATTTTCTCGAACACGAGTGGCCACTCAAGCACGGCGAGCGCTACGAGCGCGCTGTTACCGCCTGTCGCAGGGCTCTATGCCTGAGCGCGTCAAGCGCGGTTGCTCGCGAAGCTTTTGTTGCGGCCTGTTTTGAAGCAGGAATGGAGAATATCCAAGGTGTCATCCCTCACGCGAACAATTCCCAAAAAGGAGATCGTACGCCGTAGGCAACCGGCAGCGCCCGAGCAAGGCGGTTTGGCCTTTTGTTTTAGTTAGCTGTTTGAAGGTTGCTAGTACGATCACGACCAGTGCTGGGGCTGCAACGCTTCAACAATCCTCTGCACCCGTTTGATCCTGGCCAAGACGCACCGCTTCCTGGTCCCGTGAGACAAGACGACAGACGCGAAGTTCTATCCCGAGCGGGACTGCACGAATCCGTTGAGACCGGAGAAACTGTCTCCTTCGGCTATCTAGTTAACCATCACTAGATCACGAAGAAATCCGCGTTGGTGAGTGTCAGATTGGCGCTCAATGTGGCGAAGTGGATGCCCCCACCAGCGACGCTGCCATTGGCATCATAGTAGAGTTCGCCAGTGTCCTTTTCGTAGATGATGCGGTCGCTGCTGTCGCCGGCAAGACCGGTCGAATTCGACGCGAACGCACCGGATGTAAGCGTCCCCACCGCGGCCAGTGCCGTGAAGATGGCGTTCTCAAGGCGAATGGTGTCAGCGGCGACATTGAAATCACTGATCTTGTCGACATTCGTGGTCGCGCTCAGCGCCGATCTGAAGTCAAACCGGTCCCCGCCGGCGCCGCCAGTCAGCGTATCGTTGCCGCCATAGCCTCTGAGGATGTCGTTGCCATTGCCTCCGCTGATCGCGTTGGCACCAGCGCTGCCGTAGAGGGTGTCATTGAAGTTTGAACCGGAAAGGTTCTCAATCGACACGTAGGTGTCGCCTTTCGCGTCGCCAGTATTGTTCGACGGAGATGTCAGGTTGGCAACGACGCCGGTAGTCGCCGTGGAATATGACGCGCGGTCTGTACCGCTTCCGCCATTGAGAGCGTCGGCTCCGCCGCCGCCGATCAAAGTGTCGTTGCCGTTGCCGCCACTTAACGCGTTAACGCCGGGATTGCCGGTGATGACATTGTTGAGGTTGTTGCCGGTGGCGTTGAACGCAGTCGCGACATTGACCAGCGTCAGGTTCTCGACTGCAACAAGGCCACCGACGGCGAGCGAACGGTTGATCGTCGATGTGGCGCTGTCGATACCACCGGCATCGATGACCGTGTCTGAGCCGTCTTCGAGCACATAGACATCGTTGCCGAGGCCGCCGTCGAGGAGGTCGGTGCCGAGGCCGCCGGTGAGGGTGTCGTTGCCGCGATAGCCGAACAGCCTGTCATTGCCGCCGAGGCCGAACAGCCGGTCATTGTCGATGATCGAGGAGTTGGGATAGTTATTGCCCTCGATCGTGTTGGCAAGGTTGTTGCCTTGCAGGATGTCGTCGAAGCTGCCGCCCGCGAGGTTCTCGATCGAGATGTAGGTGTCCAGGCTCGCTTCGAGCGTGTTGACGGACGGATTGAGCAGGCTGGCGGTCACACCGGAGGCGCTTGCATCGTAGGACGCGGTGTCGCTGCCGGTTCCACCGTCGAGCGTGTCGCCTCCGGTCTTGCCGACCAAGGTGTCGTTACCGCCGCCACCCTGCAACTTGTTTGCGAAGCCATTGCCATACAGGTAGTCGGCAAAGTTTGATCCGATGACGTTCTGGATGTCGGTATAGACGTCGCCAGTGGCGGCACCCTTGTTGTAGCCGGGCGCTTCGAGTTCCACGACCAGGCCAGGGCCCGCTGCTGCATAGTTGACGCTATTGGTTCCGCTTCCGCCGATGAACGTATCAGCACCATCGCTGGTCATGAACACGTCGTTGCCGCCAGAGCCTAGCAGGCGATCCGTTCCCGCAGAACCGTAGAAAGTGTCATCACCATAGAGCACGACTGCAATGGCGATACGGAACTGCCCGCCCGAGAACAATTGCGTCCATGCTGCGGTCGTCATGTCGTACGACGTGGTGATGTAGAGGTTCGGGAACAGGCCGTAGTCGGCGCTGTCGACTGCGATCGCGGAAATATGCCCAGCGTAGTTGACCCCGCTGCTGCCGGTGAAGACGCCGTTCGCTGTCAACCATGTCTTGGTGTCACGGGACTCGATATCGAACGTGTAGGGTGTGGCCGCGGTCAGTTGCGGGGTGGTCAAATTCTGGATTTGGTCCATGTTGGTCGCTTCGAGACACTGGACGATAGCCATTTCAAACTCCCTCGTTTGATCGTGTCATTGCCAGCCCGGCGCGTCAGTCATTCCGTCGACACCCGGCTCAGTTCCGCATGGCAGGGTTGCGACTTCCGGTCCCACCGGTATTTTCCGCCATCTGCGTGCAAATAGCCAGTACCGAAGAGGGTGCATAGCCTGGAGCACGGCAATCGCAATGCTGCCATGCGTGGGCCGAGAATCTCGGCGGGCAGGCTGTTCTCTGCGAACGGGTACGCTACGCCTTTTGGCTGATAGTCGTACTCAGTTACCAGAGGAACCAAATCGTTTTGATGTGCGTTTTAACACGTTGAAATTGAAAAAAACCCCTCATGAACCGCATCATCTATATCGTTGGACTGGTCGTCATCGTCATTGCCGTGCTGTCATTTTTTGGCTTGCGCTAATTGGGGTGAGACCTCGACTAACACGTCCGCGAGTCCAAGCGGGTCGTGTCTGGGCGCGATCCTCCGCATAGGATCGTACCGCAAAGATAGATGCCGTTTCGCCGTCCTGCGTGCGTCTTGCAATTTTTCAAGCACCGCCGATTGCGCCTAGCCGTGTCTTGATTAATATCGCCGGTGGAACGGAAGCGCCTGAACAACCTTCTAACCAGTGGCCGTTGTGTGATCCCATCACGCAACGGCCTTTCGCTGCAAGGAGGTTTGGAGCGCCTGATGCTCCGCTTTGAACGCGACCAACGCGTTACGAGAGTGGTCTGAAGCCCAACTCTGTTCAAGGCACGGCCCAGGGCAGGAACTGCATCAGGGAAGCGAAGATGTCAAACGACAGTCCCAGCACATGCAGCATGTTGCCGAGATAGAAAAGCGTAGTGGCGCTGGCCGCTGACTTCAACAGTTTCACGAACCCGATAGTTCAGCGGAGTGAACCGATCTAGTCCACGGCAGCCTGTTCGGAGAGTGTGGATGTCAGGACTTTCTGGACCGTCTGGTGACAGCCGTCGCCAACGGCAAGGCGGCTCCCAACTTCGAGCTACCGGTGGGCGCATGAGGCATGGAAAAACTCGAGTCGAGAATGCCATCCGCTCCCTGAGTGCGATGGTTTCGTACTCTGACAGATAAAGAAATGGATCATCCGAGCTTTAGATCGTTTAAAGCCGGGCTTCGACAGAACGGGCATGGCCACACCCTCGAGTTCCACGCCGCAGGGGGAGCAGACCATGATGCCGGTTCAACGAGGCGTTGCGGCGGCGTTGGCGGTGGTAATACAGACGCAATCTATGCCCCTGGTGAGGCGATATGCTGGCTTCTATCGTCCAGCGGTCGCTGCGTTCGGGATTCTAGAAGCTCGGCGGCCGCCAGCGTGAGCGTATCCAACGGCGATTGTTGTGTTCAATCGGCGGAAATCACCCCGCAAAATAGTTACCAAAAGCGCGTAGAGGTCTTTGTCGAGATCACACGGTTGTACCGGCATTAAAGTTGCTCATCTACGACGAGGATTCCGTTTGATCTCAAGGATCATCTGAAGGGCAGGGTATATCGGATGGCAACGATGATCGCCCGAAATCCTGGTCGATCGAGGTCGACGAGGATCTTGCCGATGAGGAACTCATTTGGCTGCAAACTGACATCTATCGGTGTGCGTAGCAGGGGGTCTAAAGCGCCAGTGAAAACTTCCTTATTTAATCCATCTTCAAAAACGTCTCAAAATACCGGCCTCCTCGGCCGCAGCCTCGAAAGCCGCTCTCGCTTCTGCGTTGGGTGTTGTTCCCCTTGCTGCCTCCAAACACACCCGTTTCGCCTGGGCGTAGCTCAAGCCCTTGTTTTTTGGCCAATGCCTTCTCAGACAGGAAACAGCTTCCCTCGCACTCTTGATGACGAGAAAATGATCACTGCACTCAAGCATTACCTCAACATTCGTATCCCAGATGCTTGCGACCATGACGCACTCCCATTTCCAATCTGCTTTCAAACGGACGGCGCGGTACTCGGTTCCCAACCGCTGAATACAACCGGCATGAAAGTGACTGGCTAATGGCCTTCCCAGGACTTGGGGCCCTTTGGCGCCCGGCAGTCACTTAGCTTTGATAATCATGGCTGACCGATCCGGCTTGAACACATCGCATGCGCACCCAACCTGAGGAAGCGAAGTCCCCCGTCGGTCTCAATATTGCACAATGGCGGTCAAAAAGACTAAGCGCGCGGTCCGGTCATCACAGAGACTCAGGGGGAGAATGTCCAGATGCTAAGCGGAGTACACCCCAGCCTCAAGGCATGCTTCAATAAAGTCATCCCGCATCGTCTCGGCCGGCACTCGACGGCCCATCACCGCCATGCAAAGCTTTCGCGCTCGCTCGTAGTGCTCGCCGCGTTCGTCTTTCGGCCAGTCCATCGTGAGGACGTTCAAGGCCTCCTGCGGCCCGCCTACGTCAATTTTCCGGCCCTTCGCCGTGCGCACAGGCACAGGGACTGACCAGCGAATATCACTGCAGTTCATCTCGGTTTCGATCAGCATTTTTGGGTTCCTCCCAGAACCGGGAGAACAACGGCGAACGCTAATGTTTGTTCCCGAGCGAGGGCGGTCGGACGCAGCCACTGACAGTCCTGTTTGCCCCTGAGTACTCTGACACTGTCCGGAATGCTTTCATCGCCCGCGACCATGGTGCTGGGTCCCGCGACCCTTCGCGGGCCGAGGATAATAGCAACCGCCAAAGTGGGGGTGTTGCCCGAGAGATCCTCAACGACAAGTGGGTTCATTATGAGCCACGCGGCAGAAAATGGGATGGCGGGCGTTGACTTCAACAAGAATGGTTTGCGAAGAGTAGCATGAGCTCCCGGTCCTTGATTGAGATAGAATGCCACCCGTGGTCCGGCGAGAAAAAGTCCTGAACTGCGCCAGCCCATGCCGCACGACAATCAGGATGAGGCAACGCCTCTCATCCTGATTGTCGCGCTATTCCAACCCATTGGCATGTCGGCCCCGCATTCCTGAGCCCTGTGGGACGACCTCTGCCTGCGAAAGGCCACCCTCTTTCGAGCGACGGCCTTTTGCAGATTGTGGCCGACATGACCTACCGTGCAGCTTCTTCGATGAGATCGGCCACGGCCTGGGGCTGGGAGACCATCACAACGTGGGATGCGCCTTTGACGACGACGGTGTGCCTGGAGCCGGCGCGTTCGGCCATGAAGCCTAGTGCCTTGGCCGGGATGTTCTTATCGCCATCCCCATAGATGAAGTAAGATGGCAGCGCCTTCCAAGCCGGATCTCCGGACTTCTCCGTCAAGGCGGCTTCGGTGATCGGGCGTTGGCCCGCGGCCATCAGGGCAGCGTCGTCTGCTGCGACATCATGGGCGAACTGATCGTGGAACTTGGCTTGGTCGATGGAGAGATCCACGCCACCATCAGCAAGCTTTACAGGAGCAGCAAGGGCCTGCCCGAGCGTGCCACCGGGGAACTTGCCTGCGAGCTCTGCCGCAGCTTCACCCGCTTCTGGAGCAAATGCGGCCACATAGACCAGTGATTTCACATTCTCGCTGCCTCTGGCGGCGTTCGTGATGACCTGGCCCCCATAAGAGTGCCCGACCAGCACCACCGGCCCCTCGATGCTTCCGACGATAGCGGAAACATAAGCAGCATCACCTGACACAGTGCGTAGCGGATTGGCGGCGGCAATGACGGTATAGCCGTCCTTCTGCAGGATCCTCGTGACGTCGTTCCAGCTTGAGGAGTCTGCAAAGGCGCCGTGAACCAGGACGACAGTGGGCTTGGCGGGTTGGGCAACCGCGGTACCCGAAAGCAGAGCGCCGGCAACGGCGAAGGTGGCAGCAAACTTGGACATGATAAATTCCTTTCGCAAATTCAGAGTGATGGGTTCAGTGGAATAGATTGGGTTGAGGGTGCGGTGATCTCCGGGGCTTGTCGCAACTGCATTCAATTTGTGTGCGAGTAGTTTGTGCACGATCTATATGCCTTTGATTCTTTCGGCTGTCAATCGCTTGCAAATGGATCGCGCGCAAATTATTTGATGAAAAAGGAGATCGCCATGACCGACACACCATCCAACTCCGACCGCGCCCCGCCAGATGTCACCGGGATGCTTTGTTTTTCCATTTATTCGGCCGGCCATGCATTCACGCAGCTCTACCGGCCATTGCTCGACAAGCTCGGCCTCACCTATCCTCAATATCTGGTCATGGTGACCCTGTGGAATCGTGACGGTCAGAATGTAAAAGAACTGGGCGGGACGCTGTTCCTCGATTCCAGTACGCTGACGCCTCTGTTGAAGCGGCTGGATGCAGCAGGGCTCATCACCCGGACGCGCAACCCAAAAGACGAGCGCGAGGTGCTGCTGCATCTGACGGAGGAAGGGCGGGCACTGAGCAACCAGGCCACCGCCATCATGCGTTGTGTTGAAGAAGCGCTTGGGCTGGATGCTGAAACAGTAAGCTCCATCAAGGCCTCAATCGATAAGATCAACAATAGGCTTCGGGGATAGGAGCGGGTTGGTTTCGGCGACGCCATCCGTGATGTCTCCAATGTCACGGTAGAGAACGGGCTGATGAGGGCGGAGACGCTGACTGCAACAATACTGGTTTGGGACGAGTGGCCTGAGCACCCGGAACGACATGTCTGAGATTGAGTAGCGCCCGGCGTGGAGCGACTAATGCTCAGCTTTGAAAGCCACTAGCGCGTCGTATGAGAGCGGTTTGGAAATAAACCAACCTTGTCCGTAGCAGTGGTTTGGGGCGGAGGCAAAATAGGAATATTGGGTGTCGGTCTCGATCCCCTCGACAACAACCCGAAGGCCGAGAGCGGTGGCCATCTCCAAAACCTGCGGCACAATCGACACGCTTACCGAACCTGTGCCAACACTATTGGTAAACGCCCTGTCCAGCTTGATGACATCAAGGTTAAGATCGTGGAGCTGCGCCAGGCTCGAATATCCCGTGCCGAAATCATCGAGGTAAATAGGGTGGCCCAGTGCGCGCAGCCTGGCAATTGCCGCGATAGCGACGTCCTGCTCGGCGACCGAGCGTTCGGTGAGCTCAAGGCCTATCTGATGTCTTGCGATCCCTGAAGCAACGAATATCTGCTCAAGAATTTCGTAGAATTTGGGATCGCTCAAATCGGCGGCAACGATGTTCACGGTGATGACCAGCTCAGGATTGTCGCGCAGCAGGGGTCCCGCTATACGGCTCACGTACCGCAAGACGTAGGCGGTGATCTCGCCGGCGGTTCCGTTTTTCTCTGCGGCGGACACGAAAACATCGGGAGGAATGGTGCGACCCTCGCGGTCAGTCCACCGGATCAGCGCTTCTGCGGAAATCATGCGGCCGGTGTGCAGATCGACAATTGGCTGAAACACCATGGTCAATTGGTTCGATTGCAAAGCGTGTCTGAGCCTCGCATTCATTGGCTTCGGTCTGCGACGGAGGAGATATCCGATCACGCTCAAAAATCCGCCGAGGAGGAAGCCAAGTGCCCCAAAGCCAATGATGAAGACCGAGTGCGGTGCGATGGCTTCGCCCCGGTCCAGAGCCGCGACCGCGCATGCGGAATGGTTCTTGGAACAGGCGACACGGATGAGGTCGGCGTCGGTATCCGCTGAAACGTCCTTGTGGGCTATCAAAACGCTGTCATCGACAAGGCGTTCGCCCCGCGAAAGCATGACACGGCCTTTTGCGGTATTGACGATAGCGACAGAGTATCGAAACGGCTGTTGGATCAAATCGAGAAACGCCGAGGGGGGGATTACCACGTTCGCGTTTCGAACCTTCACAATCAGTGCGGGTTTGTTTGTGAGAACCAACGGTGTGTTGACCCACAGTTCGTCGCCGTCCGGGGTGACCATATCGGGCGGGGGCCGCGCGAAGGGCGGAGAGACAACGCCGAGAAGACTGGAGCATGCCAGTTTGTTGTCGACGACCCGCGCCACATCTTTGATATACCGTGCATTAAAGGCGATTTTTTGCAAATGCCTAAGGTCGCTCGGCCCGCAAGCCACTCCTTTGACGTAGTTCGCTTCAGCAAGCGCGTTGTCGGTTTCCTGAGAAATGGAGTCAGCTCGCGCCAGCAGCGCGGTTGTATAACGGTCGAGATTGACACGAGCTATCGAAAGGGCGATCGCTCGCGCTCCGACAATACCCAGAGCCCCTGCCACGAAGCCCGCGAGCAGGCAGACAAGGATTGCATATCGGTCGAGAAGACGAATAGTGCGCTTCATGCTCTTCCAGTCGCAACCTCAAGGAGCGTTGTGGACTAGGCTAACATATGCACACGCCGTTTCTAGCGGAAGTTGCTCGGTTGGGACAGAGGTTGCTGGCAAGCGGCTTTGACGGCGGTTTGGCGCGCTTCGACCCGCCGCGACGAACTGGCCTCTGGCCGGTGAGCTTTCTGTGACCGTAGTACCGCCAGTCGCGATGGAGGTAGAGAGCGGTGTGCATCAGTTTGTCGGTATCGCCGACGGTGCGCGGCATCCGGCGGCCTCAATAGGCAAAGGTGCTCGCGAGTGGCACCCACTATCGGCCCGCAACTATCGGCAAGGGGCCTCGAACCGGCGGCCATAGCGATCGCGGTAAATGCAATAGCCTCGGTGTTCCTGGGAGTGGCCAACAAGTGCGCCGACAACACCACCAGCCACCGCGCCAATAGCCGCGCCTTCCCAGCTATTGCTGACAGCACCGCCAATAATTGCGCCGGAGCCTGCACCGATTGCGGTGCCTCGCTCTGTTTGCGTGCATGACGAGAGAATCCCCATCATTCCAACCGCGATGATAAACTTATTCATGCTTTCAACCCTTTGCAGTTTGCATGATATCAACCAGGTCCAGCATCTGCGCAGTAGGTGAGTTTGTCGATAGTGCAGAGGAGAGTTCCTCCAGTCGATCCGTTAAACAGAAAGTCGCCCCATTTTCACGAGCATTGCCGCGACCGTTGGCAGGGGCGTTGGTCGCCACAGGATCAATGCCCGCTGGTTCACGGGTATGGGTGTCGGGTACCTTGCGTCACCAGGCGGCCTGATGCTATTCGATCTGGTCGTTTGCCTCGTACCACTCGTTGGACTCAGCCTTCAAATGTTCCAGGACAATCCGGGTAACAATTGCAGCTATGTGTTCAAGTTCACGGGAGATTTGCGTTGGGGCAAGCGGTCGCATGCCCAATGCCTTGTCGTTCTCCGACAGCGGAGCGAGGTCGTATTTAAGGCTGAGCGCGATCGCGTTGATTTGGGCCAGATCGCGTAACACCGCTGCGAGAGCGTTGCCTTGGAAGGGGCGATTGGTGTTGGCTGCCTCAATCATTAGCCGTTCCCACAAACACCCCGAATTCCGAACGGGCAAGCCCTCGCAGGACAAGAACGCGATTGACGGTCGCGACCGAAAGGCAAGCCCATAAATCGTCCAGGGCTTCTGCGGCTTCGGAAAGCCGGGTGTCGGCATCGATTTCCTCTGCGAGAAGATTGACGATCTCATCGAACCTCTGCGCCAGCCTCTCGACATCGCGATAAAGTTGAGACGCGGTTTGAAGGGGAAGGTCGGGCTTCGATAGCAGGATCGTCGCCTCTTCGGCTTTGATCCTGACAATCTCGTGTTGTTCCGTCAGTTTGGCATGCCAGTCAGTCGCAATCATCTATCGCCCCACGCCTTATACGCGCAACCTGCCATAATGCACGCGAGTGTCAAGCAAGGCTGTTCCCGATCCGGTACTTCGGGCCATTGGGAGCAAGGATTTTTGCCTTCTGCCCCTGAAATTTCAGGGTTACGTCATTCGATTTTTTCAGCGACGGTTAAAGAGCGCTTTTAGGCCCCAAATTGGTCCTCAGTTCCTCCCTGTGAGAACCACTTCACCGAGCGCCCGGTTCCCCGACCGGATTTGAGCCACCCTGCAAGCACTCACGCAGGGTGGTTCCATTTCCTGGGCCGCTGCGATTGGCGTTGAGTGAAAGTCGCCCCAAAGCGAATGCTGCGATGTCGTGGCGAGAAACGGGCCCCCTATTGCGGCCGGCTTATTCTCCGTTATTCATATACGAACTATCTCCCCATAGGTGCAGGGCGACGATGTTTCACGACCCCGATAGTTCAGCGGAGTTAACCGATCTAGCCCACGGCAGCCGGTTCGGAGAGTGTGGATCACAGGACTTTCTGGACCGTCTGGGGACAGCCGTCGCCAACGGCAAGGCGGCTCTCAACTTTGATCCACCTATGGATGCATGAGGCATGGAAAAATCCGAAACCGAGAATGCCATCCGCTCCCTGAGTGCGATATGGTTTCGAACTCTGACCGATAAAGAAATGGATCATCCGAGCTTCAGATCGTTTAAAGCCTGGCTTCGACAGAACGGGCATGGCCATACCCTCGACTTCCACTCCGCAGGGGGAGCAGATCATGATTCCGAAGTGTGGTTCAACGAGGCGTTGCGGCGGCGTTGGCGGTGGTAGATGCAGACGCAATCTACGCCCGTGGTGAGGCGATATGCTGGCTTCTATCGTCCAGCGGTCGCTGCGTTCGGGATTCTAGAGGCCCGGCGGCCGCCAGCGGGAAGACGTCGGAGCAGATCGAGAGCACCAGTGGCCCACACCGGTTGGCGCAGATCATTTGCCTCTGGGAGATAGCCCTGGATTTCAAAAGTTGTAATCTCGCGTCGTCATCCGTGCGATTGCCGAAAAGTTCATCTTGTTACGGCCTTGCGCAGGGCGGTCATCTGCATCGACAAACCGTCAGGCCACGTGGCCAACACTTCCCGAACGTCCCCGTGCGTATCCGAACAATCGGGGGTGCGTTCGATTGGCAAGTTGCCATGATCGGCCGACAGTAAAAACCCCGCCGTGTGAGGGCGGGGCAAGTGGCATCCCACACTTGGCTGCAATGTGGGTGAGGGGAAGCGGCTTCCCGGAGAGGGAAACCAGAATGAAACCTTAGGTGCCGCGGTGTGGAATGGGAAGGCTAGTTTCCCCGATTCCGGTACGCTCGCAAAAAGAAACCCGCCAAACTGGCGGGCGAGAAACAGAGGTGCGCGTACGTGATACTTATCGCGCTTGGCAACAGTGTGCTTCATCAACTGTAAAGAGCTGGTAAAGGGAGGCGACGTTCTGCGGACGCGCCAACCCGATGTGGCTGCTGGATGTGAGCGCTGGCGCCTCGGGTTTCGCTGGTCTCTTCGCTGAAATTGCCACGCCCAGCTGTGGACCGCAAAGTGCGTATCAGTCAAAAAACTTGACCGGCCCCTCTTGGAAAGAGCCGGTCTGCTAGCGGTTTGAGCTCGAGAAGGACCCATTGCCCCCGAACTCGTTAGACGACCCAGTCGTTGATCTGGATGCTATCGACCGAGAAGCCGTTGTAGGAATAGCCGCTGGTGTCGACCAGCGACAGCGTGTGGGTGTTGTCGGTGTTGTCAGCGTAGCCAGCGATGTTCACTTCGTAGTGATACATTTCGCCGGCGTTTGCCAGATCAGAAGCGTCGATCTGTGCCACCGTCTGTCCGTCGATCCGGAATTCGAACGATTCGTTGGCTGGTGTAAAGTGTCCGTCGAAATCCTGCTTGGCGATATCGAACGACAATACCGCTGTTTTGCCGTCAACTGGCGCGGTGTCATCGATGAAGTCGTGGCTGATGTTGATCGGGCCGGGGCTGTTCTGGGTGTCGAGCCAGAAAGCCTGATCGCCGACACCTGACGTGGTTTCGACCGTCAGATAGCCATTGGCACCAAGCTCGGTATAAGCACCACTCGTCCACCCACGAGTCGTATCGAGATTGACCTGCTCCCAGATGTTGACGCCGTTCACAATGATGACATTTCCGGCGATGCCGTCGAAGTTCTCGGTGAACAGACTGCCGCCGAGGTGCGGCTCGGGAGCCGAGACGTCTACATGGGCCTGAGACCACGTGCCCTTGTTGACGCCGCCGCCGAGGAGGGTCAGGAAAACGACATTCGATACGCCGCGTTGGGCATTCAGAACCCCAGCCCACAGAGTGGCCTCGTATACAGTCTCCAGGTCCGGGGCTGACTATTGGGACGGGAAAAAGAATCCTCCCGCCTCGCGACGGGGGCCAAGTTGCCGATAGCCAGATGACCCACGGTTGATCAAAGGGGTTCGTGCTCTCGTGGTGAGAAATGAGACCTCTATTTGCGCCTGGCTTATTCTCCGTTATTCATATACGAACTATTCTCCCATAAGTGCAGGACGGCGATGTTTCACGAACCCGATATTTCAGCGGAGTTAACCGATCTCGTTTACGGTAGCCTGTTCGGAGAGTGTGGATGGGAGGACTTTCTGGACCGTCTGGCGACAACCGTCCCCAACGGTAAGGCGGCTCTCCACTATCATGACTTGGCTTCGCCGGTTGCGCATGTTCCCTATACTTCAGGTTTTACCAAGGACGACATCGACCAGTTCAGCCATCATTTCGCCGCCGTCAATCCATGGATTCCGAGGATGGGCTTGATCCCGGTCGGCAAGGGATTGTGCGGCGAAGACATCGTGGCCCGCGACGAGCTCGTTAAATCCGAATTCTACAACGACTGGCTGAAACGGCAGGCTGGGTGCGAAACAAGCATTGGCGCAACGATTATTCGCGATCAAACACGCACCTTCATCCTTTCAACTTCCACCTCGTCAACCGACGCGAATTTCAATCGGCACGCCGCCGAACAATATACGACCCTCGCACCACACCTCAAACGCGCCTTCGATTTCGTACGCAGGAGCGACACCATCTCCGGCGAACACCGAGTGGGACAAACCCTGTTCGACGGCATCGGGGTCGGGCTTTTCTACGTTTCGGAGATGTGCCGCGCCCGATCCTGGAACAAATCTGCCGATCGCATGCTCGCGACGGGCGTACCCATCCGCATGTCAACAGACGGGCGTCTCAGCCTACAGTGCGATCGGACAGTCAACGCCCTTGAGTTCCTGACTTCGCGACACGGCGTCCAAACCGAGCCACATGTATCGACTGTGAGGGGCGGTGACGGCACCTTGTACCGTGTCACGCTGGTTCGGATGAAATCCGATACGTTCACCGAGTTTCTGAACGGACCGACTGTCGCGATGATCATCGAAACGGCGAATGCGTCGGTTCAAATAGACCGAGGAGAATACCTCAGGGCCACCTACAATCTGACCCCAAGAGAAGTTCACATCGTATCCAGCATTGTTTCCGGATTCTCGTTGCGCGAGATATCTGTTGCCGGCGGCGTCAGCTATGAAACCGTCAGGACCCAAATGAAGACTATCTATTCGAAATTGGGCGTGAATTCGCAGAGCGCCCTGGTCGCGCTCATTATGCGCAGACTGCAGGAGCATCGTTGAACTCGGCGAGTTTGCCGGGTGATTTGCGGGCTCGCTGAGCGCGATTCAACCACCTCTGCTATGCCCTAAAAACCGAAAATTCGACGAAGAAAATGTTCGTTCGGGGGATGGTGGTTAAAGTGCCGCCATAAACCCCACCTGTGGGGGAGACTGGAGGGCGGAACGAGAACTGGTGCGAGATGCGCTCGGTTGCCGTGGGGAATTGAGGACATTGCCCCCTTCAGGCTCATGTCAGAAAAGTTCAGCTTGATCGTGTTATAGTGAAAACTATCGCTGGCGAAGATCCCCGTCTCTGCCGGTGTTCTCTCCGCCACCAAATCAGGCGGGGTAAGCCAGTGGTTGCCGCAGCCACTGGCTTTTTTATTGTCCATCGCCGCGGACGAATCGGGCTCCGACGAGTCCGAGAACCACCACACATTGCAAAATGAACATCGGCCATTGATCTGACATTCGCCGAGTTTAGCAGAACAGCAAACAAGATTTGTACAGGTTTGCTGCGCTTCTCGATAGCGCCGGGACAGATGCGGAGGGTGCTTCCCCTCCGTCACCGATCGTATCGCCATGCCGATCCTGCGCAGGCAGGGGGAAGGAACACTGCTCATGACGATGAAGGTCATGTCACATAGTGCGCAGCAACCTCATCAAGCGACGCATCGTAAGGTCGGTCCTTCGAGCCGAGTACAACCGAGTTGGTGCGCGCATCAATGACCATATATCCAACACCAAACCGCTGACGCGATGAAGAGTTGGCACCGTTCTTTTCGAGGCGGAGGCCTTGTTTTATTAAGGCACTGCGGATTGAATGTTCAGGCATCATTGCAACCGTCTCCTTTTAAAGGATGATCCACCGTTGCCGCGACCTGGCCGAATGCGGGAAGCCGAAGCAGGCGCGTCAATTCATGCTGCACTGCAACGATGCCTCGTCGACCGCCTTCCGTCAAGCCCATCCGGGTGCGGCTGTGATCGAGGTAGTCGCCAATCTCATCTTGGCAGCCGCCGATGACAGAACGAGTACGGCACCAGCAGCTCCGGTGTATTTCGAGCACTGGTGCGGACATGACGACTGCAAAACATAGGGTTCATTCGGGGGTCAAGTATCCTTTGCTCTGACAGCGGGAATATACGTGATTTGAAGGGAATGGCTACCCATAGACGGCGTGGGTTATTAAGACGGCCTCTTATCCCCGATGCCGAGCCTTTCTTTAATGTGGAGGTTGGGCATCACGCCTATATCCTGAGCGCCCCGGTAGGCGTGGCGGGTAACGAAAAATGACCCTACCCACATGGCGCCAGCGATGAGAAGAGCGGTAATCAGTATCCGGACGCGCACTGAGATCCTCTAAAAACATAGGGGGATTGTGCCATAAATCAGCAAGATCGCAAGAAATACAGATGGTTGGCCTTGACCTGACCATTGCTCATGAAGGAGTGTGGGTGTCATACCGCACTGCAGCAAATGTGGACCTTGCCAAACATGAAGCGTTTTTACTTCTCGATTGTGGTCGTAGTAGGAATTTTATTTTGGGGTGACGTGCTGTGGCTGACAGTTCGCTAGTTTACAGGCCCGCTCTCAGTCGAATTTTGTAAATCCGGAGGAATTGCAACCGGCTTAAATCAGTCGCAGCTCTTGGCTCTTCTCGACGCTGGCGACGTGATCCGCATGCTCAGGATCGAATTGAACCCAGATGATGAGCATATCAAGGAGCACCCAACATGCAGCATAACCCTGCCTTGCTTTCCACCGGAGCCGTTGCTCTTTCGACCTCGGCAACCGTTGCCGCTCTGATGGCCCATCTTGGTCGGATAGGCGCCGTCAGCAAGCAAGCTGAGCATGAAATCTATGAGGATGCGTTGCTGATGCTCGAGGAAGGCCAGGCCGACGATGAGAGTGGAATATTCGTCGCAGCCAGAGAGCTTATCGAAAAGCAATTGGCGATGGATGAAGTTGTGAGAGGCGCAGCAGGGCAAACAGAATGATTTGTCCAAAGCTCGACGAGTTGGAGACGGACACACTTGACCCCACGAGGATCGAGATGGTTTCCAACGGCACCTGGGCCGGCGTGATCGCGATGAACCTTCAGGTTCACGTAAGCTGTGGGCCGTGCAATCTCATGGTCGAGGTGGACATGAATAAACAGCCGCCTGACGGCAAGGCGATCGGCGTCGCCTTTCGATGCGGCGAATGCGGTCGGCTTGGTGGAACCATCATCAGCGGCAAGCCTGCACCGCACCGTGTCTAATCAGCGGCCGGGCAAAAAGAATGCTCCCGTCTCGTAACGAGGGCCGATACCTATCGGGCCGTTGAGGCCATTTATCGACATCGGTGCTTGCGGGCGAAATGAGGCTCGCTTGGCCCCGGCAAAGGACCAGATTTTCGCTAAATCAGCAGTAGGCCATCTTGAAAGTTTCGCTCTTTACAAGATTAATCTCTTTTGTCGCGGTTCCGATTTGACCATCCTCTCGGAAAAGTCCCGATTGCCCCAATCTCTAGGGAACGCCCCACCGCGACACGTCAGGCGAAAGGCCCCTTTGTCCGCTTCTCGAACCAGCGTGCTTAGGGGTCTTTCGTTGCTGTCGCGCCTGTGGCAGGCCCGCCCGGCAAGGGGTAGCTCTCGCTCAATCACCAAAAGGCTGTCTTGCTAGCTTCGCTCGCGCGTGCTTACGGTCCCGAAAATGTCCCCATTATCGGGAATGCCCACACGCGACGTTTGGCGCGATTGGTCCCCTTGTCGTGGGCCTTTCGTTGCGCCGGAAAATCGACCGAGCTATCCCCGCGTTCTGTGATATCACTGTCCAGTCATCAGCCCTTCAGGAGCCTTGATGCTTGGGAGATGCGCGCGCTCTCGCTCCACTGGAGACGAAAAGCATGCTAAATTTTCCACCCCCACTCGAAAAGCCCACGACGGTAGCTGTCTCTGTCCGTGCATTCGGCGCGGTTTGGATCGCGTCGATTATATCTCAAGGACTGTGTGAGCATCGCGGCTTTGGCACCGAGCGCGAGGCAAGGGCGTATGCAGCGGAGCGCGCAAGATTTTTGCGGTTATAGTCATGCGTACCTAAAAGACGGACGGATAGGGGCCGGGGAGAAAGCTTAGACTAAAGCGCGGTTTTACACTTCTCACCTGTTCGTGGATTCATAGTGGTATAAAGCGCCGGCGAGCAAGCCATTAAAGCCAAAGCTCCGAGCGTTGGCTCGCCCCGTACGCGGGGTTCGAACGAACCGTGCGCTCCCGCCTTCGGCAGCGAACGTACATCGACACGGAGAATCCTGGAGCAACGTGGTAACCAATTATTAACCATACCAAGCCACAATTTTCCTAAGCTTGATTGTCAACGCCCCAAGTGGCTGGGAATGCCCCCAATCCCTCTCGCGACTTCGTGAAAGGGCCCTCCGTGATGAGGTTATCAGCCAGATCGAAACTTGTTGCCGCACGCTAGGCACAAGCATCCCATGGTACTTCGCAACGCCGATCGGACGAGGTGCAATAATGAGGTATGATTGGACAGGAAAGAAGGCGCAAAGCCAAATTGAAAACCGCTTGCTTATGGTCAGCGTATTTTCAATTTTAATTCTCTGTATCTATATTCTCAAATTCTGGTTTTAAGCGGCCCCACGTTTACGAACGGAAATGTAAATTCTCCCATGCTAGAGCGCATTCTTCACGTTGTCCTAGCCGGATCGATTGCCATAACAATCGGGCTAGTGGTTGTTATTGTTTGGGGAAATGGAGAAGGTGCGGGGATGCCGCCATCCACACACGGAATGATAAACGCGCAGGCGAATTGATGGTGTCGCCTCGCTGCGACGCCGATGCCAATGCGATGCCCGCACGACCCTGGGCCTTCGGGACCGTGCCCTGGCAGTCGCTCTACTTAGTCCGTGGGTGATCCACTGCTGACCGGCCAACGCCCAAGCATCGCAAGTCTGTGACCAAGCGCCAATGAAAAACGCCCGCTCGAAGGAGCCGGTTAAATCGTAGCTATGGAAAAATGGTGCACGCTGCCGCTGTCAGCAGGGACTGGGGTTCCAAGGGGTTGGTCGTCCCAAGCGGCAGCGTACCGCCACAGTCTATCCCCGGCGAGCAACGGAACAAGAGTTAGCTGTTACTCACTTTGGGGGGCGTGGATGCCGGCAATCTACGAGATGTGACACAGGCGGTGTCAGAGTAGAAGTAACCTGCGCACAGCGACATGCCATTGAGACCCTCAGAGAAGTGGCGACAACCTGCACATGGGAAATCCAGGGTGATTCCGCATGTGGTGCAACCGTTGCTAAGCCCTGCGCGGCGGTTCCCATTTCCTGAACTCTTCGACCAGTTTTTGCCGGCGGTCCTCTTTGGCGGCGACGGCGGCCGCTCGCCGCTCAGCCGGCGTGGGCTTATTTGTCCTAAAAGTCTTCCCCTTCTTGGGATGCGATTTTGCCTTTACGGCCGTCGCAATCTTCCGGCTCGTGAAATGCCACTCCACATTTTCGGGGGCGAAGCCAAATTTCGGATCGCGAGGAGCCAGATGTCGATTGGCGCGCCAAGAGGGCGTTCGATCCCATAGATCAGCTTGAAAACGATCAAAACTATCGCGCCAGCCAGACCACACGTAATCGCCGGATGTGACTATCCGGTCGTATTCGCCGCGAAGGAATATGCTCTTGTCCATAAGGTGAGGATAAACCCACATAAAGAACATATCAAGAACATCATTCGGGTGACGGCTCAACCTTTCAAACCGCTTTCTACACCGCAGGCGGGTCGGCGTTGCTTGACCAGTTGCAGCAAGCGCAAAACGTCGTGCATCTCTTCAATGGTCGGGACCCTGGAAGGCTACGGGGTCAGCGATCCTCGTTGTCTTCTGATGCCCGTTTTGTTGACTGGTGCTGGGGCGCTTGGCTGCCGAGTTGTCCTTGATTACGGCGAAACCGTTCCCGTTCGGCGATTACTCCAATTGGATTAGACGCGCTGCGCTGTTGTTTGTCCGTGCATAATCCGTTCGGCAACCGTTCGTGCTATTGAAGAAAACCAAGTTTCTTACCATCAAGTGAACAAATTGCGATTCAGCTCGGCGCCAAACGCGGTGATGCCGAACGTCCACCAGCAGGCGATACAATCGTTCGGCGTCACCGCGATCTCGCCCCGTGCGCTATCGCTCAGAAACTCTCAAGCTGAGAGCGCAGCCGTCTCAGCGATCAGGTCAGTCCATCAATGTTTCAGGCACTTGGCTCCCATTTCCATCGCTTTGTACGTCCCCTTCAGGTCTACGACAAATGTTGCCGTGGTTTTCGGAAAAACGATCATTTCGTATTTTTTAGCGATGTCGCGCTTGAAATTCGGGTCGTTGGCCAAGATATAGCCGCCGGAATAGCCACCTTTGAGTTCGCCATGCGTGCTGGTGGCGAGACCGCTATAGAGTTTACCTCCGACGTCAACGAACACTTCCGTCACCGTGCCGTTCTGAAAGCCGATATCCGCCTTCGTGAACACGCCTAGATAACCGACCTCCTGATTGGCTGTGACACCCATTTGGACTGAACCCATGCCGTAATCCCGCACGATCAAGCAATCGCCGCGGGTTTGATTTTCATAGACGGTCCAGCCCTCGACTTCTCCATATTTGACAAGCACGTCGGTTGCACTGGGGACGGGTGTTTGTGCGGTGGTCGCAGTTGCGGATAAGAGCGATGCTGACATCGCGGCGATAACAGTCAGGACGTTTCTCATTGGTAACCCTTTTTTTGTGTGCTGTCTGACTTGATCCGTGGCGAGGATCAGCGCGATCCCACGTGAGAACCAGAAAAAATCAGTGTCAAAAAAACCAAATTTGAGGCGGTCGAGAAATTCTGTGGGCACTGCTCAGGGGGCTCGACTTCCGCGATATCAGATGGTCGGAACTTCACATTCCGGTCGCATGGATCGTAACCGAGAACGAGCCTACATCTACTTCATAAAGAATAGAAATGGAATTTCGGGCGGCGACCCAAAGGCGACGCGATGGGGGGACGAACTACAAGCTCACCACGGCCGGCCTGAACTTCACCAATGCCTAAAAACCGAAAATACGACGAAGGAACGTTCGTTCAGGGGAGGGTGGTTGAAGCGCCGCCAACGCAGCTTTCAACGACGACAGCCTTTTGGCGATCTGGTGGTGTTCCAAGCTGGTCGCGAAATTGTGGAGCAGTCGATCAATGTCGGCACATTCCAACTGCGATTGCGCCATAGCAAATCGCCTGCTGATCTCTGGCTCGGAAAGTTTGTTCATCTCGGCTTCGAGATCGAAAAAACGGGAGAAGAAACTTGGGTGCTTGAAGTCTATGTTCTGAGACAGAAGAATATCTGCTGCCAGGAACGTAATTTTTTGGTCAAGGCGATACTCGTACATGCCTTTGCCTCTTTGAAAATCTCTCCAATATCGAGATATTGAAGCACAGGCTCCGCAATGCTTCCATACGCTAGAATCATTTCTTGCGTGCCCGTGTCGTTTTTGTCACGGCCGGAGGCGACCTGCCTGGCGACTACGATGTTCACCCTCCTTCGCCCTTCGAAACCTTATCGATCGCCAATTGCTGTTCTATAAGGTCTCTGGCGGCGAGGAATACTCCGCTCGCATCGTTGGCTTGGCCCTCTTCAAGCATCAGTAACGCATCCTCATAGATTTCACGTTCAGCCTGCTCACTGACGGCGCCTATTCGTCGAAGATGGGCCATCAGAGCGGCGACGGTTGCTGAAAGGGAAAGAGCAACGGCTCCGGCAGAAAGCAAGGCACGGTCATGCTGCATCGTCAGGGCTCCTTGATGCGATTATACGTTGCGTCCGACACCATCTTGAACGTGCTGATCGTGTCGGCTGCATCGAGCAGGGCGTCTTTCGCCTCGTCGGGCGGTAGTCCCTTGCTCTGGCCGATGCAGTCTGACGGTAGATAACGACGTCTCGGCGTAGGCGGTTCTGCTCGGCGTCGATTTGCTGGTGCATGTCTCGTATCGTATCGACCGACCGATCCAGCAATCGGCTTACCTCGGTCGCGCTCAGCTATAAAGTCGGTGGTGTGGGTCATGCCAATCTGCTCCCTACCATGCAAACGACACCAAGGCCGCGCGGCTCATCCTGCCAGGTGGCCTGATGCTATTCGATCTGCTCGTTAGCCTCGTACCACTCGTTGGATTCGGCCTTCAAATGTTCCAGGACAGTCCGGGTAACAATTATGGCTACGTCGTGCGTCGATTAGCGATCCTCTTTGTCTCGTGAGGCCCGTTCTTTGGTGATTGGTTGAGGGGACAGTGGGTTTCCGAATTGACCTTGATCCAGGCGAAACCGTTCCCTTTCGGCGATCATGTCCCGTACCTGGGCGATCTGGAGAGGATAGCCATCACCACCGGTTCTGCGGTTCTTTTCCTCGAGAACTCGCAAGGCACTGCGAAGCGTCCTGAGTTCGTCATCGATATCCGCCACAATTCAGCTCCTTCGCCGACAATATCGCCGCTATGGCGCGTACAGAGATGGCTGTTCATCCATCAAACAACACGGCAATCGGGTCGAACGGATTGTTGGTCCCTTCACCGAGTCAACTGTAGCAGCCGGGACCAGGCCATATCCGCACCTTTTGATTTCTTTGGCAACCGGGCCTTCGGGGCGGAGAGCCATCAAACTCCGTTGCTGGTTGGTTCGCGCGACGAACCGAGGGAGGTAGCTAAGTTCGGTTCCCAGCTGCACACAGTATGTGAATTCAATTTTTGCTGGCATTTTTTCAGTTGTGCAATATTCTTTCTGCTTCAGTTATAGTTGCGGAGGCCTTATGAGTGCGACGCTGAGCTGGATAGCCGAGAATAATCGCCGATGGGTGGGAATGCTTGGTCGGCATCCGGTCGCAACGATCATCCAGTTGCAGGAGCCACAAGGCCAGTGGCTGTGGTCGGAGAACCTTACAAAGCTCGGCGGCTTCCAGCGCTCGCATAGTTTCACCGATGCGCAAAAAGCGGCCGAAGGAAACGTCCGCGCATGGCTTGAGGGTGCTGGCCTACCGACTGCGTCAGGTTAAATGGTCCCGGCATTTTATGGATTTGACCATTCTCGTCTTACGCACTGGGCGGAGCCCGCGACACGCAAGCCCAACTCAAAGGACAGAGACCATAAATCGTCGCATTCCATCGATTTGGAGACGAAGTAGGGTCCTTCAGAAGTTGAGCCGTACGCCAATGACATTTGCATTGGAGGCGCCGTGCATGTCGCCGAGCGTCCCCCAGGCTCCGGACCGGTGGTGAAGCCGCCAGAAGAAATCGACGTCGGGAATGGTGTCGAAGGAAAGGTTCAACTCGGGGCCGAGATAGAAAAGCGTTCTGGCGTCCCCGTTGTGTTCCAGTCGTTCTGGCGCTCCCGCCCCTCCTGGGTATGCGTGACATAGCTGATGCCAAACGTAAAGGCTGGCGAGATACGGACAGCGTCGCCAATCTCGAAACCGTCGTAGCACCCGACGAGGCCGCCCCAGAATTCCGCATTCGGATGCCCGCCAAATCTTCCGGCGGGCCCCGCTTCCAGTCCGAACTTGAAGGAGCCCATCCTTGCCGGGAACAACTGGTAGCCGAGGCCGACGATCGGGAGGTCGGCGGATGTGGAACCGAAAGGATTAGCTGCGTAGAGCATGTCCGCGTCGACCATCGCGCCGCCGAAGACGAATACCGCCTGATCGATGTCGTTGTTCTGTGCCTGCGCATCGGTTATTCCCAACAGCGACATCGTGGCAGCGCCGAGCAGCAGAGCAAGCGGGATGGCAGTTGAAGCCTTCATATCGGATCTATTCCTGGACTTCATGTTTTCTCCGGCGGGCGTGTGCATCCACCTTGCGGAAGTCCGCCTAATAATTCTTGAAATGGCTTATCCCGTTCGCACAGGTATTGCAAAATGACTCATCTCCCCTTCTGCGATAAACGGAGGGCATGAGCGAGAGCCTGTTTCCGACACGCTGGGCCAACGACAAACCGCCATCGCTGGAGAAGTTCACCTCGGACTTCGCCGATGACTACGCCTGCGCGGAATATCTGGCGAAGAAGCGTTGGAAGAGCGGCTTCCGATGCCCGCGTTGCGGAGGGAACCGCGCCTGGCGGTTGGAGGCTCGCCCATGGGTATGGGAATGCCAGGGCGTTCTCGTCGATGACAACGGGGCGCGAACCACCACGGGCTGCCGCCACCAGACATCGCTCATCGCCGGAACGGTGATGCATGGCACGCATCTCCCGCTCCGCATCTGGTTCCTGGCAGCCTAGCTTCTCGCCACCCATTCGAACGGGATGTCCGCCCTGCAGCTCCAACCGAAGCTGGGCCTCGGCAGCTACAAGACCGCCTGGCTTCTGCTTCACAAGCTGCGGCGGGCAATGGTCGATCCCGACAGGCGTCCACTTCGTGGCATCATCGAGATCGACGAGACCAACGTGCCGTTCCGCCGCAAAGACGAACCAGACGGGGGCGGTCAGGGCCGCAGCCCCATCGGCAAGATTTTCATGATTGGAGCGGTGGAGGTGGAGGCGGGAAAGTACCCTGCGCGTTGTCGGCTGCAGCGTATCGTCAACATCAACCGCGAGAGCCTGCACGCCTTCATCCGGGACAACACCGCCGTCGGCAGCCTGCTCCTCACCGACGGCAACACCGCCTACAGGAAGTTGGAAGATCGTGGTCACCAGGCGATCAACCTGAGCGCCGTCGATGCACCGCCTGCGCATGAGGTCCTGCCGTGGGTGCACCGCCTCTTCGCCAATTTCAAGCGGTGGAGCTACGGGACGTATCACGGTGTCTGCGACAAGCACGTCGACATCTACGCCAACGAGTTCGTCTTCCGCTGGAACCGCCGCCGACATTTCCAGACAAACGTCGGCACCATCCTCGGTCTCGGCCAGCGGATCGGCCGAACGACATGGCGCGACATCGTCGGCGACACGGGCGAGTGGAAAGAAGCACACGAGGATCAGGTTCTAGCCATGGTCAGGCCTGACCGCCTCGACCGCGCCCAAGGACTACGCCGTGGAACACGGTTGCGATATCTTCGAAGCACTCGACGAAGTTCGGCGGAGCGAGAAGAGGTGGAAATATCGGCGAAGGCGCCCCAGACGTTCCGCCCTCCCTCCAAGAAGATCAGGGGAGGAGCGCAACACGAGGCGGTATGTCCATCCGCCGCTGCTCGATCCCGCGAAAGGTTATCTTCGGCACATTCCGCCAGGATCGAAGATTACCGGAGCAAGGCGCGGACTGCGGACCGAAGCAAAACTGGCGAGATTTACGGCTTAAAAGTGCTGGAAGAGCCATCATACGACCCTTTCAGCTCGGGGTCCTCTTCGATTTCTTCCTCGACATTCGGAGTTAGCTGAAGCATTCGACCATGGCGGACTGCGATGAGTTTACGTCCCGATCTTCGCGCATGTAGTCGAATAGGTAGGCATCGACGACAAGCGTAAGCCCACCATCGATTTGGAGTCCGTGCGTCACGTTCCCTGCATCGACGAAGGTTCTCAAGACTTCCTTCGCGCGTCTGACGGTATCTGCGAAACTGCGAGCGGCATGCGGATTGCGCCGGCGAAGATACGCAGCCTCACTCCTGACGAAGTCGGCTGCGTCTTTTGAGACTTTCACTCGCGTCATGCAGCCTGTCCGGCAACGATTTTGTCCACATCGGCGATGAGGTCGTCGATGTCCTCATACTCGCCAGCCTCGATCTGATCGCGGCCACGAACCGCAGCCAACACATCCGCCCCTTCGTTGAGGAGATACGTCTTCAGAGCGCGGACGATGATGTAGCTTCTTGATCGGTCGGTAGCTTCAGCGATAGCCTCGATGCTCGCAACGACATCTGAAGGGACGCGGAGAGTTACGGATTCCGACCCATGCGACTTGGTCATAGAGCTTCTCCTATTCGGCAAACTGCAAGACAATGTAAGACAAATCGGTTGACTGGTCAACTCATCTTAGCCCGCTGTGGATCGGCGCTGCAACTTGACGCATTTTCATCCGATTCCTGTAATTCTCTAAGTCGCGTCGTACTGAGTCGGCCTCCCGCTAACACTTCATGTGGTATCAACCTGTACGAACGGGATAAGCCATTTCTTGATAGGCATGGCAGCGAGTCCAACAATCGCTATCCAGTCGTGGCCGACCTCCTCCAATACACGCTTCAAGGGATAATCCCGGCAACGAATCATCATGGGGAACCTATCGTTTTGTTTTCCTTAGTTAACAGCGCCGTGGTCGTCGGACAGGGAGGCGGGTTTTTGGTCGCTACTGCCTCGAAGCCGGTGGTTCACGGGTACGTGTCGGCAAACGCGAGTTTAACGGCTTCTTTGGCGGTTTATCCATCAAGCAAGAGGGCGGGATGGTAAGGGGGGCGGAATTGAGGGGAGTATCAAGAAAACCGGTCAGGCGTCGTGTTTCTCTTTTTCAGTGAGTTCACGGACTTTCGTTACGAGGAATTGATACATCTGGTAAGCGGCGCATCCAATCAGCCCAAGAAACGGCAACCACACGAGAATGAAAAAAATATCGGGAATGTCTGTTTTAAGGGTGCACGCCCTAGCAATTCCGATGATGGTGGCGAGGCAACCAGCCATCACTGCATTCTCTTTGACGCCCATAATTCCCCCGCGCTTTCCGCGTAGACGTGCCTAAACAGCGTGTGATTGAAATTTTGTGCGCTTTCATTCTCCAGCTGAGCCATCCCCCGATAGCAATCCGGAATCCAACCGCTAGACTGCTATGTTGGCGAACGAGCTGAAGTTTCTATTTTCTCTAAACTTGCGATGGCCCATCACGCCCTCCGTTACCCGCTTGATAGCAGGAGAACGTTTCGGTTCATTTTAGAGAATAGCTAAAAGCCCTCGTATATGCGTGCCGAAGCCCGCGCCTCCATATGGGAAAGGCAAAACCTGTCACCGAAAATAGCTTCGTCACCCATATTTCGCGCTCCCATAGCTGCTGCAACATTCGACTACGTCGTCGATCACCACGGACGGAAGTTCCTTTCGAGGCGAGCGGTTCGTCGTGCTGGTGTATAGCTAGCCTAGCGACTCGAGGCGCCTGACGACAAGGCGGACTCGCTGTTCGCCGCGGTGCTTCCAGACGGCGCCGGTCAATTGGTCCTGGTATCCAAGCTCGACCAGGCCCGCTTCAACGAGCTGCTGGCAACGTAAGCGTGTCCCGTTCGCGGCTGACTTGCTCACCTTTTCTCCAGGGATGCCTGCAACGATGGCCGCGAGATCAGTAATCGCTATCCAGTCGTCGCCGACTTTCTCCAATACACGCTGCATAGGCATAATCTTATCCCGGGTAACGAATCATCAAGGACAGCCTATTGGCTTGTTTTCCTTAGTCAACAGCGCCGCGGTCGTCGGCGAGGGAGGCGAGTTTTGGCCCACATCGCCTCTATGCTGGACAGTTCGCGGCACAGCTACCCCTTCGCAACGGCGGCGAAGTCTCCGATAGGCCAGATGAGCAGCCAACGAAGGCGCGGCCATTCCTTCCGAGGTTGATGAATGGGCTGGCTGAAGGCTTTTGCCTTCGGCTGCAGGATCGTGGACTCTTCGGCCGAGCGTAAATCCCGGGAAGGAGGGAGAACTGGCCGGTATGCAGACCGCGGACGCATATTGCGACAACCTTGCCAACGCCTGCAGGTTCGACGGGTGAGAGATGGCAATGCAAAGGATCGTACCCGCAGTCGGCCCTAGTATAACGCCAAAGGCGAAAAGATCGTTGACAACCTCGCATCCCTCCATCAACGGTCGAGATGGCACGCCAAACTGCCGCCACGACCTTCTGACGGGCTCGAAACCAGATGGCACTGCATCGGCGAAACCCTGCGGCAACTGGACGCTGGCAGCGCAGCGATAGTTAACCACAGCGATTGGACCGGGTTGAACGATTGAGCCGAGGCCTGGAATGCTTCAAACCTGAAACATGCGGTTGCTCGGTTAAGGCCTTCGCGGGACTGGCGGTGAAGAGCTATTTCTATTGCGTTGCCGCGAACTAGTCCAAGCCGGCATGCCTGCGATGGAGCCGGACTAAGGGCCGGTACTCTCGCTTTTATGGGCTGTCGCGAGGATTTCAGTCATACGAACCTTCGACTTTTCGACAACGCGGGCCTGCCCTTCTGGCGAAAGCCCGACAAAAACGTTACTGTCGAGCAGGACGGCACCTTCTTCATTCCACTTGGACAGCAACGTTCTTCGAATTTCCCCCTCGTCATCCTCCCGGATTGCATTGAGGACCAAGCGCAGAAGCGTGGTCACAACGACTGACTGCGCCGCCTGGGCCGCCAGAAGGTCTTCAATGATCTCGTCCATGCCATTCTCCCAGGTTGATCGAGGCAATATTAGAAAAAGCGCGAGAAGCGAAGCGGGCGTTCCGCTAGCCGCCGTTTTCGGTTCGAACGAGCTCATATTGCTTGGATAGGTAGGCATCTGCCGCCGCTTCGCTCTTAAAGAAGGACTCTTGTTCCGCTTTGGCGCCGACGTTCAATGTCTTCACGAGCCATCCGTCGCCAAGCTTTTCCTTCGATGTCGATGCCAACGGCCTATCAGGAAACGCCATTTCACACACTCCCAAGGTTGACCCGTGCCAGTCCTCAACAACGCACGGCGTGAAAGGTTTGCGCAGGTGGTCACTAAAGGCAAGACCGGTGAAGAGGGTTATGTCGAGGAAGCATCGGGGCAACGCCACCTGGATGGAAGGAGGATCCGCGAAACCACGCGGTGCCTTGATCTCCATGGCAATCGCGCCGGCAAGGGGGCGTTGACGGTTTGCCTAGACAACTGGCACGACCGGCTCTCCGATTCATCGGTGGATGGAGCGCGTTTCAGGATGGTTCCCCGTGGCGCGTATTGAGAGGCGGATCTTGGTCCCATCATCCTGCGATCTGTCGGTCGTCATATCGCGACCGAATGATCGAAACGAACAGGGGGTGGGAGGGCCGTGTTGGTTTCAGGCTAGTCTGTGAGCTTTAGGAGGAAAAGAATGTCATTGAATAGACGAATATCTGTTCTGACTGAGGTTGATATGGAATCGGCCGACGGCGTCAGAAGCGGTGAAGATGTTGGCGGCGGTTTCGGTGCAATTCGTGACCGCGGTTTTTTTAAGATTGTCCATCTCAGCGCCGATGATTTGCGGGATCAGGTCACAAACCTCCTTGAAGTTGTTCAACATGTATTTGATCAGTCTTTCACGAACGCCAGTCTCTCTTTAGATCAGCTTGAACTTTCTGTTGAAATTAGTTCTGAAGGTCAAATTAATATACTAGGGTCAGGGGGCAAGGTGGCCGGGCGAGGGGGAATTAAACTGATTTTCAAAAAGGATAAGCAGAAAGAAATCATTTAGGTACCGATGTGGCGCTCTGAAATATTCCGACAGGTGTAGAATTATATTTCGCCCGGGACCGATTCTGCGATTTGATATGCATATAGGTGCTTGCCAGGATCGGGGTTGTGGTCCACCAGGCCGTTGTCATCATCATTCGTCGGCAAGGAAAACCGCACCGTGGCCCGAAAGCACTTTACGATTTTCTTACGATCTTCCGTGCCACAACGGCAGGCGCGTGAAGTTCTGCGTACGCGCCCGCCAGTAAGGCGGCCGGCTGTGACGGCTGCCAGCCGGGTTTTTCGCGAACGACAATCACCCGTTACTCGATCACGACAGCAACGAACGATAAGCCAACCATCGCGGGGCAGGCGTGGCCTACAGCATCATATATATGGCGGACTCGGCCAATACCTGCATTTGAGTATGCGTCGGCAGATCGGTTAGTATCTGAGAGCGCATTTCACATGGGAGAACTTTAGGCGGCGTGTCGGGCTATGATCTGGTGCTTGACGACGCTTGCCCATGCAACATGTGATATTCGATCGCAGACAGATAGAAGTATATTTTCACTTCAACCATTGCGATTAAGGGCTGGTGATTTACGAGAAATTCTCCTATGCTGCGGTTCGTCGCGCGTTTTTTTGAACCTGCGCGGGGTCGATTGTCCTGGGGGGCGCAGATTGAAATACAATATTGTTTGTATGGCTGCTGCCGCGGCCCTCATATTTGGTCTTCAGTCCGTCGCCGCCGCTGATGTCTATCCCCCAGCGGCAACCTCACCCACCTGGTCCGGCTGCTATCTCGGTGTCAACACCGGCTATGGTCGTGCCGATGCGGATACGACCGATATGCCGTTCGGTGAAGGCCCATTCGCCGGTTCGGGCAGCGGCTGGAATGACCCCGCCTATGAGACGATCGGCATGGCCGGCAACGGGCTGACAGGTGGCGTCGAGACCGGGTGCGATCAGCAGTTCGATCTGAGCGACAAAACTTTCGTGGTCGGGGGGGTCCTCGATTTCTCGCTGATGAACCTCGGCGCGACCGGGACTTCGGCAATCCAGAGCGATACCCATACAAGCTTCGACATGGACTGGGCGGCAAGCGCGCGGTTGCGCGCTGGTGTAACGGCGTCCGATGTCCTGTTCTACGTCACCGGCGGCGTGGCGTTTGCCGATATCAATGTGCGCGCCTTTGACAGGCACGAAGTCCCGACGCAGGGGCTGATGGACGTGTCGGGCGGAGGTACGGAAACCGGTTGGGTGGCAGGCGGCGGTGTCGAATGGCGCTTCCAGCCGAACTGGTCGGTCGGCCTGGAATATCTGCATTACGATTTCGGCGCGGTGACTGCCACGGGCGCGGCCATTGAACCGGTGGGCGCGTTCCCACGATTTGAGAGCGATATTGACGCCGATGTCATCCGCGTCGGACTGAAATGGCGGATGTGATACCCAACATTCCATACTGATTGCCGCCGAAGCAATCAGCTTTGCAGATCAGTTTTTTCAAGGTCACCGGCAGCGCCGGATATCGTGCATTTGAGCATCAAGCCTTCGCCTGCGCTCACCGGGCTCTCGGAGTTTCTTCCGAGAGCGATCCGGCCACAGATTTTCGAATGACATCATTTTTTCTGCGCGACCGATCCGCCATGGCGCGGAAAACATACAATAGTCGACAAGGATAACGACCTCGCCCCCGTCGGTTCAAAAACGCGATCGTGGCTAATAGCGTCAGGGAGAAGCGACGATGGCGACCGGGCAATTGTGGTACATCACTGAGGGCGGCGACGCCGAAACCCGCCTCGTGCGGATCAATGACGACGGCACCGCCAGCACGATCGTCAACGACAATGGTGGGGCGGGCACGGGCGATAACGACTTCCCCAGTAATTCGGTCACCGATATCGGTGTGGATACAGCGGCCGGCTTCTATTTCGCGATCGCCAACACCGCGTCGCCGCTGAATTACAACGCCTACCTGGTGCGGGGCAACATCGACGGCTCGGGCACCCCGACCATCGTGGTCGATTTCAGTCCCGATACCCTCATCGTCAACACGATCGAAGTCGATCCGATCAATCGCAGGATCTATGTCGGCGTCCAGGACAACGACGCGCTGAATGGCGCCATCACCGGCATCAAGGTCTACACATACACTGCCGCAGGCGTGCTCACCGACACCGGCTTCCTGACCACGGCCAACACCGACAACCGACCGGACGTGGGCGGCCTCAAGATTCTCGACCCTTTCGACTTCGCGATCGATCATTCGATCGAACGTCTGTTCTACTCGGATTCGGTCGATGGGTTTACGTCCGGGCTGTTCCGCCTCGATCTCGCCAACCCGAACACCCACACCCAGATGACCACCGCCGCCCAGTTCCCCGTGGACCTGAGCAACGGCCAGATCATGGATGTCGAGGTAGATGAGACCACCCACTTGGTCTATTTCACGACCCGCTCGAGAAATCCGTATCCCACCGCCAACTACGATGCCAACGACAACGCGCTCTGGTACATCAGCGAGAACGCGTCGAACGACACCGCCGTCAAGGTGACGCTGACCGGCATGCCAGTCAACGTCTTCTACGGCGGCGACATGACGTTCGATCAGAGCACACGCCAGATCTATCTTGAGAGCTCCGAGGACAGCCCCGGGGCTGACAACGTGATCTACGTCTTCCAGCTGAATGGCGCCGGCACCAGCGCGTCCCTGGTTCGCACGATCAATCCCGGTCTCACCGTCACCAACGCCGTCATCGAGGGGATGGCCTTCGTGGACCTGGCAGTCCTGGGCGTCAGCGGCACAGTCGCGAGCCCGACCGAGCAGGGAGCCACGACCACTCTGCTGACCGGCGCGCCGACGATCACCGACAAGGAAGGCGGCTATCTGGTCAGCGCCACGGTGCAGATCACCGGCGGCACCTTCTTGTCCAACGAGAGCAGTACGGCCGACGACCATCTCGGTTACGGTGTGGCCAAGCAGATTTCGGGCACGATCGCCGGCACCAGCATTACGGTGAGCTGGAATGCGGCGACCGAGACACTCACGCTGAGCGGCTACGACACCATCGCCAACTACCAATCGGTATTGGCTGCGATCACCTACTGGACCACGGGCGACAACCCGACGAACTACGGCGCCAACGCCTCCCGCACCCTGACCTGGACGATCAACGACGGGACGCCGGGTGTGGGGGCCGGATCGGTCAACAGCGGCACGACGACGATCAACCTCGCGGCGGTGAACGACGCACCGATCAACGGCACTGTGTCCAGTGCCACCGGCAACGAAAACACCAACATCGCCGTCACTGGCCTGTCAATCAGTGACGTCGATGCCAACACGGCGTCGACCGTGGTCACGGTCACTCTGGGCGTAACCAAGGGCGTGCTGACCGTGCGGACCGACGTCGCCAGCGGCCTGGTGCCGGGCGATTTGTTCGGCAACGGTACCGCTTCGGTAACCATCACCGGAACAATCAACGAGATCAACGCCACTCTGGCTGCGTCCAACGGCCTGGTGTTCCTCGGCAATACGAACGTCAGCGGCACAGACACCCTGACGGTGGTCACCAACGACGGCGGCGCCACCGGCTCGGGCGGCGCGCAGAGCGACACCGACGGCTACACCATCACCATCATCGGCGTGAACAATGCGCCGGTCATCGTCGGCGATGGGACCGAGGCCTTAACCGCGACCAATGAAGATGTGGCTAACGCCACCCTGACCAACACGGTTTCGGCCCTGTTCAGTGGCCAGTACAGTGACGCCGACACCGACACTTTCGCGGGGGTGGCAGTGACCGCCAACGGTTCCACCGTCGGCACCGGCCAGTGGCAGTACTATAACGGCTCGACCTGGGTAAACGTCGGCGCGGCCTCGACGGCGGCAGCGGTTACGATCGCGGCCAGTGCGCCGATCCGCTTCCTGCCGGCCGCCGATTTCAACGGCCCGGCCCCGACCCTGACCGTGAAGCTGGTCGATGCATCCGGCGGCGCCCTGACCAATGGCGCCGTCGTCAACACCACCACCAGCGGCGGCTCAACGTCCTATTCCAACGGCACGGTGGAGCTCTCTCACGCCGTTAATGCCCTCAACGACGCCCCGACCATCATTGGCGGTTCGTCCGTCAGCCTGGCGTCGATCGGCGAAGACTCCGCCACCGGAACCGGCGAGACGGTCTCGTCGCTGTTCCTCAGCCACTTCTCCGACGCCAAGGACACGGTGTCCGGCGGTTCGTCGGCCAACGCCTTCACGGGCGTGGCGGTGACGGCGAACCTGGCGACCGCCGCTCAGGGCATGTACCAGTACTTCGACGCCGGAAGCTGGCATGACCTGCCGGCTGTTTCGGTTTCCGCCGCCTTCGTCCTGGGCGCCAGCACCCTGGTGCGTTTCGTCCCGGCGGCGGACTATTCCGGCACGGCGCCTTCGCTGACCGTCTCGCTGATCGACGACTCGTCCGGGGTGGTGACCACCGGCCAGACCCCGGACGTCGCCACCACCGGAGGCTCCACGCCCTACAGCGCGCCCCTGACGCTGAACATCACAGTCACCTCCACCAATGACGCCCCGTTCGCCAGCGGCTCGGCCATCCTGGCGGCGGTCGATGAAAACACCGCCTCCCCAGGCGGCCAGAGCGTTTCGACCCTGTTCAGTTCGATCTTTACCGACCCGGATGCCGGCAACACGCTGGCTGGCGTGGCCATCACCGGCAACGCGGTATCGAGCCAAGGCGTCTGGCAGTACTTCAATGGTGCCTGGATCACGATCGGTGAGCCCAGCCAGAGCTCGGCCCTGGTGCTGGGGGGCGGAACCTTGGTCCGCTTCCTGCCAGCCAGCAATTTCAACGGCGCGGTTCCGGCCCTGGTGGCCTGTTTGATCGACAATTCCGGCGGCGCGGTGTCGACCGGCACCATTCTGGACGTCAGTGTCAACGGCGGCCAGACCCGCTACAGCGATGCCAGTACGACACTGACCACCAGTATCAACGCCGTGAATGACACACCCGTGGTCCCGGGCAGCGCCGCCACGGTCGGCGCCACCGAGCAGACGGCGGCGAACCTGCTGGGTTCGCTGACGGTCTCCGACGTCGATCTGGATGCCGGCAACGGCGGCATTGGCGACTACGCCGGCGCCAGTTTCACGGTGCAACGCGCCTCTGCCAATGCCGTGGATGCGTTCTCTTTCTCTTCGGGCGGTTCGTTTACCGTCAGCGGCGCCAATCTGCAGGTCGGTGGGTTGACCTTCGCCACCTACACCAGCATCGGCGGTGTATTGACGATCAACTTCACCAGTTCGGGCGAGGCGGCGACCACGGCGCTGGTCAACGACGTCATCCACAATATCCGTTACACCAACACCAGCGATGCACCGCCCGCGTCGGTGACGCTGAACTATGCGCTGAACGATGGTTCGCCCGGTGGCGGCCAGGGCTCAGGCGCGACGGGCACGGCCGGCGGCTCGGTGCTGGTCAACATCACAGCGACCAACGACCTGCACACCGGCGCCGCCAGCATCACCGGCACGCCGGCCGAGGACCAGGTCCTGACGGCTGTTTCAACCCTGGCCGATCCTGACGGCATCGGTGCGCTGCACTACCAGTGGCAGCACGACGTCGGCGGCGGCTACGTCAATGTCGGCGCCGACCAGGCGACCTACGCCGTGGGCGATGGCGACATCGGCGGCGTGGTCCGCGTGGTGATCTACTATACCGACGCCGGAGGCACTGTGGAATCGGAGACCAGCGCCGCGACCGCCCTGGTCATGGCGACCAATGATACGCCCACGGGCGGCGTGTCGATCACCGGAACGCCGACCGAGAATCAGGTGCTGACTGCCAACACCGCCGCTCTGGCCGATGCCGATGGCCTCGGCACACTGAACTATCAGTGGCAGCGCGACACGGGTTCAGGCTTCGTCAACGTCGGAACTGATCAGGCGACCTATACGCTCAGCGACGATGATGTCGGCAGCGTGGTTCGTGTGGTCATCAGCTATACCGACGGCCAGGGCTTTGCCAACGGCGTTACAAGCGCCGCAACCGCAGCGATCGTCAACATCAACGACGCACCCACGGGCGGCGTATCGATCGCCGGTACCTCAAACGTGAATCAGGTCCTGACCGCCAACACCGCCGCTCTGGCCGATGCCGATGGTCTTGGGGCGCTGCACTACCAGTGGCAGCGCGACACGGGTTCAGGCTTCGTCAATGTCGGCACCGACCAGGCGACCTACACGCTCGGCGACGCGGACGTCGGCGGCGTGGTTCGTGTTGTCACCAGCTACATCGATCAGAACGGAACGGCTGAGGCAGTGGCAAGCGCCGGCACGTCGATCATCTCCGAGTTCAACAATCCGCATGCCGGCGATGTCTCGATCATCGGCACGGCAACCGAGAATCAGATCCTGACTGCCAGTACCGCCGCACTGGCCGATGCCGACGGCGTCGGCGCACTGCACTATCAATGGCAGCGCGACACGGGTTCAGGCTTCGTCAACGTCGGAACTGATCAGGCGGACTACACGCTTGGCGACGCGGATGTCGGCAGCGTGGTTCGTGTGGTCATCAGCTACAGCGATGGCGAGGGTTTCCTCGAGACAGCTGCCAGCGCGGACACGCCAGGGATCGCCGCCATCAACGACGCGCATACCGGTGGCGTGTCGATCACCGGAACGCCGACCGAGAATCAGGTGCTGACTGCCAACACCGCCGCTCTGGCCGATGCCGATGGCCTCGGCACACTGAACTATCAGTGGCAGCGCGACACGGGTTCAGGCTTCGTCAACGTCGGAACTGATCAGGCGACCTATACGCTCAGCGACGATGATGTTGGCGGCGCGGTCCGTGTGGTTGTCAGCTATACCGATGGCCAGGGTTTCGCCGAGAGCGCGACCAGCGCGTCCACCGCAGGGATCTTCAACGTCAACGACGCGCCCACGGGCGGCGTGTCGATCAGCGGCACGGCAACCGAAAATCAGGTGCTGACTGCCAACACCGCCGCTCTGGCCGATGCCGATGGGCTTGGGGCGCTGCACTATCAGTGGCAGCGCGACACGGGTTCAGGCTTCGTCAATGTCGGCACCGACCAGGCGACCTATACGCTCGGTGACGATGATGTTGGCGGCGTGGTTCGTGTGGTTGCCAGCTATACCGATGGCCAGGGTTTCGCCGAGAGCGCGACCAGCGCGTCCACCGCAGGGATCTTCAACGTCAACGACGCGCCCACGGGCGGCGTGTCGATCAGCGGCACGGCAACCGAAAATCAGGTGCTGACTGCCAACACCGCCGCTCTGGCCGATGCCGATGGGCTTGGGGCGCTGCACTATCAGTGGCAGCGCGACACGGGTTCGGGCTTCGTCAATGTCGGCACCGATCAGGTGACCTACACGCTCGGCGACGCGGACGTCGGCGGCGTGGTTCGTGTGGTCACCAGCTACATCGATCAGAACGGAACGGCTGAGGCAGTGACAAGCGCCGGCACGTCCGTGGTGGGGAATGTCAACGACGCGCCGGTGCTGACCGGCGATCTGAAGGCAACGGTGAAGGAGGGGGGCAGCTACAGGCTGACCACCGCCGACCTGAACTTCTCCGATGCGGACGATGCCGCATCCGGCGTGCGCTTCACGGTATCCAGCCAGACGGCCGGCAAGCTGCTGGTGAACGGTGTGGCGGCGACCAGCTTCACTGGTACCGATCTCGCCGCCGGCAAGGTGAGCGTTGCCCATAACGGTTCTGAAACCATCAAGGCCACGTTCAAGGTCGTGGTCGAGGACGGCAACGAGGATGGCTCGGCGCCGGTGGCCAAGACCTTCAGTTTCACCGTCACGCCGGTCAATGACGCGCCGGTGCTGACCGGTGATCTGAAGGCAACGGTGAAGGAAGGGACGAGTTACAAGCTGACCACCGCCGACCTGAGCTTCTCCGATGCGGACGATGCCGCATCCGGCGTGCGCTTCACGGTATCCAGCCAGACGGCCGGCAAGCTGCTGGTGAACGGTGTAGCGGCGACCAGCTTCACTGGTACCGATCTTGCCGCCGGCAAGGTGAGTTTTGCCCATAACGGTTCTGAAACCATCAAGGCCACCTTCAAGGTCGTGGTCGAGGACGGCAATGAGGATGCCTCGGCACCGGTGGCCAAGACCTTCAGTTTCACCGTCACGCCGGTCAATGACGCGCCGGTGCTGACCGGCGATCTGAAGGCAACGGTGACGGAAGGGACGAGCTACAAGCTGACCACGGCCGACCTGAGCTTCTCCGATGCGGACGATACCGCATCCGGCGTGCGCTTCACGGTATCCAGCCAGACGGCCGGCAAGCTGCTGGTGAACGGTGTAGCGGCGACCAGCTTCACTGGTACCGATCTTGCCGCCGGCAAGGTGAGTTTTGCCCATAAGGGTTCTGAAACCATCAAGGCCACCTTCAAGGTCGTGGTCGAGGACGGCAATGAGGATGCCTCGGCACCGGTGGCCAAGACCTTCAGTTTTACCGTCACGCCGGTCAATGACGCGCCCGTGCTGATCGCCACCCAGGTGTTGACGTCGATCGCCGAGAACGCCTCGACCGTCTTGGCGCGCAAGGTGGCAACGCTTGCCATCACCGATGCCGACGGAGGGACCAACAAGCTGTCGCTGACCGGTTCGGATGCCAAGCTATTCGAGATCAAGAACGGCGCGCTGTGGTTGAAGGCGGGGGCGACATTGGATTATGAGACCAATACGTCACTCGACGTCAACGTGCGCCTCGACGATACAACGATCGGGACAGGCTATGAAGCGTCCAAGACCATCAAGATTGCCGTCAAGAACATCTTGGAGACCATTGGTGGCACGTCCGGCGACAACACGCTAACCGGCACCAGTGGTGACGAGATTCTCGATGGCAAGGGTGGCAACGACATCATCAGGGGCGGGGGCGGCAACGACACCCTGATCGGCGGGACCGGCATCGACACGCTTTATGGAGGTGCGGGTAACGACGTCTTCAAGTTCGTGACGACGCAGGATTCCGCTCCCGGCTTCTCCGGCTTCGTCAACAACGGGTCGCTGAGCCCGCTTTCCGGTGCTGGCAAACGCGACATCATCGCCGATTTTGGGCTCGGCGATGACCGGCTCGACGTGTCGAAGATCGACGCGAACACGAAGCTCGGCGGCGACCAGGCCTTCACCTGGAAAGGAACGGGGAATTTCTCCGGGACGTCGGGCGATCTCCTGTATAGGGTCTATGATTTAGTCGGCACGGCGAACGACAAGACCATCGTTTACGGCGACGTCGATCTCAACGGCCGGGCCGATTTCCAGATCGAGCTGGCCGGCATCCATCACCTCGCAAGAGGGGATTTTATTCTCTGAGCAGCACCGAGGATCGGCCCCGTTGGTCTTTCATCGTTTTGACGTTGTCTGTTTGCTGACGCCTTGCTTGCGCGTCTTACGAGAGATTAACGGTTTCTTATCTACCTCAGTGCGACAAGAGTCAGGCGCGACGTTTGCGGAGGCGCCAACCGATTTCGCTGCTGGATGCGAGCCTGCCGGCGCGGTTTCCGGGCCTCTGCCCGCTCAAAATCGCCCGTTGCTCCATCATGAGACAAACGACCGATAAGCCAACCTTATCAATCGTCATTTACATTCGACGGAGCGTGCGGTTGGTTGCCAAAATTACGGAATAACCGCTCAGCCGCGTTACGCCTCCCAGTCGGTTGGCAATCGCAACACCAGCCTGAGAGAACTCCGTGTGCGTGGCTTGCCCTACCGGACGTCATCCGGGATGCGATTCCACACGCGCGGCGGAGCGGAATGCCGATCCCCAAGCCCCTCAACGCCATGGGTCTGGAGCCGATCATACCATCGGTAGAAAGTCGGTCTTGGAATACCTAGCTTGTCGAGGGTGTGCTTCGCCCGTAGGTGCGACTGTTCGACGATCCGGATGATCTCCAGTTTCTCGCAGGGTATCTCATTCCTCGTCTCCCCCAAGCCCGATCATGCTTTTTTTGAGAAGCCGCAGTTCGAGCGCCTGTTCGGCGACGACTTCCTTCAGGTTGTCGTCGAGTGATGCTTGCGCGTCGCACGGCGAATGTCCTTGATAACGTTCATCGCGCTCGATCGAAGGAAGAGGAGATGGAACAGAAAGCGGGGACACAGAAATCTGCCGCCGAACAATGTCGGACAGTTGCGGGGAGTGGAGGTGGTCCACCTATCATCAGTCCAACTCCGCTCCGAACGGCCTTTCATACATTCATCGGCTGTAATCGATCTCGAAACTCAGTGCCGGATCGGAATGCGCATCCCAGTATCCCTTCCAGAGGGCCTTGCTGATGGGGCCGACCTCACCGTCGCCCACCGGCTGACCGTCGAGCGTGGTGATAGGCATCACCCCGCCTGCTGTCGTAACGAACAGGATCTCGTCGCACCGGTAGGCCAGTTCTACGGGAACATCGTCGATAGTGGAGGGGTAGCCGAGCGTTTCGGCGACGGCGAGTACAGACTTGCGCGTCACGCCCTCCAGCACGCCCTTCTTCGGCGTGTAGAGCTTGCCTTCCTTGATCAGGATGACGTTGAAGCCCGAGCCCTCAGTGAGGTGTGCGTCGCCGTCCGTCAGGATCGGGTACATGGCGCCGCGATCGCGGGCTTCCAGCAGGCCACGCGTGAAATCGCCCCATTGCAGGTTCTTGACGGTAGGATCGATTGCGCCCGGTGGCACGCGGCGCACAGTGCGGGTGATGACGGCGCTGCCGCCGGTCCTCTGGGTCGCTTCGTCCATCACCCAGAGATAGGGCATGACCATGAGGTAGCAAAAATTGTCGCACTCTTCCGGCGCATACTGGCGCACGAAGCGCAGGCCGCGCGTCACGATCAACATTACATACGCATCGCGGATGCCGCTTTTCGCTACCATCTCTACCAACCGGTCGCGGATTTCCCGTCGCGGCAACGGGCTCTTCAACCGTAGCTGTGCGCAGCTTTTCTCAAAACGATCGAGATGCTCGTCCAGCCGGAAGA
Organism: Pararhizobium capsulatum DSM 1112; assembly: GCF_030814475.1. Taxonomy (NCBI): domain Bacteria; kingdom Pseudomonadati; phylum Pseudomonadota; class Alphaproteobacteria; order Hyphomicrobiales; family Rhizobiaceae; genus Pararhizobium; species Pararhizobium capsulatum. The sequence continues at coordinate 520,191 of NZ_JAUSVF010000003.1, read as the reverse complement.
ACCGGCCGTTCCAGACGGCGGGCACGTCGTAGGTCAGGTCCGAATGGAGAAATCCCTGGTCGAGGATCGGAATGCGCGCCTCGTTGAGCGGCACGTATTCTCCCGCGATAAAGGCGATGCCCCTGCCGAACGGATTGCCGCTCGCTTCCAGCTCTTTCACGCGCCGGCGATAGTCGGTGAAGATGTGGTCCGTGTAGGACATGATACGCCTCCCTGAAAGGTCGCACGCAGTCCGTGGGACGGCGCGGAGGTCTTGAAAGGCAGCCTCGTTTAGGCTGCGAGAATGCCGGCAGAGACGATGTCGGCGAAGGCACCATCGGCTGCGTCCAGCGCCCGGTCGATGTCCTCGGCCGTATGCGCGGCACACAGGAACATGTTGTGCTTGGGGTGAAGGTAGATGCCGTGGCGCAGGCCAGCCAGGCAGAAGGCGTTGCCCATCCGCAAATCCTGGTCCCCCTCGAAGAGGACCATGGGCATTTGCGCCGGACCCGTCTGCCGGAGCGTGAAGCCGTGGCGGGTGGAGATGGTCGCAAGACCGTCCCGGAAGCGGTTGCCCATCGCTTCGGTATGCGCGAGCGCGTCGCTATCACGCAGGATCCGGATGGTGGCAATGGCCGCGGCCATGGCGGCGGAACCATACCAGAACGAACCCGTGGTGAGGATCTTGCCGGCGCCGTCCCGGAACCGATCTGTACCCGCGACGGCGGAGAGCGGCCAACCGTTGGCGATTGATTTCGAATAGGCCGCGAGGTCCGGCTTCACGCCATAGGGTGCCCAGCTGCCCCGGACATTGAGGCGAAAGCCCGCGCGCACATCATCGAGGATGAGGGCGGCACCCCTGCGGTCGCAGACGGCGCGGGCGTGCGCGAGAAAGGCAGCCTCCGGCAGATGCTGGTCCTTTCCGACATCGTGCTGGAAGGCGGTCAGCAGGATACCCGCGAGATCATCGCCCGCCGCATCGACTGCGGCGTCGAGGCTCGCGATGTTGTTGTAGTCGAAGAGGACGAGATGGGCACGATCTTCCGTGGTCACGCCGATCACCGACGGCGAACACCACGGAACAGCTCCATGATAGGCGCCGCGGGCGACGAGGATCTTGCGGCGGCCGGTGGACGCGCGCGCGATGGTGGCGCAGACCGTCGTCGCGTCCGTGCCGTTCTTTTGGAAGAGCGTCCAGTCGGCGTGGTCGAGCGTGTCGACGAGCAGTTCGGCGAGCTCGACCATCGTGTCTGTCGGGCCGTTGCCGATGTCGCCCTGATCGATGCGTGCGAGGGCGGCGGCCTCTACTTCGGGGTGGCGATAGCCAAGCACGTTCGGACCCCAAGCGCACATGAAATCGATATATTCGTTGCCGTCGGCATCCCAAACCCGGCAGCCTTCCGAGCGCGAGAAGAATTGCGGATACCCGGGCGCGATCGCCCGGGTCGCCATATGGCCCCAGACGCCATTCGGTACGACACGCCGGGCGCGTTCCAGAAGTTCCGTATCGCGGCTGTTTAACAGTCTCGCTGTCATATGGCGTTCCTTCTTGGTGGGAGAGGCAGTGCGCCTCTCCCGATAGGCCGATCAGTTCGAGATTTCGGCGAGCGGCAGGTTGCAGCAGGCGCTGTAACGAACGCCCTTAACACTCGGGCTGTGTGCCATGATGAGATCCGGGCTGACCATCGGAATGATGATCCGGGCCTTGGCCATCTGGTCGCCAGCCTCGAACCACAGTTTTTCAGCCTCTTCCGGGGTGGCGGCGGCGAGTGCCTGTTCGCGTAGCTTGCCGGTTTCCGTGTTGATGATCGACGGATCGTTTTCCCCGCCGGCACGTTTCGCCCAGGTGGAGCCTTCTGATAGGCCGAAGACGTCGACATATTGCGAGGTGCCGAAGAAGTCGGGCGCGAAGAACACGGCCGTCAGCGGTATGTGATCGCCGTTGGCCGCTTCACGCCAGTTTGCGAAGGGAACCGGCGAAAGTTCCACCGTGATGCCGACCTTTGACAGGTCCTGCTGGATCTTCTGCATCATCAGCGAGAAGTCTACGCCGTAGACGTTCATATCCGGATAGATCGACTTGAGCGTGAAGCCGTCACCCACGCCTGCCGCGGCAAGCAGTTCCTTGGCACGGTCCGGGTTGTAGCCGGGGATCTCATGGCCATCGCCGCCAGGGAAGCCGAGCGGAATGGGGCTTGCGATCGGACGGCCGGCGCCGCCAACGGTGAAGTCGATCAGCGACGTGCGGTCGATGGCGATAGAGATTGCTTCGCGAACCTCGGGCGTCAGTTTGACGGTGTTGGCTTTGGCGCCCGGCGAAAGCGAGATGTAGACGAAGTTGTAAGACGGTACCTTGTCCACCACAATGTCGCTGCCTTCGAGCGTCTTGGCGGTTTCTGGGTCGATCTGCATGGCAATGTCGGCCGAGCCGGACTGTAGCATCTGCGCCTGCGCCACGGCGTCCTTGACCTGGCGGAAGACAACCTGCGGGATCGCCGGCGCCTTGCGCCAGTAGTTTTCGTTGCGCTTCAGGCGCAGTTCGGCATTGGGCTCGTAGGATTCAAGCACGAACGGTCCACTGCCGGCGGAATTGGCGAGGAACCAGTTTTCCGACGTGTCCTTGTCGACGGCCGTTGCATCCGAGAGAGCGCCATTTGCGCTCGCAACGTCGCTGTTGATCACGCCGAGGAAGCCGGCGGCCGCCTGGTTGAGGAATTCAGAGTTCGGCGCGGCGAGCTTGATGATGACTGTCTGCGTATCGGGAATTTCGATCGAACTGATGGGGTCGGCGATGAAGGCGCCGTTGCCCTTGATGTTCTTCAGCCGTTCGAACGACCATTTCACATCCTTCGCCTCGACCGGCGTACCGTCGGAGAATTTCGCCGCCGGGTCGAGCTTGAACGTCAGCTCGGTCTGTTCCTTGTTGACCTCCCAGCTCGAGGCGATCAGCGGCTGAACCTTGTTGTCCTTGTCGAGCGTGACGAGCTGCTCGTAAACGGAGGTGTTGTAGATCTGGCAGGTGTCGCACCAGGCGCGCGCCGGATCGAGCGAGTTGACATCCATGTCGCGGGCGATGACGAGCGCATGCTCCTCGGCGGCCGCGGGATGCACAAGGCCGCCAAGTGCGGTGGCCGACAGTGCAAGCGCGACAAAGGCGGATTTCGGCAGAAGAAGTCGTTTCATGGGTTGATACCTCCAGTTTGATGGGCCGCGGATGCCCGTTCCACTATTTTTCCGCAATCCTCAGCAATGTGTCCCTGACATCCGCAACCGTCGCCAACGCTGCGCGATTGAGGGCGGCCGAAACCGTGGGAGCGGCAAGCCCCCCGGTCACGCGCAGGATTTCGTGATCGAGACAGTCGAAGAAGCGTTCCTGGATCTCGGCTGCCCAGGTCCCGCCCATCGACAGGCTGCGTGCAGTCTGTTCGGCAATGACAACCCGGCCGGTCTTGTCGATGGAGTGGCCGATCAGCGCCCAATCGATGCCGTGGTGGTCGATATTGCGCAGGTCGATGACTTCGGCGTCGACCCCGGCTTCTTCCGCGGCCTTGACTGCGTTCTGGACCATGACCGAGGTCGCGAGGACCGTGCAGGCGCTCCCCGGACGCACGATGCGCGCCGAGCCGAAGGGAATACAGAACTCGCGGTCGCCGATCGGAACGTCGAATTCCTTCTGATAAAGCTCCGTGTGCTCGAACACGACGACCGGATCGTCGCAGGCGAGCGCGGAGTTCATCAGGCCGATATAGTCGAAGGCGTTCGACGGCGTCACGATACGCCAGCCGGGGAACATGCCGAACAGTGCCGATGGATCTCCGGAATGCTGGGAGCCGTAGCCGGTGTGCGGCGAGATGCGCACGCGCAGGACGATCGGCACGGGAAAGCCGTCGCCGAACATGTGGCGCACCTTGCCGACGCCATTGGCGACCTGGTCGGCGGCGGTGAAACAGAAATCTCCGAACATGATTTCAACGATGGGGCGCAATCCGTTGAGCGCCGCGCCAAGTGCCACGCCGGTAAAACCGTTCTCCGCGATGGACATGGGTAGGACGCGCTCCGGCCAGCGCTCCAGCGCTCCCTTGGTAAAGCCGCTGACGCCGCCGCGCATCTGGTGGGCATCCTCGCCCATGACGATGATACGAGGATCGCGCGCCATGGCGGCTGCTAGGGTCTCGGATGCTGCCGTTACAAATTTAACCTTCTCCATTGCATCGGGCCGCATGTCGCCGTGGTCGAGCATACGCTTGCAGGCAAGTTCCGAGAGATTGCCAAGAATGCCGTGATCACGCGTTGCGGGGTCCGGCCAGAGCCCATGGGGGATCCTGAGCGCATTGCCGCCGGGGACCGGTTCGGTCAACCGTGCGGCGGCGGAAGCAACGCGGTCGCTCACAAGCGCGTCGATATGCGCAAGCTGTTCTGCGGAGAGGAGGCCAAGCGCCACCAGACGGGCTTCGGCAAGGGTGATCGGGTCCCGCTCGCGCCAACTGGCTTCTTCTTCTTTCGTGCGGTAGCCGAAGTCGCTGCCGGTGCGGGAACCGGATTGGTGGAAATGACGGTAGCAGAGCGCTTCCACCACTACCGGGCCGCCGGTTTCGCGGATGATGCGGCGGGCCTCGACCATCGCCCGGTGCACGGCGACAACGTCCATGCCGTCGCATTCAATCGCGGCGATGCCGAGCATGGCGCCGCGCGACGACAGCCGCGTCTCCCGCGTCACGTCGGAAATATGGGTGGCGACGCCGTAGAGATTATTCTCGATGAAGAAGATCACCGGCAGGTTTTGGGCGGCAGCGATGTTCATCGCCTCGTAGCTGGCGCCGTTCTGGGCGGCACCATCGCCGAAGAAGGCGACGGAGATGTGGTCGCGGCCAAGCATCTTGTCAGCGAGTGCGTAGCCCGCAGCATGGGGCGGGTTGCCGCCGACGATGGCTGACGTCCCGACAACGCCGGCGCCGGCGAACCGCATGTGCATGGAGCCGCCGCGTCCGCCGCAATAGCCGGGGGTCAGGCCCATGATTTCCGCCATGAAGCGATAGATCGCGTCATCCATGCCGGGCGTGAAGGCATCCTTGCGGATGTCGAAGCCTCCCGGAACCGACGGATTGAGCAGCTTCAGCAACACCTGATGGTGGGCGCGGTGCGTGCCGTTGATCTTGTCGTGGGTGTCAAGCGCCGACATGGCGCCGACAGCGCCGGCTTCCTGCCCGATGCTGGCATGCGCCGGACCATGAATCAGACCGGCCTTCTCCAGATCAAGCAGCTTTTCCTCGAACCGGCGGATGAGCAGCATCTGGCCGTACCAGTGGACAAGGTCTTGGGCCTTCTCCTCGCTCCAGTCCGCTTCCTCGAGTTCCAGCCGGAACCAGGGCGCGGACGGTGCGAGCGGTATCTGGCGTGCCATTCGTATCCTCGGGTTCACAGTGGAGCGGCATCTCGGGTTTCAGCGCCGACTTATCGTTTATGGAAATAAATTCCGATTTCTGTTGAACGGCACACTAAGCTGTGCCAGCCTTTAGATGCAACAGAAATTTTCGTAAGCCGCGAACGAGGAAGAATTGAGATGATCCGGGACGCCGAAGTGCTAAACGCCCTGGTTGAGGTAGTTCGCCGGTTCGCGCGTGAACGCCTGCTGCCGGCAGAGGCGCGTGTGGAAGACGAAAACACCATTCCCCCGGAGATCATCGAAGAAATGCGCGAGCTCGGCCTGTTCGGCATGTCGATTCCAGAAGACTATGGCGGGCTCGGATTGACAATGGAGGAGGAGGTGCACGTCGCCTTCGAGCTCGGCTATGCCTCTCCGGCCTTCCGCTCCGTCATCGGCACCAACAACGGCATCGGCTCGCAGGGCATCATCGTCGATGGCACCGAAGAGCAGAAGCAATATTGGTTGCCGCTGATGGCGACGGGAGAGATCATCGGCTCTTTCGCGCTGACCGAGCCGGATATTGGTTCGGACGCGGGGTCCGTGAAAACGACGGCCCGGCGAGACGGCGAGCACTACGTGCTCAACGGCACGAAACGCTATATCACCAACGCTCCAGTGGCCGATGTCTTCACCGTCATGGCGCGCACCGGGGGGCCTGGTGCAGCGGGCGTTACTGCCTTCCTCGTCCCAAAGGATAGCCCTGGTCTCAGCCTTGGCCCGATCGATAAGAAGATGGGGCAGCGCGGAACCCGCACCTGCGACGTGATTTTCGACAATTGCAGGATTGCAGCCGACAGCGTGATCGGCGGCTCGGAGGGCGTGGGCTTCAAGACGGCGATGAAGGTGCTCAATCGCGGCCGCCTGCATATCTCTGCCGTCTGTGTAGGGGCTGCGGAACGATTGTGCGATGAGGCCGTGCGTTTTGCGCGCGAGCGCGTGCAGTTCGGCAAACCCATCGCGGAACACCAGCTCATTCAGGCCATGCTTGCCGACAGTTCGACGGAGGCCTTTGCCGGACGCGCCATGGTGCTGGAGGCCGCACGACAGTTCGACAGGGGGGAGCGCCTCATCCAGCAGGCGGCCAGTGCAAAACTGTTTTGTTCGGAAATGGTGGGGCGCGTCGCCGATCGTGCGGTGCAGATCCACGGGGGCGCCGGCTACATGCAGGAATATGCGGTGGAGCGCTTTTACCGCGATGTCCGGCTGTTCCGGCTCTACGAGGGCACGTCGCAGATTCAGCAGATCATCATCGCACGCGAAATGCTTAACGCCTAAGGCAGGATTGATGCAGCGAGCCCTTGGAATTATCGCGGATGACTTTACCGGCGCCTTGATGGTTGCCGGTTATCTCGAGAGTGCGGGCGTGCATCGTCCCGTGCTGTACGATTAAGGCGCGGATATTCCGCCTTCGCCCGTGGTGATCGCCGGCACGCGCACGCGCACCGTGCCCGTCGCCGATGCACTCGCGGAACTCGCGCGCTTTGCCGATGCGTTCACCTGGGCCGGCTGCAAGCGCCTAGCTTACAAGGCCTGCGCCTCGTTCGATTCCACGGCGGACGGCAATATCGGCCCGGCGGCGACTATCTCGCCGATCGTGCGGGCATGCGGTCGGTGTTGATGAGTGCCGGCTTTCCGCGCTTCGGCACGACAGTGCATCAGGGCTACATGTTCTATCGCGGTCGCCTCGTCTCCGAATCGATCAAGCGGTTCGACCCGCTGACCCCCATGTCCGACCCCGATCTCCTGCGTTTCCTGGGTCGCCAGACGCCGCACAAAGTCGCTCTTCTCAACCATGCGACGCTCCTGAAGGGGATAAGACTGCCATCGCCGCCATTCAGGCCTATGCTGCCGAAGGTGTCGGCCATGTCTTCCTCGATATGACGGACGATGGCGACGTCGTGGTATCCGCTTCCATCGCCGCGGCCATGCCGTGTGTCATCGTCGCCAGCGATCCGCTGATCCTCGCCTATGCCACCCGTCTTGGGCAGGCCCAGCAGTCGGAGGTCGTTGCGTGGCGGCGGCATGTGGACGGTCTCACAGCGGTCCTGGCCGGCAGCGTCGGACCGGTCGTGCTGGCGCAGCTTTCAGCTTTTTCGGAACGTTACCCCGTGCTGACGCTGGACATCATGGACCCGGCGGGGGAGGACGGGTTGGTTTCCCATGCGCTTGACTGGGCGAATAGTCGAATCGGCGCCAGTCCTTTTGCCATTTCGACTGCAGCTGGGCCGGAAGAAGTCGCTGCAGTGCAAGCGGCATTTGGGCCGTTCGCGGCAGCGCGGCGTGCCGAACGTATTCTTGGCGCTATTGCCAAGGGCTTGCGCGATCGCGGTGTGCGCCGGTTCGTTGTGGCCGGCGGCGAGACGTCCGGTGCGGTCGTCGATGCGCTCGGCATTACGGCAGTCCGCGCCCTGCCCGAGGGTAAGCTTGGCACCGGCTTCTGCGTCTCATCCGGGCCGGGACCGCTGTCGCTGTATCTCAAACCGGGCAAACTAGGCGCTGACGACATCCTGTTGTGGGCAGTCGAGGCAATGGACGAATAGTGGAGACAATGATGCAAGAACTGGCACTCAGAGAGGCGCTGGTCGAGGCCAGCCGACGGTCGGTGACAATCGGCCTCAACAGCGGCACGGTGGGCAATTTTAGTGTCCGGCATGGGAGGGCATGCTGATCACGCCGACCGGCATTGCGCCGGAGGGCCTTTCGGCGGAACAGATCGTAGCGATGGATCTCGCGGGGCATTGGGTGGGCGACTGGCGGCCATCTTCGGAATGGGCGATCCACGCCCGGCTCTATGCCACGACGACGGCAGGCGCCGTCGTGCACGCCCATCCCGACCATTGCGTCGCGCTTGCGGCGCTGCGCCAGCCCATCCCGCTGTTCCACTACATGGTCGCCAGCTTCGGTGGTGGCGAGATATCATGCGCCGACTATGCCTGCTTCGGCAGCGAGGCGCTGTCGGAAACCGTGATCGCCGCTATGGGCACGACCTATACCGCCTGTCTGATGGCCAACCATGGCGTGGTGACGATCGGTCCCGATGTCAGCATTGCGCTTGCCCGGGCGGAAATGCTGGCGCGCCAGTATGTGCTCGCCCGTTCGGTCGGCCAGCCGGTACTTTAACGCCGGAGGAACTGGTGGACGTGCGCACCCGCTATGGCACTTACGGCCAGCAGGCGGCGCGCCGATCCTCAGCTGCTTCGCCTGACTTCGTCGAGGATTTTCATCGCCAACACTGGATATTCGAGATGCGGCATGTGACCACACATGTCGACGGCATGCATGCCGACATTGCCGGGCAAACCGGTGGCCCCACTGAACGGCAGGATACGATCCTGCCGGCCGAAGACGACGCGCACGGGGGACAGCAGACGAGCGAGATCGCCTCGTATCGAGATCGCCTGCGTTCCGTCGGGCAAAAACCGCTCCGCAAAGGCGCGCATCGCCGCCGTCAGACCCCCGTCGTCACGCTGCTGGACGACAGCCTCCAGAAAGGCCGGCGAGATGGTGGCGGGGTCGTGGGCCAACAGGTCGAGCCAGGGCCTGAGGCTGTCGCTTCGCTGTGCGCGCAACACGCCGTCGACGAAGGCTGCGTTGATCTCCGGACCAAGACCGGCCGGCGCAAAGAGGCACAGCCCACGTATGTCCAGCTGGCCGCGGCTCGCCAGCCGCGCCGCAAGCGCGCCGCCGAAGGAATGGCCCGCGATCACGAGCGGACCGACCTGCTCGGAAGCGATCGTCGCCTCGACCTGTTCGGCCATCCGATTGAGGTCTTCCGGGACATCGCGCGGAGAGCGTCCATGCGCCGGAAGATCGATCGCCAGCGCTGGCCAGTCGGGGCGGGCGCCCGCCAGCATGCCCCGCCAGTTGTTGAGATCCGCGCTGAAGCCGTGGAGTAAAATGACGGGAATGCCTTCACCCCGGCGCAGCCAGACGGTGTGGAGGAGCGCGTGGCTTGGGTCACTTTGGGCCACCGGGCTTGCAGCGGATTCGATCGTCACAGACTGAGTATGCCCGGCGCTGCCGATTTTAGCGACGACGTCTGTCTTCTGTATCCGGCCACCTGGGCCTGTGCCGTGGAGGGCGTCGAGCACAATGCCGTTTTCCTTCACGATGCGGCGGGCGAGGGGGGTTGGATTCGGGTGCGCGCGATGGCCGCTTTCCCGTGTTTCGGGCATTGTTGCGGCCCTCGGCACCTTCATCTCGGCAGCAGGGGCCTGGAGTGCGGCCGTTACCTTACTGTCGCCATGGGCCTCCGCGTCGGCGTAAATGCGCGCCACGTTGTCACCGACGTCGACCTCGATTTCGCTGCCGATTAACTCGCGGATGACGCCATCGGCCGGCGATTCGACCTCGACAGCAGCCTTGTCGTTGTCGATCTCGAACAACACCTGTCCTTGCCGGACGGGTTCCCCCTCGGCGACAAGCCAACGGGCGATGCGGCCGCTCGATAGTTCGAGGCTGACCTTCGGATAGACGACATGGATGGGCATGTGGGATCCTTGCAGGCTTGAGCCTTATTCGGCCGAGGTTTTCCAGGTGGGGGTGCGCGGAGGGGGAGTGAGCGCATCGTGCACCCCGGCAAGCCGCGCGCGAAGGCGGTGGGTTAGCCGGACGAGTTCCGGGCCTACGAATTCCCGGCAATGGTTGCGAGACAGCAGATCAACGATCCCGCCGCAGGTCAGCGCGACGAGGGGCGAGCCGTCCGTCGGGCGAAAGGCGACACCGACGGCGTTGATATAGCTGTGCCAACTGCCGAAGACGCTGATGAAGCCGTCACGTCGGTGGTCCTCGGTCGCATTCTCGATGAGGCGTCCGAGGTCCCCAGCCTTCTCGGGTTCTGCCGCAACGAGCTGCTCGAGGAGGGACTTGCGGATTTCCGGCTTCATTTCCACGAGATAGGCAAGCCCCATCGCCGTCCGATAGATTGGCAATCGCGAACCAACGTTCAGCCGCAGTGACACCGGGCTCATCGAGCGGCAATTGGCGAGATAGACCATTTCCAACCCATCACGTGTGCCCAGCGCCACGGCGGCGCCGGTCTGGTCCGCCAGTTCCTGCATCAGGGGCCGCACCATGTGGATAACCGCGCTGGAACTCAGTGCTGAATAGCCGAGCGACACTGTCGCAGGCCCGATGCTGTAGCGGCCGAGCATCTCGTCATAATGGAGGTAGCCAAGGCCGACCAAAGTCGAGGTCAGACGCGAAACCGTCGCCTTTGGCAGGCCCGTCCGCTCGATCAGGTCCTGGTTGCCGAGCGTGGCGTCGTCGGCGGTAAAGGCGCGCAGGATTTCAAGCCCGCGCGTCAGCGATGCTGCCGAATTGCCGCCCTCCGCGCCGTCGCTTCCGTCTGCCGGCTTGGTCCGCTTGCGCATTTTCCGCTTTCCCTTCCGGCGCCTCACCGACATCCGGGCATCTACTGCTATTTCGTAACTGGAATATAATTTCATTTATGTTGACGTCGGCGCTGCCTCTTGTCAATAATGCCTGTATCGATCTCCCCGGCCGTTTCGGGCGGCACACGGATCAAAGGACGCCATTTGTGACACGATATATACTGCGACGCCTGTTCGCGATGCCCTTCCTGGTGCTCGGCATCGTGACGCTCGCTTTCCTGCTCACGACGGTCACGAAGGGCGATCCGCTGACGGCGATCGTGTCGGACCGCCAGATGAACGATCCCGCAGCCGTCGCCGCCGCGAAAGCGCGCTGGGGTCTCGATCGCAGCCTGCCGGAGCGATACGTGATCTATGTCGGCAATCTCCTGACCGGCGACATGGGAACATCCTTCATCACGCGCCGGCCCGTCGCGCAGGACGTGTTCTTCCGCCTGCCGGCGACGATGGAGCTGGTGCTTGCCGCGATGGTTATCGGCTCAACGATCGGCATTACGCTGGGCGTACTTGCTGCCTACTTCCGCAACACGGCTATCGACCATGCTGCGCGCTTCTTCGCGCTTTTCGGCTCGTCCATACCGGTCTTCTGGCTGGGGCTTGCGCTGCTCTATGTCTTCTCTGTCAAATGGGGCGTGCTGCCCGGCCCCGGCCGGCTGGATCCGCGTGTGACGCCGCCTCTCTCCATCACGGGGTTCATGACGATAGATTCGTTGCTGGCCGGCAACTTGAAGCTCTTCCTCGATGCGCTGTGGCACCTGATCCTCCCGGCCTTCGTCCTCGGCTGGGCTGTTGCCGGCACTATCTCCAGGCTGGTGCGCGCAAACATGCTGGAGGTGCTTGATCGCGAGTTTATCCTGACGGCGCGCGCCAAGGGGGCGGGGGAGCTTCGCGTCGTGGTCGGTCACGCGCTGCGAAACACTCTCGTGCCGACGCTGACGGTTATCGGCTATTCCTTCGCCTATCTGCTCACCGGCGCGGTGCTGACGGAGACGATCTTTTCCTGGCCGGGCATGGGCTCCTATGCGGTCGAGGCGGCGCGTGGCCTTGATTTTCCCGCCATCATCGGGGTCACCATCGTGGGGGGCGTCGTCTTTCTCCTGACGAATCTCATCACCGACATCGCCTATGTCATTGCCAATCCGCGCGTGCGTCTGGGATGAGATCATGACCGCAATAGCCCTCACCACCTTTAGGCGTCCGTCATGGCTGTCTGTTCCCCTCGCCATCGGTGTCGCCATCGTGCTGTTCTGGCTGACCGTCACGGTGCTGGCGCCGCTCATGAGCCCCTATGCGCCCCTCGACATGGTGGGGCGCAGGCTGCAGGCGCCGAGCTGGAGCCACTGGCTCGGAACAGATGCGCTCGGACGCGACGTGCTAAGCCGAACCTTATACGGCGCACAATATTCGATCCCCATCGCCGTCGTCGTCGTGACACTGTCGGTGGCGATCGGCGCGATGCTGGGGGCGATTTCCGGCTATGCAGGGGGGCTGCTCGGTTCTTCGATCATGCGGCTGGTCGATGTCACCTTGTCGTTTCCACCGATGCTTCTTGCCATGGCTGTTGCGGCATCGCTTGGGCCGGGGCTTGAAAATGCGACAGTCGCCATGGTGATCGTCTGGTGGCCCGTCTATGCCCGCCTGATGCGCGCGCAGGTACTCGAAATCCGCGAGCGCGAGCATGTCGAGGCGGCGATCGCGGCCGGTGCGAACAGACCGCGCATCCTGTTCAAGCATATCCTGCCGCTCTGTTGGACGCCCGTCCTGATCAGTGCGACGATGGATCTCGGCCAGGTCATCCTGCTGGCCGCCTCGCTCAGCTTCATCGGGCTCGGCGCAACGCCGCCGTCGCCGGAATGGGGTTCGATGATCTCGGATGGCGCGTCGCAGTTCTATTCCTGGTGGGTCGCCTTCGGCCCGGGCCTTGCGATCCTCACCATCGTGCTGGGCTTCAACTTCATCGGTGACGGCCTGCACGATTACTTCGATCCGAAGTCGAAATGAGGGGCATGATGCAACAGGAACCGCTTTTCTCCGTCAAGGACCTCCGTGTCTCGTTCACTCGTGAGGGCCAATCCTTCGAAGCCGTGCGGGGCATCAATCTGCATGTTGATCATGGCGAGGTGCTTGGTATCGTCGGCGAATCCGGCTCCGGCAAGTCGGTCGGCATGTTGTCGGCCCTCGGGCTCCACCCGAAGACCGCGTCTGTCAGCGGCTCGGCAAAGTTCAAGGGGCGGGAGCTCGTGGGGATGCCGAGGAGCGAGTTGCGAACACTGCGGGGCTCCCGCATCGCCATGATCTTCCAAGACCCGCTGTCCTCGCTCAACCCGGTCATGACGGTCGGCGCGCAGATCGCCGAAACGATTAGACTACACAATGCGGGTGTCTCGAAAAGGGCGGCAATGGAGCGTGCCGCCGAGCTTCTCGCGCTCGTTGCGATACCCGAGCCGGACCGGCGCATACACCAGTTCCCGCATGAATTTTCAGGTGGTATGCGCCAGCGCGTCATGATCGCGATGGCGGTCGCCAACGATCCGGACCTGCTGATCGCGGACGAGCCGACGACCGCACTCGACGTCACCGTGCAGGCGCAGATCATGGATGTGCTGGCGGACCTGCGGCGGCGGTTGAATCTTGGGCTGATCCTCATTACGCACGATCTTGGGGTCCTTGCAGGGCATGCCGACCGGGTCGCGGTGGTCTATTCCGGCGAAGTGGTGGAGCAGGCCGGCGTGGACGATCTCTTCGAGCGCCCGGCGCATCCCTATACCCGGGGGCTCATCGCCTCGATTCCCAACATGGCGGAGGAGAAGGAGCGGCTGTTTTCGATCGACGGTTCGCCACCGCCGCTCGGCAAGCTGCCGGGAGGTTGCGCCTTCCATCCACGTTGCCTGCAAATGCAGGAGATCTGCCGCCACGCACCGCCCCCCGTTCGCGCTCACGGCGAGCACACGGCGGCCTGTCATTTCGCCACCCTGCCCATTGGGAGCGCCGCATGAGCCAGCCGGAACCCATACTCTCGGTCCGCGGGCTTTCGAAACGCTTTGTCGTAACCGGCGGCGTGCTGTTCGAGCGCGAAATCGCCCGGGTCAATGCCGTGAGCGACGTCTCCTTCGACGTCAAGCCTGGAGAGACGCTAGGGCTTGTCGGGGAATCCGGCTGCGGGAAGTCTACGCTCGGTCGCTGCATCCTGCGACTAATCGAGCCCACCAGCGGGCAGACTCTGTTTCGGGGCCGCAACATCAATGAGGCAAATCTCGCCGAAATGCGCGCGTTACGTCGTAAGATGCAGTTGGTCTTCCAAGACCCCTACGCCTCCCTGCATCCGCGCATGCGCGTGGCCGAAAACATCGCCGAGCCGCTGCGCATCAGCGACCTTTCAGCCGTGCAACGCAAGGAGCGGGTCGCGGAAATGCTCGACCTCGTCCGGCTCAACCCGGAGCACGGGCAACGCTATCCACACGAACTCTCCGGGGGGCAGCGCCAACGTGTGGTGATTGCCCGTGCGCTTGCGCTGAAACCGGAGCTACTGGTCCTCGACGAGCCGGTCTCTGCGCTCGACGTCTCGGTGCAGGCAGGTGTGCTCAATCTTCTGAAGGACATCCAGCGGGATTTCGGCACGGCCTATGTTTTCATTGCGCATGATCTTTCGGTGGTGCAGCACATCTCCGAGCGGGTGGCAGTCATGTATCTCGGCAAGATCGTCGAAATCGCCGAAAAACACCGGCTCTATCGGGCGCCGCTGCATCCCTACACCCAGGCATTGATGTCCGCCGTGCCGCTCGCAAGTCCTAAGCTTGAGCGCAGCAGGTCGCGCATCGTGCTGAAGGGCGACCTGCCGAGCCCGTTGAACCCGCCGTCCGGCTGTCGCTTTAGGACAAGGTGCCCGATTGCCCAGCCGCTCTGCGGGGAGGTCGAACCTCCGCTCGCCGAGCGAGAAGACGGCCATTCGGTTGCCTGCCACTTCCCGAGCGCCATGGAGACAGGATTGTCGAGCCGCGAGCGCCGCGGGCCTGGAGGAATGGAATGACGGAATTGAAACTGCCGCTCGATGGCATTCGTGTGCTCGACTTGACGCGCGTTCTGGCGGGACCTTGGGCCACCATGAGCCTGGGGGATCTTGGCGCCGAGGTCTGGAAGATCGAGAACATCAAGGGCGGCGACGACACGCGCGCCTGGTCCTTCCCCAACTTCAAGGGGCTTAGCACTTATTATCTCTGCGCCAATCGCGGCAAGCAGAGCATAGCGCTCGACCTCAAGTCGGCGGAAGGCCGGCAGATCGTACTCGATCTCGCCGCCAAGGCCGATGTCGTCGTCGAGAATTTCCGTGCCGGCACGGTGGAGCGCCTCGGTATCGGCTACGAGGATATCAAGGCGATCAATCCCGGCATCATCTACTGCGCGATTTCCGGCTACGGACAGACGGGGCCGGAACGTGACCGCCCAGGCTACGACTTCATCATGCAGGCCGAGAGTGGGCTGATGTCCATCACCGGTCAGGTGGACGGTCCGCCAAACCGACTTGGGGTCGCTTTCACCGATGTCGTCGCCGGCATGATCGCTACCCAGTCAATCCTGGCGGCGCTCTACCAGCGCCGGGATACAGGAATCGGGCAATATATTGATGTTGCGCTGTTGGATGCCACGCTGAACCTGCTGATAAATGTCGGGACCGGATTTCTGAATGCCGGCGCCGAGCCGGCGCGCTACGGCAATGCGCACCCGACTGTCGTGCCCTACCAGATTTTTGATGCAAGCGACGGCACGTTCGCTCTTGCCGTCGGCAACGACCGAATGTTCGTTGATTTCTGCGAGCACGTCATCAAGCGTCCCGAGCTTGGGCGCGATCCGCGGTTCGTCACCTCCCACAAGCGCGCCGTGCATCGCGAAGAGTTGCTTCCTCTCTTGGCCGAGGTCGTGCGGCAGGACACCTGCGCTCACTGGCTTGCTGCCTGCCTTGCAGCAAGCGTGCCGGCTGGTCAGGTCAAAACGGTCTCCGAAGCGCTGAAGAGCCCTAGCGTGACGGAACGTGGTGTCGTTCAACACTTAGAACATCCGGAACTTGGCACGGTCGCGTTGATCCGCCCGGCCCACGGCCTTGCCGCTCAAGCCAACGCAGATGCTAAGGCGCCGCCGCTTCTCGGCGAGGATACGCGGAGCGTACTGCGCGATGTACTCGGCCTCGACGATGCGCGGATCGAAAACCTCGCTCTTGCCGGTGTCGTCGCCTGTCACGATGTTCCAGGTGCGCTAACCTTGCCCTTGGCCCAAGGCGCAGTCGCGTAGACCGGAACTCGGACCCGAACAGGAAATGATGATGACCGTCAACGTCGAAATCGATGGTGAGATTGCGATCGTCACGATTGAAAATCCGCCGGTCAATGCACTGAGTGGGGCGGTGCGAGAACGCCTTCTGACACTGGTTGAGTTACTCGATGGTGATGCGAATATCCGGGCGGTCGTACTGACCGGTGCCGGTAGGCTCTTCGTCGCAGGCGCGGATATTGTGGAATTCGACCGACCGCCAGAGCCACCATTCCTCCCGGAGGTCATCGCCCGCATTGAAGCGGCGGCAAAACCTTGGATCGCGGCGATCCGTGGCGCAGCGCTCGGCGGCGGCCTCGAACTGGCACTTGGCTGTCGCTTCCGGGTCGCGACGGCGAATGCCCGTTTCGCCCTGCCGGAAATCAACCTCGGCATCATTCCCGGCGCCGGTGGAACACAGCGCCTGCCACGAGTCGTCGGCGTTGCCGAGGCGGCTCGGATTGTTGCGGAGAACTATACACCTGTCGGTGCCGAGGCCCTGCGGCTTGGCCTGGTGGATACCCTGATGGAAGAACCGCTGGTGCCGGGCGCTGTCTCCTTCGCGCGGGCGGCTCTCGGACGAGCGTTGCCGCCGCGGTCTCTCAATCGGGGCGTTTCTGCACCTGCTTCAGACGTGTGGGCAGAGGCGGAAGGCCGGGTGGTTGCCGATGCCAAGGGAGCCACTGCGCCACTGCAGGCACTGCAAGCTCTGCGCCACGGGATCGACTACGGTGCCGAGGCCGGTCTCGCGCTGGAGCGAAAGACCTTCCTTGCGCTTCGTTCCACGGAAGAGGCGGCGGCATTGCGCCATCTGTTCTTTGCCGAACGCGCCGCTCTGCGACCGGCGGACATGCGGTTGCAGAGTCCTCGGTCAGTGGAGACTGTCGGCGTCGTCGGGGGCGGGACGATGGGAAGCGGCATTGCAGCAGCCCTCCTCAATGGCGGGTTGTCCGTCGTCCTGATCGAACAGGACGAGGAGGGCGTTTTTCGCGCGCGCTCGACGCTTGCGAAACTTTTCGAGTCGTCCCGTCGCCGAGGCTTATTTGGGGCCGGCGGCGATGCCTCCGGCTGGATGGATCGGCTGGAAACGACTATCGGGTATGGCACCGTCGAGCGATGCGAGCTGGTGATCGAAGCGGTGTTTGAGGATCTCGCCGTTAAACGTGCCGTCTTCGCCGAACTCGGTCGCGTCTGCCGGCCCGGTACAGTTCTTGCGACAAACACGTCCTACATCGATCCGCGGTTGATCGCCGAGGGGTTGCTTGGGCCGGAGCGTTTTCTCGGGTTGCATTTTTTTAGTCCGGCGCACGTCATGAAACTGCTGGAGATCATTCCGACGCCCCAAACAGCGCCGGACGTGCTTGCGACCGGTTATGATCTCGCCCGTCGTCTCGGCAAGGTTCCCGTGCGGTCGGGTATCTGCGATGGCTTCATCGGCAATCGCATTCTGCGCCGCTATCGGACAGAAGCGGAGGTTCTGGTGCGAGCAGGCGTGGGCATTGCCGCCGTGGACGCGGCCATGCGCGCCTTCGGCTTTGCCATGGGACCTTTCGAAATGCAGGACATGGCGGGTCTCGACATCGCGTTCCTCTACCGTGAGGCGGCCCGCTCCCGTGGGGAACCCGTGCCGGACATGCCGGGCGATCTTCTGGTGCGCGTCGGCCGCAAGGGGCAGAAGTCCGGCGGCGGCTGGTATGACTACATCGACGGCAACCGCCGCCCAATAAGGTCGCCTGAGGCTGAGCGGATCATCGCGCCACTTGTTGGGGCGAAAAAGGAGATGGCGGGCGAGGAAATTGTCGCGCGGCTGATGACGGCCATGGCGGACGAAGGCCGGACGATCCTGGATGAAGGCATTGTGGCAAGCGCCGCCGATATCGACCTCGTCGAAGTTCACGGTTATGGCTTTCCGCGAAGGCGCGGCGGGCCGATGTTTCAGGCAAGCAGGCAAGACATGACCATAACGAGGACCCTATGATGACGATTTATCCTGACACATTGCTTTTCATAGACGGCGCCTGGCGCCCGGGCGCCGGCGGCAGGACCATTCCGGTCGTCAACCCGGCGACGGCGCAGCCGATTGGCAGCGTTGCCTGGGCGGATCGCTCGGATCTGGACCAAGCACTGGCTGCGGCGGACCGGGCCTTCGCGTCATGGAGTGCCGCATCGTCCTACGATCGCGCCAAGCTGATGCGCCGCGCCGCCGATCTCCTGCGCGAGCGGGCCGATGAGATCTCAGTCATGATGACGATGGAGCAGGGTAAACCCGTGTCGCAGTCGCGCCTAGAAACCTTGGCCGGCGCCGATATCATCGACTGGTTTGCCGGCGAGGCGCAACGCGCCTACGGCCAAGTCATCCCCTCCCGAGCACCTGATGTGCTGCAAATTACCCTGAAAAAGCCGGTCGGGCCGGTCGCCGCCTTCACGCCCTGGAATTTTCCGATTAACCAGGTCGTGCGCAAGCTCTCGGCGGCGATTGCCGCGGGATGCACGATTATCGTCAAGGCGCCGGAGGAAACGCCGGCCTCCCCGGCAGCCCTCATCCGCGCCTTTGCCGATGCGGGGGTTCCGGCTGGCGTCATCAACCTCGTCTATGGCGTTCCGGCGGAGATTTCGGAGTATCTTATCCCGCATCCTGTTATCCGCAAGATCAGCTTCACGGGTTCGACCCCTGTCGGCAAGCAGCTGGCTGGACTTGCCGGCGCGCATATGAAGCGTGCCACCATGGAGCTCGGCGGGCATGCGCCGGTCATCGTCGCCGAGGATGCCGATCTCGATCTTGCCGTTGACCTCATGGTGGCCAGCAAGTTCCGCAATGCCGGGCAGGTCTGCGTGTCTCCGACGCGCTTCTTCGTGCAGGAGCGGATCGCCCACGCGTTCACTGATCGGTTTACCGCTGGCGCCACGGCGATACGGGTCGGAAACGGGCTTGATGCCGGCATCGAGATGGGGCCGCTTGCAAACGACCGCCGCATACCGGCGCTGGAAAGCCTGATCACTGACGCTGTCGAGCACGGCGCGCGGTTGACGACCGGCGGGCGCCGCATCGGCAACGAGGGGTGGTTCTTCGAGCCGACAGTTTTGGCCGATGTGCCGCTCTCCGCCCGCATCATGAATGAGGAGCCCTTCGGGCCTGTTGCAGTGATCAATCGGTTCGGCGATCTCGACGAGGCGATTACCGAGGCCAATCGCTTGCCCTACGGGCTTGCCGCTTTCGCCTTTACCAGAAGCAGCGCCACTGCGACACGGCTTGGTAACGAGATAGAGGCGGGAATGATCTCCATCAACCACCTGGGACTGGCTCTTCCCGAGGTCCCTTTCGGCGGCATTAAGGATTCAGGCTACGGCACAGAAGGCGGATCCGAGGCGCTGGACGCCTATCTCGATACGCGTCTGGTCACACGCAAGGGCTAATCAACCCTTCCGCCACGGGTGCCGAGAAACGGAAATCGCAAGCGAGGGCGAACCTGCGCCGATGCAGACACCGGCGATGGATCGGGCTCGCCAGACCTTGGCGCCGAAACGCCCGCATCACGGCCACACGGCACAGCAGGTAAGTCTCCCATGCCGTCCGGCCCCGCGAGCGCGTATGCAGGCGACTGCGGCCTCTCGGGCAAGAGCATGCGCTCTAATGGCTCGGGGAACACGCGTGTATCACCCCGATTGAGTTCGACGGCGCAAGAAGCCTTCGTGCCGCGAAAATTTGCTTCCGATTGGGAATAGACACAGCTAGCATCCAATCGTTCTTGTGCTCGAATGGTTGATGCTGTCACGTGACACCACTTGTTCTAGCCATTTGCGGAATGCTTGCAGCGGGGGGTAGTGAGCCCGGTCCTGTGGCCAGACCAGCCAGTAGCTACCCCCTCTAACGGACATCTGCAAAAGCGGAGCAAGGCGCTTTTCGCGGAATTCCATCTCCGCTAAATAGTGCGGTAGCAGTGCCACGCCCAGCCCGGAAATCGCTGCCTGTGTCATGGTGGCGAACTGATCGAACAACATACCGGTGGTAACTGGAACGTCGGCGCCCTGCGCCTCAAACCACATCCGCCACGCGCTCGGCCTTGTTTCGAGTTGCAGGAGGGGCCAGCGGAGGACGTCGGTGGCGGAAGTGACGGGATAGCGATCCAGCAGGGACGGCGCAATGCAGGCCGTCAAGTGCTCGTCGAACAGTTTCATATGGCCGGCGTCGCGCCAGTCGTCTATGCCGTAGTGGATCGCGGCATCGAAGCTTTCAGCTGCGAAATTGAACCGCCTCAGCCGAGTGGCGAGGTTGACTGTGATGCCCGGATATTCGTTTAGAAAATCACCCAGCCGTGGGGCAAGCCAGCGCGTCCCGAATGCCGGCAAAATAGCGAGGGACAGTGTGCCGCCGCCAGGATTGGCGCTGAATTCCATGCTCGAACGCTGAATTAAATTTAAAGCGCGGGAAATATCCTTGCCGTAAGCCGTCGCGGCATCGGTCGGCACGAGCCGTTGGCGGTGCCGCTCGAAAAGGGCGCGGCCGAGCTGTGTCTCCAAAGTCTGCACCAGTCGGCTGACTGTGCTTTGCGTGAGGTGCAACTCCCTCGCAGCGGCGGCCGTCGACCCCGTGCGCAACACCGCCTCGAAGGCGGAGAGGAGGCTGAGTGAGGGTAAGAAACGACGCCGGTGCATGTCTCCTCCTATTCATTTTATGAATTATGATAGGCGTAAATAGCGTTATTTCGAGCCTACCTCAACCTGTAGATACATAGTTCAGCATCAAAGGAACAACGTGCAGCTTGAAGGAGAGAAAAGTGTTTGCCAGCGATCATAGCAACCAAGCCTCGAAGGGCGGCCCGTTTGCATGGAACGATCCCTTCCTGCTCGACGATCAGTTGTCAGAGGAAGAGCGCATGATTCGGGACGCGGCGGCGGCATTCGCCGAAAACGAACTGCTTCCTCGCGTGAAGGAGGCCTATCTCGACGAGCACACGGATACCGGGCTTTTCCGACTGATGGGTCAAGCGGGACTGCTCGGCGTCACACTTCCGGAAAAATACGGCGCCGCCGATGCCAACTATGTTTCCTACGGCCTCGTGGCACGGGAGATCGAGCGCGTGGACTCTGGCTATCGCTCGATGATGAGCGTGCAGTCTTCCTTGGTGATCTTCCCAATCTTCGCCTACGGCTCCGAAGCGCAGCGCGACCGTTATCTGCCCCGTCTCGTGTCCGGTGAGTTGATTGGCTGTTTCGGCCTGACGGAACCAGACGCCGGCTCTGATCCAGGTGGCATGAAGACTCGCGCGGAAAAGATCGAGGGAGGCTATCGCCTGCGCGGCGCGAAAATGTGGATCTCTAATGCACCGATCGCCGATGTCTTCGTCGTGTGGGCGAAATCGGACGCGCATGACGGCAACATCCGGGGCTTCATCCTCGAAAAGGGCATGAAGGGCCTCTCCGCGCCGAAGATCGGCGGCAAGCTTTCCCTGCGTGCGTCGATCACGGGCGAGATCGTGATGGATGGCGTTGAGGTCGGCGAAGATGCGCTGTTGCCCGGCGTTTCAGGTCTTGCCGGCCCGTTTGGCTGCCTCAACCGCGCCCGCTACGGAATTTCCTGGGGCGTACTTGGAGCGGCGGAGGATTGCTGGCTACGGGCTGGATCGCAAGCAGTTTGGCAAGCCACTCGCCGGCATGCAGCTTTACCAGAAGAAGCTCGCCGATATGCAGACGGAGATCGCGTTCGGCCTGCAAGGCAGCCTGCGCGTCGGCCGTCTGATGGATGAGCACAAATTCGCGCCGGAAATGATCTCCATGATCAAGCGCAATAATTGCGGCAAGGCGCTGGAGATCGCCCGCCAAGCGCGCGACATGCATGGCGGCAACGGCATCCAGATCGAATATCATGTTATGCGCCACGCGCAGAACCTCGAAACGGTCAACACCTACGAGGGCACGCATGATGTCCACGCGCTGATTCTCGGCCGGGCCCAGACGGGCCTTCAGGCGTTCTTCTGATGGACGCTGGCAACACAGCCCCGATGACCGGGCTGAAGGTCGTGGAGCTGGCCCGGATTCTCGCCGGGCCCAGACGCTCGCCGATCTCGGCGCGGAGGTCATCAAGGTCTAAAGCCCGGCCGGCGACGATAACCGCAGCTGGGGCCCCCCTTCATCGGGCCCCCCACGGCAAAGGCGGCACGGAGACCGTCGCAGCCTATTTCCACGCCGCCAATCGGGGTTAAGACCTCGGTTATCTGCGATTTCTCGAAGGCAGACGATCTTGGTCGCGTCAAGGCGCTGATCGCGGCCATGGATGTTGTAATCGAAAACTTTAAGGTCGGGGTCTCAGGAAATTCGGTCTTGACTATGAAACCGTCGCCGCCCTCAACCCGCGCCTAGTATATGCCTCCGTAACGGGCTTCGGTCAGGACGGACCTCGCGCCAAAAATCCGCGGCATCATGGACCTAACCGGCGAGCCGGACGGAGAACCCCAGAAAGTCGGCGTCGCTTGGATCGATATTTTAACCGGCCTCTATGGCGTCATCGGCATCCAAGCGGCTCTTGCGGAACGGGAGCGCTCCGGACACGGCCAACATGTCGATCTCTCACTTTTCGATTTCGGGGTGTCGGCTCTGGCCAACCAGGGAATGAACTTCCTTGCCGGTGGCCTGGTGCCGCACCGAATGGGGAATGCACATCCTAATATCGTGCCTTACCAGGTATTTCCGGCAGCTGACGGCACCATCATCATCGCCTGCGGCAATGACCGCCAGTTTGCGAGCGTCTGCACTGTGCTGGGGCTGGGCGCCATCGCCGGCGATCCGACCTACGCCACCAACCCCGCCCGTGGGGGCAATCGCAAGACACTGGAGGGGATTATTTCCGAAAAAACACGTCTGCGTACCAAACAGGACCTCTTCTTCGCATTGGAAGGCGCTGGCGTGCCGGGGGGGGCGATCAACACCGTGAAGGAGGCCATCGCGGATTCACAGGTTTCTTCTCATCTAAACCGTTCTGTCTAATGGGCGCTGATGTCGGACACGGTTAGCTCGCCGACAGCCTGTCGCCATGCCGTGCATCTTCAGTTGCCGCAACATAAAGACAATCGCGCCGCTCGCCGCTTATGCCGACGGTCAACATACCGTCAAGCTCGGCAATCTCCTGCTAGCTCACAAATCCGGAGCAGTTCACATGGCTGGAAAACGCCGAACCGAAATTTGCCCTGGGCCACACTTGACATTTCGAACGTTCGTAATGTAACAACTGGGATAGTCAACTGAATAACTGGGTGGTGAGTTTGCAATGGGGGATTACATACTCAAACGATTGGCAACGAGCTTGCTGGTTCTGTTTGCCTTGGCGACTGCAAGTTTCTTCATCATCCATTTTGTTCCTGGTGATCCTGTTCGCCAGATGCTGGGCAGTAGCGCAAACCCGGAAATGATCGAAAAGACCAGGCATGTGCTTGGTCTTGACCAGGCTCTGCCGCAACAATTCGCTCACTTCCTCTTCAAAACGTTCACCGGTGATTTCGGCGACTCGCTCAGCCTTGGAGCGCCAATCAGTTCGTTAATCGGGAATCGGGTGATGCCGAGCGTCATACTGATCATCTACGGTGTTTTGATCGCGCTTGTGATCGGCATTCCGCTGGCCATCCTTTCGGCCTTGAGGCCTCAAAGTGTCATCGATAACGCTGTCCTGGTGATGACGACGTTCACCTTCGCCATGCCGCAGTTCTGGCTTGGACTTGTCCTTGCCCTAGTGTTCGGTCTCTTTCTGAACATGTTTCCGGTATCCGGCTACGAGGGCGGCATTGGCGGCATCTTGCAGACCTTGACGCTGCCGGCTTTCACCTTGGGCCTCTCCTTGGTCGCAATGGTGGTGCGCACCTTGCGCGCCCGTCTGCTTGACGTTCTGGGCAGTGAATACATCGAGGCCGCTCGTGCACGGGGCTTGAGCGAAATGCGGGTTGTCGGCAAACATGCCATGCGCAATGCCTTCATGACCACCTTGACCTTGCTTTCAGTACAAATTGGCTTCCTGATCGGTGGCACGGTCGTGATCGAACATGTGTTTCAGATACCCGGTATCGGGTCGCTTCTATTGGAATCCATTCTTCGGCGAGATTATCCGCTGGTGGAGATCATCGCCGTATTGTCGGGTGCGGCCGTCGTGCTTGTCGGTCTTCTGGCTGATCTGCTTTTGTTCATTCTCGATCCGCGCGTACGGATGGCGTAACGATGGACCAGCTTATGACCGCTTCTTATTCGCGCTTGGCTTCGTTCAGGAAGCTCAAACCCTCTACAATCGTCGGTATTGTGATCGTTGGGGTGATCGTTTTGTGTGCCGTGCTGGCGCCCTGGATTGCACCGTACGATCCCACCGAAGCCGATTTCATGAACCTGCGGCAGCCGCCGTCATTCGAACACTGGATGGGCACCGACAGCGCCGGGCGTGATATTTTCTCACGAGTGTTGTTCGGCGTGCGTCTCGACATCGGCGTTATGCTGCTCGTAACCCTTCTGCCGCTGCCTGTCGGCGTTCTGCTGGGCGCAATCGCTGGCTATTATGGCGGCTGGGTCGATGCGGTGATTTCGCGCGTGGCCGATACATTGATCGCTTTTCCATTCCTGATTCTGGTGATGGCAGTTGTTGCCATTGTCGGTCCAGGATTGAACGGGGTGATGATCGGCATCCCGCTGGCTGGCTGGGCGCTCTATGCCAGAATGGCGCGTGCCGAGATGCTCGTTGTTCGTGAACAAAATTATATGCTTGCCACCAAGACGCTTGGCTATACGGACGCCCGTTCGATTTTCCGGCACGCAGTGCCCACCATCATGCGCACCAGCCTCAGTTATTCAACCGTGGATATGATCGTCAATTTGCTCTTGATCTCAGGGCTTTCCTATCTCGGTCTTGGTCAACAACCGCCAGATCCCGAACTTGGAGCCGTGATCGCGGATGGTCAGGCCTATCTTTTGAATGCCTGGTGGATAGCCACTTTTCCGGGTCTCACCTTGGTCGCTCTGGGTGTCGGCATTGGCCTTATCGGCGATGGTCTTTCAGACCGCGATCTATTGGCGGGAGGATAACTATGACCCAGCCGCTTCTGCAGATATCCGATTTGAAGATCGTTTTTGGTGTAGGCGAGCAAGCCGCCGTAGCCGTTCGCAACGTGTCGTTTGAGATAGCGGCCGGCGAGATGGTTGGTCTTGTTGGCGAATCCGGCTGTGGCAAAAGCTTGACTTGCCGCGCCGCTATCCGCTTGCTGCCCCACAATGCACGCATTGCTGCCGGTAGCGTCATGTTCGAGGGCCGCGATGTAACCCGCATGGGGCATCGTGAGTTGCGCAACCTTCGGGCCCGCGAAGTGGGTATGATCTTCCAGGATCCTTTCACTTCCTTGAACCCGGTGTTTCGGGTCGGCGCCCAAGTCGCCGAGACCCTTCGCGTTAATCTCGAACTGACCGCCGCGCAAGCCAAACGCGAAACCATCCGTCTTTTCACGGAGGCCGGAATTCCCGACGCCGAGCGTTGGTTTGCCGCTTTCCCCCATGAGCTCAGTGGCGGCATGCGGCAACGCGTAATGATCGCCTTGGCCTTGGCCAGCAAACCGAAATTGCTGATTGCTGACGAGCCGACAACTGCACTGGACGTGACAACGCAAGCACAGATCCTGAAACTGCTGCGTCGTTTCCGCGAAGAACACGGCGTTGCCGTGCTTTTAGTATCTCACGACTTTGGCGTGATCGCCGAGACATGCGACCGCGTTTTGGTGATGTATGGCGGTCACGTTGTCGAAAAGGCGGATATCGAGGCCGTCTATAGAACGCCGCAACACCCCTACACGCGGGCCTTGCTAGCCTCGATCCCGCAGATGCACACGACTGGCCCTCGCCGGCGTCGCAAATCGATCGACGGTAGACCACCGGAGTCGGGCGAAGTGCTGCCGGGCTGTATTTTTGAACCCCGCTGCGCCTATGCGCGAGAGGCCTGCAAAAGCGTCGACATGAAGCTCGAGCCAGCCGCCTCTAATCAATACACGGCGTGCCCGTTCGTCCGCGCCGGCGGCGAGCAGCGGTTGGAAGCCACAGTGGAGGGAGCACAATGAGTACTTCAGGTGCAACACCCATCATTGCGGTTGAAGGACTGGTCAAGCGCTTCCATCTGCGGCATTCGATGCTGGACAGTTTGCGCGGTGTGCCGCCCAAGACGCATGTCGCTATCGACAACGTTTCCTTTTCGCTCAATCGAGGGGAAATCCTCGGACTCGCCGGCCAGTCAGGAAGCGGCAAGTCCACAGTCGCCCGCTGCCTGACCAGGCTCGTCACACCAGATTCCGGCATGATCAACCTTGACGGGGAAGACATCAGGGCTGTCGGCGGGGCAAGCCTGCGCGAGGCACGCCGTCGCATGCAGATGATTTACCAGGACCCCTACACCTCGCTAAACCCGCGCATGACCGTGGGTGCCGCGATCCTTGAAGCCGGCCAGGTTCACCGCCAGCCCGGTAGCGAGCATCCCCAGGCATTCGTTTCCGGCCTGCTGGAGCAGGTTGGTCTGCCCGCCGGCACGGCCCTGCGGCGCCCGCGCGAGCTGTCAGGCGGACAACGGCAGCGTGTCGCCATCGCCCGCTCGTTGGCCGTTGGTCCCGACATCCTGATCGCGGATGAGGCGGTCAGCGCGCTCGATGTTTCGGTGCAGGTGCAATTGCTCAACCTGTTTGTCGATCTGCGGGACCAGTTGGGTCTTTCCATCCTGTTCATCTCCCACCAGCTTGCTGTGCTGGCTGAGGTCTGTGACCGTGTTGCTATCATGAACCGCGGCAGAATTGTCGAAATCGGCACCACCACGGATGTCTTTACCAATCCACAGGATGCCTATACGCGCGAATTGCTCGCCGCCCATCCAGATCCTGATCCTTCACGCCGGAATAAGGAGTTCGCATGAGCTATATCCAGACTGTTCGGGGGCCGATCGCGCCAGAGACAATCGATTTCACGCTGGTGCATGAGCACTTGCATCTGGATATGTGGCATACGAGCGGTGATGGCCGCATCGGTCAGATTGATGACGACGAAATCTTTGCCGCAGAGCTCAACGCGTTCAAAGCCGTTGGCGGCTCTTGCCTCGTCGACCAGACCCCCCGTGGCTGTGGACGCCAGCCGGAGCGATTGCAGGAATTGTCCAAGGTAACCGGCATCGAGATCGTTTGCTCGACCGGCTATTATCACGAGTCATATTACCCACCCGAGGACGCACTTCATCGGCGCTCGGTGGACCAGGTTACCAAGCTCTTCCTCGACGAAATTCAACATGGCATCGCTGGCACCGGGATAAAGCCGGGCCTCATCGGCGAGATCGGCACGAGCCAGGGATGGGTCTCGCCTTTGGAAGAGCGCGTTCATCGCGCTGCAGCTCGCGCCCAGCGCGCATCTGGGCTGCCTCTGGCCACCCACACGCTCTATCATACGGCCGGCCATCAGCAGTTGGATATTTTCATCGAAGAAGGGGTCTCTCCCGACCGGATCTCCATCGGCCACTGCGATACGTTTCCAAGCCGCGCTTATTGCGAAAGCATCGCCAGCCGAGGTGCCTATGTGTCTCTCGACAATATCGGCAACGATCTCCCAGGACACGAAGATGCCGTCAAGCAACTACTGCTTGAGCTGGTTGAGCGCGGTTACGCCCGTCAGGTGCTTCTGTCCCACGATATGGGACAGATGCCCGAGCTCGGCTGTCGCGGTGGGCGGGGTTTGGCGTACCTTGCCAAGCGCTTTCTGCCGTCCTTGCGCGAGGCGGGTTTGGACGAGGCCACCTGGCATTTGATGACTGTTGAAAATCCCAGGCGATGGCTGACCATCGACCGTGAGCCCAATCCCTGAGCAGGATTGTCATGGCGCCCAGGGCCACCGTGAAGCGGGCCGGGGCTTAGCGGTGGAAGAGAAAAGCGAGGAACGGCCAATGGCTAAAAATGCGAATATGGACGAACGCCGAGCTGATCTGCTGGTTGCGGTCTGGAATGTGATCGCCAGAGTTGGGCTGGACAAGGCAACCGTGCGCACAATTGCCCGAGAGACCGGTCGCTCGGTCGGTACGCTCGCGCATTACTTCACGGACAAGGACGACGTGCTCGTTTCCGCGCTGCAACTCTCGCATGAGCGAATTGCTGCGCGCTGGGAGGAAAAGCTGAGCGGCCTCAAAGGATTGAATGCGCTGCGCGAGCTTGTCCTCGACAATCTCCCACTCGATGAGGACCGCGACCTGGAAACGCGCCTTTCGGTTGCCTATTGGAGCCGGGCAGTGATGCAAGAGAGCGTCGTGAGTTCCCAATGGCGCAAGGGACCGAAACTCATCGACCGCCTCATTACTCTGGTCCGCGAAGGCCAGCAGCTTAAAGAAATTCGCGACGACGAATCGGCAGAAGATATTGCCGAACACGTGCACGCCAGCATCGACGGCTTTAGCCTTCATGCGCTCCTTTATCCACAACGGCTCACACGCGAGCGTATTAGGAAGCTTATGGAGGCTGAGCTGAAAAAACTCGAAGTTATTTCAACTTGAGTTTCAACTGAGTTCAAAAAACGGGAGGCAAAACTATGCACAAATATCGATCCAAAGTGGCACTATCATTGGCCATGATCCTTGGAGCAGGATCAGCCATGTATGCAACCTCAAGCATGGCCGGCACGAGCGACACGATTTGCGCAGCGGCGCCACAATCGGGTGGAACGCTCGTCTATGCGCGCCGCGCCCAGACTCAAGAGCTTAACCCGCTGCAGATCCGCAACGGCAACGGCGACATCTTCGCCATCAATCAAACGCTGCAGGGCCTGGTGCGGTCGGACCCTCAGGGGGGGTTCGACATTCAGCCGGCCATCGCCGAAAGCTGGGATGTTTCAAGCGACGGCTTGACCTATACATTCCATATTCGCAAGGGCATCAAGTTCTCCGACGGAACCCCGGTCACCGCCGACGATGTGAAGTTCTCGCTTGACCGCTTCGCCGATCCCAAGCTCAACCAGGTGCTAAGCGTTGCCGCCGTCGGCTATAAAGCATCCGAGGTTGTCGACCCGCAGACAATCAAAGTGCAGCTCAGCACCCCGGTTGCCGGGTTCCTTTACAACATCAGCATCTTTCCAGCGTACATCGTTCCCAAGAAACTAGTGGAAGCCCAGGGAGAGAAATTCTGGGATGCGCCAGTCGGAACGGGGCCGTTCAAAATCAAAGAACTGGCGCATGGCTCATACATCGCCTTTGAGGCCAATCGGAATTATTGGGAAACGGGTAAGCCCTATCTCGACGAAGTCCGGTTCAATTTTGCCGCAGACGACAACAGCCGGATACTTCAGTTGAAGAGCGGCGGAGCGCATATGGCCGATGGTGTTCCCTATTCGCTGGCCTCATCTTTGCAGAGCGACAGCGCCCTGGTATTGCAGACCGATTCCGTGCCGCTCTTTGCCGGCCTGTGGCTGAACCATCAGAAAGAGATACTGCAAGACAACGCTGTGCGGCAGGCAATGCAGTACGCGCTCGACCGCAACACGATCAACGCTGCGATCTATGGTGGGTTTGGTACCATCCCCAACAGCGTACTACCACATCTGAAATTCGATGCGGCAGCCGACAAGGTTGCGCCTTACGCTTATGATCTTGATAAGGCCAAGGAACTTATGGCCAAGTCCAAGCATCCAGAGGGTTTCAGCATAACGCTGCAATATCCGGCAGGGTTTGAGGACTACAAGCAACTTGGCCTTTATCTGAAGCAGGCCTGGAAGAAGATCGGCATCGATCTTGAGCTCGTGGAACAAGACCAGGCGACCGTGTCGGATCGTTACTACCAGGGTGATTACGATCTGACGTTTCCTTACGCTCAGTTCACCAGCGACGTCGTCATACCCGATGAGTACGCGTATTTGCTGAACGATCCCAGCAACGGACTCAATGGCTTCTTCTCGTGGTGGCACGATGATGCAGTCTGGCAGACGGTGCAGAAATTCGGGACGTCGACGGATGAAAAGGAACGGGCCGAGTTGTGGCCGCAGATCCAGCAGCAGATGCTGGACATTTCCCCAGTGATTAACATCATGAACCTGCCGTTCATCAGCGCTCACGCACAAAATGTCTGCGGCGCTAAGGTCGATGCGTTGGGGTCTGACCATCTGGAGAATGTCTGGCTGGCCCCCCAGCAGTAAGCGGGCCACAGGTCCGGGATCCGTCGCGGCTGGTCAGAAACAGCGGCGGAGATTCGTGTCCCAGAGTTAAGCGATAGAGTTGGGAAGGCGGCAAAGAAACAAGGCCGCCTTCTCCTTCCGTGACGGAGATGCCGCACGGCAAGCAAGATCACGGTGCATGGAACCTTTACTGGCAGAACGGGAGTGCGACATGCAGTCAGAATATCGGAAAAATTACTTTGCGAACACACATTGCTGGGCGGTTTCGGTTCCCGAAACTGTTACGGGGAAGGTGGCCTGAATGGACGCCAATATCGACACCCGCTTGGTATTTGGAGCAATAGCCGACGACCTGACTGGCGGCCTCGAGCTGGCCTCCATGTTGGTCGCACGTGGCATTCCCACATCGTTGTCGGTGGGAACAGCAGCGCCGAAGCGCGTGCAAAGGGCCCACGTCATTGCTCTCAAGTCGCGGGTTGCGCCAGCCGAACAGGCAGTGCAGTCAACGCTTGCCGCATTGGACCTGCTGATGGAGCACGGTGTGAGGCAGGCGTTTTTCAAATATTGTGCGACATTCGATTCAACACCGAAGGGCAACATCGGGCCGTGTGCAGAAGCCCTGATGGACCGGCTGGGGGCCGAGCAGGTGCTGTTCGTGCCGGGGCTTTGCGAAACCCGCAGAACCGTATTCCAGGGCCACATGTTTGGCGGGGCGGAACTTCTTGGGGAATCGCTGAAGCGATTTGACCCACTGACGCCGATGACGGATTCCAACCTGGTCCGTGTGCTGCAGGCGCAAAGCCTGAGGTCAGTTGGACTGATCGATTACACAGTGATCGACAACGGCCCGGAGGCCATACGCCAGAGCGTGACGGATCAAGCGGAACGGGCTGGAAAGTCGCTGTTCATCGCGGACTCGCTATACGAACATCATTTTTCCGCTCTCGCGAATGCTGCGGCCGGAATGCGCCTGCTGACGGGCAATTCATCGGTTGCCGCCCATCTGCCTCCGATATGGCTTGAGCGTGGCCTGGTTGAGCACTCCTCGGACATCGCGCTTGCTGGGGTAGAGGGACCGGGCGCCGTGTTGGTGGGAAGCGTCGCTCCGCAGACTGCGGCCCAGTTGGAACGGTTCGGCGAAGCAAATCCGGTTTGCACAATCGACATCGCACGCGCCTATGCTGGCGACGATCTTGTCGAGGAGGCGCGGCAGTTTGCCGCCCGAGCCATAGCAGAGGGAAAGTACTTTGCCATCAGTACGGCCCTGCCGCAGGATCGCATCGATGATCTTCAAGCGGCGCATGGACGACTCGAAGTCGCGGCGCGGGCCGAGAAGATCCTGTCTGAAATCGCCAGAGCCATCGTGCTGGAACTTGGTGTTCGGCGTCTGGTTGTTGCTGGCGGCGAAACATCGGGGTCCATCGTCAGGGCACTTGGTATCGCGGATCTGCAACCGGGGCCGTATCGCGAGCCGGGCTTTTCGCGGGCGATTGCCACGGAGCCCTTTCCGATAGCGCTCATGCTGAAATCCGGCAAGCTCGGCAGCATCGATCTCTTCGCCACGGCTTTGGAAGACATGCGCAAGCCCATTGCCGAGGGCCCTCTTTTAAACCGCTGGCCCCCGAAAGGCTGATCCATGAATACCGATACCGAACAAGATAGACAGTCCTTGATCGATGCCTCGCGCGAAGCCGAGGCGTTCAGGCTTAATGTTGGCACATCCGGCAACATCAGCGTCAGAACCGTCGGTGGCATGCTGATCACGCCAACCGGCATACCGTCAAAATTGCTCCGGCCAGACCTGATCGTCGCGATGGATCTCGATGGTGGCTGGTCAGGTGACACAACACCTTCCAGCGAGTGGGGCTTGCATGCCGCGATTTACAAGTCGCGCCCGGAAATCCAGGCAATTGTGCACGCCCATCCGGACCACTGCGTAGCGTTGTCCTGCGCGCGCGTGTCAATTCCTGCGTTTCATTACATGGTCGCAGGCTTCGGCGGCGACGACGTCAGATGCTCCAGATATGCAACTTTCGGCTCTGCTGAACTCGCTGATGTTACTGTTGAGGCTATCGAGGGACGCACCGCCTGTTTGCTCGCCAATCATGGAATGGTCGCGGTCGGTAGCACTGTCACTGAGGCATTCAGCCGTACATTGAAACTTGAGACGCTCGCCCGCCAATACATTCTGTGCCGCGCATTCTCAAAGCCCGTTCTGCTGACAGAAGGCGATCTGGTGGAGGTCAACGAACGCTACAAGACATACGGCAAACAAAACTCCTCGGGAGCGACGCCGGAAAATTGAAAAACCTGATCCAACGCCCTGAACCTCAGGGCTCCGGATCGCAATCTATCGTGGACACTAGCGGCAGAAAAATTTGACTGTCTCACAGTTCCGCACGAACGGGCGCCTCAGCGCTAGCTTGATATTATAGGAGAATGCGATGGAACACAGCATGGTCAACAGCAGGGACCGCGACCTTCTCGCGCGGGCAAACAAGGTCGTTCCAAGTGGCGTATGGGGGCATATGGCGACCCGCGCGATAGGTCCGGGCTATCCGCAGTTCTTTTCGAAATCCGATGGATGCCGTGTGTGGGACGTGGATGGAAAAGAATACATCGATTTCATGTGCGCCTGGGGGCCTAACATCCTTGGCTACAAGCGCCCTGAGGTCGATGCCGCAGCGCTCGCCGAGATCGCCAAAGGCGACATCAACAACGGTCCGACAGAAGTGATGGTCGAACTCGCCGAGCTGTTTGTCGATACGCTCGATTATGCCGATTGGGCGCTGTTCCAGAAAAACGGTACCGATGCCACGACGACTTGCGTGACCGTCGCACGCGCCAACACCGGAAAGCGCAAGATACTGGTCGCGCGCGGATCCTATCATGGCGCGGTTCCGTGGTGCTCGCCATCGGTGGTCGGCGTTACCTCGGAAGACCGCGCCCACCTCATTCTGTTTGAATACAACGACATTCAGAGCCTCGACGAAGCCGTGGCTGCCGCCGGCCACGACCTCGCTGGTATCGTGCTCACAGCATTCCGCCACGATTTGAACCGCGACCAGGAAATGCCGGAACCGGCATTCTTGAAACATGCACGCGCCATTTGCGACAAAACCGGTGCGGCTTTGATTCTCGACGACGTTCGGGCCGGTTTCCGGCTGGATGTCCGGGGCAGTTGGGCCATGCATGGGATCAAGCCCGATCTCGGCGCTTACTCGAAAGCCATCGCCAATGGCTGGCCGCTGGCCGCTGTGGCGGGAAGCCGCCGTATGCTGGAAGGCGCGTCGAAAATCTTCACCACAGGCTCCTTCTGGTATGGTTCGGCCGCAATGGCTGCCAGCATCAAGACCATCAATATTCTGAAAAACACCGATGCCCTCCCGCATATGCAAGCAATGGGCGTCCGGCTGCGGGAAGGGCTTGCATCGATTGCTCAGCGGCACGGATTCGTCCTGCATCAGACAGGGCCGGCGCAAATGCCAATCATGCGCTTTGAAAACGACAAGGAGCTGCAGATCGCCAACGCTTTCTGTGCGGCCGCGCTCCGCCATGGCCTCTATCTTCATCCCAAGCATAATATGTTTCTGTCCGCCGCGCATCAGCCGGCCGACATTGACAGGGCGCTTGAAGGTGCGGACGCTGCCATGAAGGATGTCGTTTCTGCAGGGTTCAAGTCCATGTGACGTCCTGGCTGATCACCGGTGCGCGTGGCGCACCGGTAAAGCGGCTAAGGCGGTTATCAAGGGAGAAATGTTTAAGGTCGCCGACGAGACTGCAGTCTCGGTGAACGAGATCAATTCGTTTAATAACGGCGGCGCTGAACAGGCGACCGGAGAATAGACCTCGGCGGCTGAGCGCGTGCTTCTTGCTGCCGGCGTCATTTCGCTCGTCCTTGCCGTCGGCGCTTTGATCATGATCGTCATCAGTATTGTGGCTGCTTACTACGGCAACGACGGTGATAATTTGGTTACCGCATTCGACGGTTACCGATATTTCTACACCGGATCCGGCCTGTACATCACAAACCCCGGCCTTCGCGGGTACCGTCATTAAGGTCGTCGAGGCTGGTGAAGGCGGTGAGCCAATGACGGTGCAGGCGGACCAGTCGGCGATCAAGGTGACTTAGGTGCCGTAGGGCTTGATGCCGGAAGTGTTCTCCATCAAAAAGGCAGCGGCCGCAAACAGGTGCACCGCATTCTTCTGTCCGATCTTGGTGAAGTTCTTCTCGTGTTGCAGGAGATGCTGAAGCAGCAATTTCGCATCCGCTCCCGCTGCCAATGCCGCGCTCATAGTGACATTCGTCATCATGAACAGCGCCGTTTCTGTTTATCAAAATTGGCTCTCAAATCCCTGGAAATCAACCATTCATGTCTCCGTGTGATGGAATGACTAAAGTCGCGCATCGGTCGGTCCTAAAGCTTTGACGCCCGCGTTCTGCGCGTCTTCAGAGGGCGTACAGAATTCGTCGCGTTCGGACCAACCAGCATTAATTCAGCCGTCGGCCCGCTTGATCGAAGAAGTGAAGTTTTTCGTATCCGGCCTGAACAGTCAGGATTTCATCGACCTTGATGCGGGATCGTCCGGACACTCTAAATACAACCGGTTGCTCGTTGGAAAGGAGTCCATGCACGTAGCTCTCGGCGCCGACGAGTTCCACGGCGACAACTCCAATCCTGGTTTGGAACCCATCCCCCTGAACGTCGTGTTCCGCTAGATACATATCTTCGGGGCGGATACCGACTGTGGCTGTACCCGCAGGGATTGTCAGTTTCTGTCCGCCAGACAAGACATTCAAGTTCTCCATCGAGAAAAGGTTCATGGAAGGTGACCCTATGAACGTCGCCACGAAGGTGGTCTCCGGTCGGTCGTAAAGTTCGATCGGGGTGCCGACCTGTTCGATCCGCCCAGCATTCAGGACGACAAGTCTGTCGGCCAGCGTCATGGCTTCCATCTGATCGTGCGTGACGTAAACACTGGTGGTCGACAGCGACCTCTGTAGCCGCTTGATCTCGACCCGCATCTGGACGCGGAGTTTTGCGTCGAGGTTCGAAAGCGGTTCGTCGAAAAGGAAGGCCACCGGTTCGCGAACGATCGCACGGCCCATGGCGACGCGTTGGCGCTGCCCGCCAGAGAGTTGTCCCGGTTTGCGATCGAGATAGGATTCGATTTCGAGCGCCTTGGCAGCATCGGAAATGCGTCGATCAATTTCGTCCCTCGGCGTGTTTCGGTTCTTCAACCCATAGGCGAGGTTCTGACGAACGGTCATGTGTGGGTAAAGCGCGTAGTTTTGAAATACCATGGCAATATCGCGATCGGACGGCTCCAGATCATTGACGATCCTGTCGCCGATCGCGATCGTTCCGGCAGTTATACTTTCTAGGCCGGCAATCATCCGCAATAACGTCGACTTTCCGCAGCCGGACGGGCCGACCAGGACAACCAGTTCGCCATCGACGATCTCGAGGGATATGCCCTTGACCGCCTCCACCGTACCGTAGGTTTTGCGGACATCTTCCAGGATAATATTGGCCATTATTTCTCTGTCTCCACGAGACCTTTGACGAACCATCGCTGCATCAGCACGACGACGAGAATGGGTGGAATGATGGCGAGGATCGCCGTGACCATGACGTAGTTCCACGGTGTCGATGCATCCGTGAAATCCACCATACGCCTCAGGCCTATGATGATTGTGTTCATTTTCGCGTCGTTGGTGACGAGAAGCGGCCAGAGGTATTGCGTCCAGCCATAGATGAACAGGATGACGAACAGGGCTGCGATGTTGGTGCTGGACAGCGGCAACAAGATATCACGCATGAAGCGGAATGGCCCTGCATTGTCGATGCGCGCGGCCTCCACCAGTTCACCGGGTATTGTCAGAAAAAACTGGCGAAACAGAAAGGTCGCCGTGGCCGATGCCATCAGCGGCAGTGTTAGTCCCGCATAGGTATCGATCAGGCCGAGGTCGACAATCACCTTGTAGGTGGGAAGGATGCGAACCTCCACGGGCAGCATCAGCGTAACGAAGATCATCCAAAAGAATGCCATGCGAAAGGGAAATCGGAAGAAGACGATGGCGAAGGCCGAAAGAAAGGAAATTACAATTTTCCCTCCCGCAATCGCCAGCGCCACGATGAGGGAATTGAGCAACAGGCGTTCAAGGCTGACGCCGACAACCCGCTCGACACCACCTGACATCGCCTCGGCGTAATTTTCCGTCATGTGACCGCCAGGCAGCAGCGACATGGGAGGTCGCAGGATCGCCTCCGAAGTCGCCGTCGAAGCAATGAACGTATAATAGATGGGGAAGGCGACGACGATGACCCCGATTATCAGAATGAAGTGGCCAAAAAGGCTGGCGATGGGGCGTCTTTCTATCATGTCAGGTCCTCAACCATAGTGGACCCGTTTCTCGACAAAGCGGAACTGGAACGCGGTCAACGCAATGACGATCACCATGAGGATGACCGACTGCGCCGCCGAAGAGCCCAGGTTCAGATTTACGAAGCCGTCGTTATAGACTTTATAAACCAGAGTTTCCGTTGCTTGAGCCGGGCCGCCTCCTGTCACCGAATGGATGATGCCGAATGTGTCGAAGAACGCGTAGACGGTGTTGACCACCAGCAGGAAGAACGTCGTGGGCGCAAGAAGCGGAAAGACGATCGTCCAAAAGCGACGGTTTCCCCGTGCACCGTCGATCGCAGCCGCTTCAATCAGCGATTTTGGTATGGCCTGCAGGCCGGCGATAAAGAAGAGGAAATTATAGCTGATCTGTTTCCACGCCGCGGCAACGACAACGAGTGTCATGGCCTGTTCGCCATTCAGAAGCGGGTCCCAGGCAATCCCGTTTCGCCGCACGAGATAGGCCAGCGTGCCCATGGCTGGATTGAACATGAATAGCCAAAGCATACCTGCGACTGCCGGGGCCACCGCATATGGCCAGATCAGTAGTGTGCGGTAGAAGCTTTGACCGCGCACGACTTTGTCGGCTGCCGTTGCCAGGAGAAGCGCGACACCCATCGAGAGCGCGGCTGTTAGCAGGCTGAAGACGACTGTGACCTGAAGGGCATGGAGGTAGTTCGGATCAGAGAGCACATTCCTGAAATTGGCGAGGCCGACGAAGGCGCTTTTGAGGCCGAATGGGTCTTGGCGTACCATCGACTGGTAGAGCGCTTGGCTGGCTGGCCAGAAAAAAAAGATCAATGTCAAAATGATCTGCGGCGCTACCAGCAGAAAAGGGAGGACCTTGTTCGGAAACGCGACAGTGTGCACGGATTTCTCCCGAAGCGGCGGAAAAGTGTGAGTACGCCACAATGCCGTGCGCATCGTCTGCGCACGGCATCCGATGACAGTTCTAGTTGCCGATCGCTTCGGCGATCGCCGCATTGCCGCGCTCGACGGCCTTATCGAGGGCGGCTTTTGCATCTTGCTTGCCGGCAAGCATCGCCTCGAATTCTTCGTTCATGATATCCCGTACTTGAGGAAGATTAACGAGGCGCACCCCCTTGGAGTTGTCGGTCGGCGCCTTGCCCATCATCTGCAGGATCGGCGTTTCGCGGCCTGGGTTCTTGTCGTAGAAACCGGATTTCTTGGTCTCCTCATAGGCTGCGTTGGTGACCGGCATGTAGCCCGAGACTTGATGCAGGAGGGCCTGGATCTTAGTCTGGGAGAGGAAATTAAAGAACTGGGCAACCCCCTTGTATTCCTCGTCACTCTTGCCGCCGAAGACCCATAGGCTAGCACCGCCCGGAATCGTGTTCTGCGGACCGTGTCCTTCGTAGTACGGCAGCTGGCCGATGCCATACTTGACACCGGACTTGATTATATCGCCGAGTCCTCCGGACGATTCCGTCAGGATTGCGCACTCGCCCGACATGAACAGCTGTTTGGCCTCCGACGTCCGTCCGCCATAGCGGAACGTGCCGTCCTTCGCGAGATCGGCGATCGATTGGAAATGTTGAACAAAGAGTGGCGTGTTGAACTCGAGTTTGACGTCATTTCCACCCAGACCGTTCTGATTGGTGCCATAGGCGACGTTGTTCCAGGCCGCAAGGTTTTCCGTCTGAATCCAGGTTAGCCATGTGGACGTGAGACCGCACGGGGCCGCGCCACCCGTCTTGATCTTCTTGGCGGCTTCGAACACCTCGGGCCATGTCTTTGGCGGGTTTTCCGCGTCGAGTCCGGCTTTGGCAAAAATATCCTTGTTGTAGTAGAGGATCGGAGAAGAGGAATTGTAGGGGAAAGACAGCATGGTACCGTCGGGCTTTGAGTAGTAAGCGACGATTCCGGCAAGATATTGCGACTTGTCGAAAGTGAAGCCGCCTTTCTGTAGCACCTCCGCAGCCGGGAGGATGGCACCCTCGGCCCCCATCATTACGCCGCTTCCCGCGTCGAAAACTTGTATGATCGCAGGGGCCTGTTTAGAACGGAACGCGGCGATCCCTGCATTCAATGTTTCGGGATAAGTTCCCTTAAACACTGGCGTGATCGTATAGTCGCTTTGGCTCGCGTTGAATTCCTTGGCAAGTTGGTTGACGACTTCATTGTTGGCGCCCGTCATCGCATGCCACCATTGTAGATCGGTGGCAGCGCTGGCTGGCAATGCAAGTAATATGGCAAAAAGGGTAGCCGATGCGGCCAAAGGATGCTTGAACATGATTTCCTCCCTGTACTGACAAAACTAGGTACGTTGCATATTTGCGAACTCCAGGACCGGTCCTCCTCGACCGCTGCCGAAGTTCCAGCATCAGGCTCATTTGAAGCCTGATCCATCTTTCGTGCTCCCGAGCCGGTAAATAGACCGGGAGACGCGTTTGTCCAGCCCGCCTAACAGGATGCGGAAAAAGGCGCTTGCTGCGAGCGGACTGGCGTGATTCCATGCCCGAGTGATTGGCCGGCAGGAGCAGGACATGCGGGGCAGTGATATCCAGACGGCGGGTCTGTTTTCTTATGTGAGCTGCGAAGCACGCGTTCCGACAAGCCATCCGCTGCGGGCAATCCGCGCGATTGTCGACGAGGCACTGGAAGTTCTGTCGCCTGATTTCGAGGCGATGTATTCAGCGATCGGCCGCCCGTCGATCCCGCCGGAGAAGCTTCTGCGCGCCCTGTTGTTGCAGGCTTTCTACACGATCCGCTCGGAGCGCCAGCTCATGGAGCAGATGGACTACAATCTGTTGTTCCGATGGTTCGTCGGCTTGTCGATGGACGCGCCGATCTGGGACGTCACCGTGTTCACCAAGAACCGTGAGCGACTCCTGGCTGGCGACATCGCCGCCAAGTTCCTGGCCGCATTGCTGAGCCAGCCGCGAGTTAAGGCTCTCTTGTCAGACGAGCACTTCTCGGTGGACGGCACCTTGATCGAAGCCTGGGCCAGCATGAAGAGCTTCAAGCCCAAGGACGAGACTGATGGTGACGGTGATGACAACAACGGC
Source organism: Pararhizobium capsulatum DSM 1112 (assembly GCF_030814475.1). NCBI lineage: Bacteria > Pseudomonadati > Pseudomonadota > Alphaproteobacteria > Hyphomicrobiales > Rhizobiaceae > Pararhizobium > Pararhizobium capsulatum. The sequence goes on along the minus strand of NZ_JAUSVF010000003.1, from coordinate 480,523 downwards.
TCCGGCGCTGACGCGAACAAGCCCGCAAAGGCTACGGCACGCAACCCTGAGCGGGATTTCCACGGCGAGAAGCGCAGCAACGCAACTCACGCGTCGACCACCGACCCGGATGCCAGGCTTTACAAGAAGGCCCGTGGGCAGGCGGCCAAGCTTTGCCACATGGGCCACGTCACCCTGGAAAACCGCAACGGGCTGGTTGTCGACGCCACGCTGACCCATGCGACAGGAACCGCAGAGCGCGAGGCTGCACTGGATATGGTGGGCCGCATGGATGGTCGTCATCGCATCACATTGGCTGCAGACAAAGCCTACGATACGGCAGACTTCGTTGCCGCCTTGCGGGATATCAAGGTGACGCCACACGTTGCTCAGAACACGGCGAACCGACGCTCAGCCATCGATGGTCGTACCACCCATCACCCCGGCTACGCTGTCAGTCAGCGCATCCGAAAACGCATCGAAGAGGTATTCGGCTGGGCCAAGACCAGCGGCGGAATGCGCAAGACCCGCCATCGCGGAAAGGATCGCGTCGGTTGGATGTTCACCCTGACAGCGACGGCTTATAATCTGGTGAGGCTGCCAAAGCTGCTGACGACGGCATAATCGCGCCCGCAATCCGCCGAGACACGGCGGATGACGACAAAATGGCCGAAAAGGCCGCTGAAAAAGCCTCATCCCCGCTCGTCTTCGAACCGTCTAGCGAGGATCGGTAGAAAAATTAGCGCTATTTCCGCAACCTGCTAAAGACCCGCAATCTTTATGAGATCGTCCTTCGCGCCAGGCCCAGTAGCCAAAACCGGTGCGCCCTTCGTCAGATTGTCGCCCGAGACATCGAAGGGGTGATAATATCCGCCCGATTCTTCGATAAGGCAGAAACCGGCCATGCAATCCCAAGCGTGCATATAGGGCTCGTAGTAACCGACCAGACGGCCTGCTGCGACATAGGCCAGCATCAGTGCGCCGGAGCCGTTGCGAATGAAGTTACCTCCGGCCTCGAGCAGGTCTTCGACCATTTTTCCAACGAACGCAGGGGTGACATAGTTGTTGGCCCCAATACCGGTGACGGAATTGTGAATGGTGCGGGCCGGATCGAGCGATAGAGCCTTGCCATCAAGGGTCGCACCTTTTCCAGATGCGGCGGCATAAAGCTCGTTGAAGCACGGGGCGTAGATTACCCCGATGACCGGCCTCCCGCCATGAAGCACCGCAATGGACACGCACCAGTTGGGCATGCCGTTGACGAAGGGACTCGTTCCATCGATCGGATCGACCACCCATGTATAGCCCGACGTGCCCTCCATCAGACCGTATTCCTCACCGAGAAAGCCGTCGTGAGGATTAGCCTCCGCTACACGGGCGCGAATGAGGTTTTCCACTTCCCTATCGGCGACGGACACAACATCCTGCAGGTCGCGTTTCGTTTCGATGACAAGTGTTTCGCGCCGATTGAAATAGTCGAGAGCGACTTTGCCGGCCTCTTTCGCCATAGCTTGCGCGAGTATGAATCTCATATCGAGGCGTGAAGTCTGAGATGCCATTTTGTGGTCCCTTACAATATCTGTCTCAGCCATTGATGATGGCGATGCCGCGGCCTTTGAAGCCAACGGAAACTTCGGTTTTGGGCGCCATTGCCCGTTCGACCGCAGGATCCACGACGAACAATGTGCCGGTGCTGGTTTCAACCTCGTACTCCACGTGATCGCCGAGATAAGCGGAATGGGTGATCTGGCCCGGGAAAGCCGCGCCGGAGGCGGGTTCGAGAGTAATTGAATTCGGCCGCACGGCCAGATTAGCCGGGCCGAGACGCGCGTTGCGGCTAGGAACGCGGTGTTCGAGCAAACCGATGCGGATCGTGGCATCCGCGCCTTCGACGCGGACGACGTCACAGGGCACCACGTTTGCCTCGCCCATAAAATCGGCAATGAAGGCGGAAGCGGGAGCCTCGTAGAGATCGCGTGGCGAACCTTCCTGTGCAATCCCGCCATCCTTCATGATGATGATTCTGTCCGAGACGGCCAGAGCTTCATCCTGATCGTGGGTGACGTAGACGGCTGTAAAGCCGAGCCGCTGCTGCAACTCGCGGATCTCGGTCCTAACCCGCCGGCGCAGACGTGCGTCGAGGTTTGACAGAGGCTCGTCGAGCAACAGTACCTGCGGCTCCAGAATGAGGGCGCGGGCCACAGCGACGCGTTGTTGCTGGCCGCCCGAGAGCTCCGCAGGCAAGCGGTCTCCCATGCCGGCGAGACCTACGAGCTTCAGTCCTTCTTGGGCGCGTTCGCGCGCCTCCTTGTGTTTCATGCCGGACGATTCGAGGCCATAGGCGACATTGTCCAGTGAACTCATATGCGGAAAGAGCGCATAGGACTGGAACACCATGGAGACGTCGCGTTCGTTGGCTGGCAACATGGTCACATCAGCACCGCCAATCAGGATCTTACCAGAGGTTGGATGCTCGAGCCCGGCCAACATCCGTAAGGTCGTGGTTTTGCCGCAGCCAGAGGGACCCAGCAGCGTTACCAGTGTGCCGGGCTCTATGGTCAACGACAGATCGTGGATAGCGGTGAAGGCGCCGAACTGCTTCTTGATGCCCTGGAAGACGACAGAGCCGGCACGGGACTTGATCATACGGTTTTCTCCTGACGAAGAGGACGAGCCGGGGCCGGGGTCACACCGGCAACGCGATTTTCTCGTCGCAGACGGCGTTCGCCGACAAGCAACTGGAAGCCCGTGATAACCACGACCATCACGACAATCAGCATGGAGGAATAAGCGATAGCCACGCCAAACTCGCCATTTTCGACGAGCCCGACGATATAGGAGGTAGCCATGTTGTACTGGGCGCTGACCAGAAAGATGACAGCGCTGATTGAAGTGATAGCCCGCACGAACGAATAGACCAGAGCGGCCGTAATCGCCGGCCGCAACAATGGAAGAATAACCTTGCGGATCGTGCGGAAACTATTCGCCCGCAAGGTCAGAGATGCTTCATCAAGGCTCTTGTCGAGCTGGCTCATGGCCGCCACTCCCCCGCGCACGCCGACCGGCATGTTCCGGAAGACGAAGCAGGCGATCAGAATCAGGGCCGTTCCGGTCATCTCCAGGGGTGGCAGGTTGAAGGCCATAATGTAACTGATACCGATGACGGTACCGGGAATAGCAAAGCTCATCATCAGCGCGAACTCGAAGATATTACGTCCGGCGAACTTCTGACGAACGATCAGGTAGGCGGTCAGAAGCCCGACCGCCGCTGTCAGGGGCGCCGAAATTAGTGCAATCTCCATGGTCGTCCAGAAGGAATTCCAAGCCACCCCCGTCCAGGCGACGACACCGTTCTCGATCGAAACGGAGAATGCGCGTTCGTAGTGCTCTAACGTCAAAGAGTTATCGAGACCCCAGGTCTTCACGAACCCTCCGAACACAATCATCCCATAGATGACGATGGTGAAGATCATCCATGGGATGACCAGTGCGTGGACGCCAATCGATAGGGGGCGGGGAAGGGCGATATGCGATCCACTGTCACCCTTGCCGGTGACAGTGGCAAAGTTCTTACCGGCCAGCCAGAAGCGTTGGGCGAGAAAAGCCGTCAGCGTGAAGCACAACAGGATGATGGCAAGCACGGCAGCGCGTGACGGATCGTTCTGCGAACCAACAACCGCGAAAAATACTTCCGTGGAAAGCACACCATGACTGCCGCCCAGAACCAGTGGATTGCCAAAATCCGCCATGCTTTCGATGAAACCGATCAGGAAGGCATTGGCAAGCCCGGGCTTCATCAACGGCAGCGATACGCGCCAGAAGGTGCGCCAACGGTCAGCCCGCAGTGTCTGTGATGCTTCCTCCATCGAAGGACTAACGCCTTCGACAACGCCGATCAAGACAAGGAAGGAGATGGGCGTGAACGAGAGGACCTGCGCTACCCAAATCCCCGTAAGACCATAGAGCCAGCGGCCGGGCTCGAGTTCAAAGAGGCTCGACAAGCTCTGGGTAATGACACCGGCGCGGCCGAACAGAAGCGTCAGGGCAAGGCCGATGACGAATGGGGGTGTAATGATCGGCAGCACGGTTAAAAGCCGCAGCCCCTTCTTGAAGGGAAATTTCGTGCGGGTGGCCACCAGCGCGAAAGCTAGGCCCATGAGGGTTGAGCCGCCAGCAGTCAAGATCGCCAGCCAGAGCGTGCGCCACGCGACACCGCAGCGTTCGCCTCCACCAAGGCAGCCGAGGCTCCAGATCGAATTGTCTTGGATATTGCGAGTAAAGCCGTCTGGGTTGAATGAGCCATCGAAATCCTGAAAGGCACCCACCAACATGCTGCCAACAGGGTAGAAGACGAAAATGGTGACGAGAACGATCAGCATGGTAATGGAGGTGACGACGAAGGCATCACCCTTCATCACACCGCGTTCTGCAAGGCCAAAGGAAAAGAGAAGAAGAAAACAAAGAGAGGCCATTATGGCACCGGCGCCCATTGAGGGTTGGCCATCCGTCATGGCGCCAAACAAGGTCTCGCTGATTGACCAGGTCCAACCCGAGAAGCCGATGGCAAGACCTTGCAGCGCAAGAAACGTGATGCCGAGACCTCCCGACCAGACAAGTAGAGTGCCGCGCCGCATCGGGTCGGACACGAAGCGTGCACAGGTACCAGCAGCGATTAGAATTGCGGCGACAGCCAGCCACCAACGACCATAAAATACACTCTGTACGATGCCCGGGGCGACAGTGGCTTCCATCGGGAAATCCGACAACCAGCTAAAACCAAGAAAGCCGCCCTCGATCCTGTACCACGGAACGATTGCAAATGCAGCGATCCCGAGCAGTAGGGCAAGGTCGAGTCTTCGGTTGCGATGGTCCATGCGATCCTCGCGCCTTATCCATGATATCGGCAATGGTGCGATAGCTGGCCGGAAACCGATCCTTATCTTTGGAGGAGGGATTGGATGAGATTTCCGGCCGTGGAGAAATCAAAAATCCCTAGTTGGCATTGGCGCTGATTTCGCGATCCCAACGCTCAAGCAGTTCCTTTCGCTTGGCCGGATCGCCGTAGGTCTTGAAGTCGTAGTCGATCAGCTTGATATCTTCGAAACGCGGGGCTTCCTTGGGAATTTCCGCGCTCTTGTTGGACGGAAGCTGGAAGGATTTGGCATCCTTCATGCGGGATTGGACCTCGGGCGTCAGTGCCCAATCGTACCACGTTTTGGCGTTTTCGAGATTTTTTGCGCCCTTGATGATCGACATCGAGCCGATTTCGTAACCGGTTCCCTCACAGGGAGCGACCGACTTGACCGGAAAACCTTCGGCCGTCATTGCCACTGCATCGTGCATGAAGACAATACCGATGGCCGTCTCGCCGCGCGCTGCCGCTTTCACGGGTGCAGAGCCTGATTTGGTATACTGCGAAACATTGGCATTGAGCTGCTTTAGATAGTCAAAGGCCTTGTCTTCACCCATGATTTGCACGAGCGAGGCCAGCGCGGTGTAGGCGGTGCCCGAGGAATTCGGATTGGCAATCTGGATTTCGCCCTTGAACGCAGGGTTCAGTAGATCGGCCCAGCACTTTGGTTCCGTAAAACCCTTGGCCTTGAAAATTTCGGTGTTGTAACCCCACCCGAGTGCGCCCGCATAAACACCAACGGTTTTGTAGCCTGAACTTTCGGCCTGCTTCTTCGCCCAGTCCTGCAGTTGGTCAAGAAGCGGTGACTTGTACTCCAACGTCAGGTTCTCTGATGCAGCCTGGAGGTGCGGATCGCCCGTGCCGGCCCACCAAATATCAGTTTTCGGATTGCGAGCTTCCGCGCGGATCTTGGCATAGGTTTCGCCCGAAGACAGGCGCACCATGTTGACCTTGATATCGCCATGAGCCTTTTCGAAATCGCCCGTCATCTGCTCGCAGATGACGACATCTGCCGAGCAGATGAGATTGAGGTCGCCGGCGGCCTGTGCCGAAATTGCGATGCTGGATATTCCTGCGGCGAGCAATGCAGTCCACATACGAGACACACTCATGAATTTCTCCTCCAGTTGAAATGACGCCTCCACGCCATTCGCTTTTTGCAAGCGCGTGCAAATGCTGCATGACGTCGGCATGGGTGTCAAATGATTTCTTCTCGACTCTGTCGCCACGCGATCAGGACCATTCTGTTGCACACTATTGCAAAGTCGTGCAAAGATGGAGACCTGGTGGAGGAACTGATGTCGCAGAAAGTTTTTGTTAGCGCGCAGGAGGTTGCCCAGAAAGCTGGTGTATCGCGTTCGGCGGTGTCGCGGACGTTCACGGCGGGAGCAAGTGTATCGCCGAAAACACGTCAAAAGGTGATGGAAGCCGCGGAGGCGCTCGGCTACCACGTGAATCATCTGGCGCGGGGCCTGATGCTCAACGAGAGCGGCATCGTCTGCCTGATTGTTTCGGATATGGGTACGCCCTACCGTTCGGAGCTCCTACGAGCTTTGACTCAGCAATTGCAGAATTCCGGTAAGATCGCGATGCTGATCAATACGGATCGTTCCGACGGTAGTGTCGATCTGGCCCTCAAGCAGGCCATTCACTATCGCGCTGATGCGTCCATCATCCTGTCCGGGCTGCCCGATAAATCCATCACCGATCTCTGCCTGAAAAACGGACAGAGACTTGTCCTCATCAATCGTGACGATGACCGTAAAGGGGCTTTCCGGATCAATCTAGACGATGAGGAAGCGGCGGCCTGCATTGCCACAGCGTTTCACCGAGCGGGATGCCGCAAGCTCGCTTTCGTAAACTCGCAGGCCGGGACGCCAAGCCTGATGGCACGCGAGCGCGGATTTGTGAATGCGGCGAACGCCTTGGGGCTGGATGTCGCCGTCGTTCATAATGGCCCAACGGGATATCAGAGCGGGCGTGCTATGGCACAACAGCTCCTGACGCGGCCTGATCGGCCTGACGCGGTTTTTTGTGCCACGGATCTTCTGGCGTGCGGCTTTATGGATGCAGCACGCCATCAATTCTCCGTGACTATTCCTGACGAGCTTTGTGTGGCCGGCTTCGATGATATCGAACAGGCTTCGTGGAGTTCATATGAATTGACGACATTCTCGCAACCCGTCGACGAAATTGCACGCCAGGCGGTCGGTTGGCTGGAAGCCGACATGCTCTCGTCTAATCAAATCACCTCCGTGCGCCTGCATGCTGATTTAGTCTGGAGAAACTCAATCCGCGGCAAATAAGTGGCGTGGCAATTTCACCATGCACATGGCGTCGGTGTTGGTATCTTGAATGCGACCGGTGAAGACGTATTAGCAGGTTGCGGAAATAGCGCTAATTTTTCTACCGATCCTCGCTAGACGGTTCGAAGACGAGCGGGGATGAGGCTTTTTCAGCGGCCTTTTCGGCCCTTTTGTCGTCATCCGCCCTGTCTCGGCGGATTGCGGGCGCGATTATGCCGTCGTCAGCAGCTTTGGCAGCCTCACCAGATTATAAGCCGTCGCTGTCAGGGTGAACATCCAACCGACGCGATCCTTTCCGCGATGGCGGGTCTTGCGCATTCCGCCGCTGGTCTTGGCCCAGCCGAATACCTCTTCGATGCGTTTTCGGATGCGCTGACTGACAGCGTAGCCGGGGTGATGGGTGGTACGACCATCGATGGCTGAGCGTCGGTTCGCCGTGTTCTGAGCAACGTGTGGCGTCACCTTGATATCCCGCAAGGCGGCAACGAAGTCTGCCGTATCGTAGGCTTTGTCTGCAGCCAATGTGATGCGATGACGACCATCCATGCGGCCCACCATATCCAGTGCAGCCTCGCGCTCTGCGGTTCCTGTCGCATGGGTCAGCGTGGCGTCGACAACCAGCCCGTTGCGGTTTTCCATGGTGACGTGGCCCATGTGGCAAAGCTTGGCCGCCTGCCCACGGGCCTTCTTGTAAAGCCTGGCATCCGGGTCGGTGGTCGACGCGTGAGTTGCGTTGCTGCGCTTCTCGCCGTGGAAATCCCGCTCAGGGTTGCGTGCCGTAGCCTTTGCGGGCTTGTTCGCGTCAGCGCCGGAGCCGTTGTTGTCATCACCGTCACCATCAGTCTCGTCCTTGGGCTTGAAGCTCTTCATGCTGGCCCAGGCTTCGATCAAGGTGCCGTCCACCGAGAAGTGCTCGTCTGACAAGAGAGCCTTAACTCGCGGCTGGCTCAGCAATGCGGCCAGGAACTTGGCGGCGATGTCGCCAGCCAGGAGCCGCTCACGGTTCTTGGTGAACACGGTGACGTCCCAGATCGGCGCGTCCATCGACAAGCCGACGAACCATCGGAACAACAGATTGTAGTCCATCTGCTCCATGAGCTGGCGCTCCGAGCGGATCGTGTAGAAAACCTGCAACAACAGGGCGCGCAGAAGCTTCTCCGGCGGGATCGACGGGCGGCCGATCGCTGAATACATCGCCTCGAAATCAGGCGACAGAACTTCCAGTGCCTCGTCGACAATCGCGCGGATTGCCCGCAGCGGATGGCTTGTCGGAACGCGTGCTTCGCAGCTCACATAAGAAAACAGACCCGCCGTCTGGATATCACTGCCCCGCATGTCCTGCTCCTGCCGGCCAATCACTCGGGCATGCAATCACGGCAGTCCGCTCGCAGCAAGCGCCTTTTTCCGCATCCTGTTAAACCGCTTGAGCGAGATTATCATTAATCCGCTGAGCCGGCTGTCTGTACGACAAATGTCGCCGTCTCTAATGTGTTGCTTGATCGGCCCTTGTTCATGTCGATGGGTTACGGTCGTCGATCGCGGTTACCGCGGATGGCAAGCCGTGATATCAGGACCGCATGATTTCATCATCCGGGGAGATGAGCATGTTTGACGCAAAGGCCATTGCCGACACCGGCAAGCCGGATTTCTATCATGAGCTCGGTTCCCAGCTGCACGCACTTCTCTCGAGAGAAAGCGACGCGATCGCCAACGCAGCCAACACCTCGGCGCTGATTTTCCAGATGCTACCGGATCTCAACTGGGGCGGCTTCAAATCGCCGTAACCGCAATCCACCCACGAAAGAAACCCGAGACCAACTCACAGTTTACCCCCAAAATTTATACCGCTGATCTAAGCTCGATACCGAATCGAGAGTAAGGGTGGGTCTTTGGGCTTCCCGGTCGGTTTTTCTGAAAATACAGCCGAAGTTCCACAGGGCCTTAGCCGAGACTAAGCACAACGAAATCCGCTCGCTCACTAAATCCAACCTTCGCCAAGGATGACGGCCTCGTTGTTCAGTTCCATAAAAACATCGTTATGGCGCCCTAGCTCACAGGTCGGTCGATGCCGTTCAAGACCGCCATACTGCCTTCACCTCTTGAAGGGAGCGCTGGGCTAACGCTCCTCTTCGCATTGGTAGAACTTCTAGGCGCTCCGAGCGTCGAATTGCAGATGGCAACGATCCAGCCGCGCTCCATATCAGTGGTATTTCATGCCATGTTAGGGACGGCATCTGCGAACGCACATGCGATGTCCTGCCTAGTCGCGAGATAGATTTCATTCCGACGCTCTGAGAGGAAGGCAAGGATGTTACGGAAGGCCTGAAACCGAGCGGGGCGACCGGCGATCCTCAAATGAAATCCTATGTTCAGCAGCCGCGTTTTCCCCCTCTGTGCCTCTCGCTGGAGCGTTTCAAAGGCATCTCTTACGTATGTCACCATTTCCTCGGAATTTACAAAACCGTTCGGATGGAAGAACTTCATATCATTTGTGTCCAGGGAATAGGGCACGACGACAAGACCTTGCTCCTCGCGAGACCAATACGGAAGATCGTCGTCGAATGCGTTCGATGTGTATGTGAACCCGCGTTCCACAAGAAGGTCTCTCGTCCAGACACTTTCGCTGCCTCTGCAGAAAAAGCCGCGCGGTCTGACCCCGCAGTGCTTTTCCAACGTTGCTATGCAACGGTCCAAGTCCGCTGCTTCGCTATCCCTGTCACGGTAATCGGAATGGGGTCTCCACAACCACCCATGAACGGCCGCTTCATGCCCACGCTCGACAACGATCCGCGCGAGGTGGGGCGATCTCTCTACGGCCCTCCCGCAAAAGAAGAACGTTGTCGGGACCGTGAACTCGTCCAACTCGTCGATAATGCGCCAGATACCGGCCCGCATCCCATAGGCGAATATCTGTTCCTGCCCAAGATCTCTCGTTCCGGCGTTGACGACGCTGACCACCTCGCCAATGGTCTCACTTACGGCGTCACCGTCACCAACCTGGCGCTCGGCGCCTTCACCGCGGTGTTCAGTATTGTCGTAGTGTTGTAGAAAACGATGTCCCTCGGGCTATCGCGGAGATAGAGGCTTTCCGGGCCGCCAAAGTCGGCGTTGGTGGCCACATCCTCAGACCCGACCGCTGTCAGCCAAAGTCTCCAACAGACGATCTGGTCGGGAGCCTTTGCTGGCACCATCGTACCACCCCCGACAACCTTGCTGCTCAATGCGCCGCAGTACGCGACGGGAAGGGCGTTGGCAGAGGCCGCAATAGTGCACATCAACGCAAAGCTCAGCGGCAAAGCCAATGTGGTGCTGCTAACCCAGGATACAATGCAGTATCTAACGCCCAGGTTTGAGGCGATGCGGGACGCCTTCGCAAAGTTGCCTGGCGTTACGATCGTCGCTGATATCGCGCCCAGCCCCGTCACCAGAGGAAGCGGCTTCGCGACCATGACTACTGTTCTCTCGGCTAACCCGGATATCGACGTTGTCATTGGTGGCGATGCAGTGGTGCTCGGTGCGCTGGCGGCATTGCGTGCTGCCGGCAAAGATCGACCCGACCAGTTTCTGGGGGGCATAGATGGTGAGCCGGAAGCTGTATCGGAGATCAAGAAAACTGGTAGCCCGTTCAAGGCAAGTATTTCTTTGTCCTCGCCTGTATTCGGCTACGCAATGGGCCAATTCGCCGCCGACTGGTTGGATGGCAAGAGTATCCCCCAGGCGATGGACATTCTGCCCATCGCACTCACGCGCGCCAACCTTGCCCAGTACGAGGCCGATCTCCTCAATCCTGCAGCTGTCTACGTCGATCCGATCCGGAGATCCAAATATCTCAGGATGTACGGCAACATCTGTTCGATACGAGGGACCAGTACATAAACTTTCCCTGGTCGTCGGAAACAAGTAAATAGGCGGTGGTCCTGATCCTCGGTCAGGACGGGCATTTCGGTCGCCTGCTTCAACACGTAGGTCCTGACCAAAGCGAGATTCCAATTCCTTACGGGAGGAGGACCACCAAAGTCGGTCGAGCTCAGCAGCATGACTTCGGCGACGACGATGCGGTCACGCTCGATATCGCCTTGTTCCTTTCATAAGCCTTCCGCCGGAGAAGCGACGTTCGTCGTGACGCGGATATTGGCACCCTGTCGACGTGGCATTGTCGAGCGGCGGCGATGTGCAGCAGACTATCACCTGGGTAGGATGAATAGTTGGAAGGCATAAAAAAGCCCCAACCGCGAATGAGCGGCCGGGGCATCCTTTGTGAAACACGTAGGCAATATCACCGTCACTCTGAATGTGCGCACTCATTATCGTTTCAGAGTACCTCGACAACGCGACGTCCCCTGTCACCCCAGGAACTGACGTCGGAAACTAAATCGCCTATCCGATGCCCTGGAATTGAGTTGGGCGGTGCCCAAATCTGTTCCCTGCTCGTTCATGGATCGGGGGTACGCGTTCAGGATTAGTTCATGCACTCTACCGATTTAGTGAGTGTTAAATCGCAAAATACACCCTAAGATGTATCTATTCGAAATGCATAGAGAGGGTTGTTTTGAGCGAGCGGAAAATTGTTATCAAAAAATTTCAGGGCGTATGGGTGGCTTCGATCTTTCACAATGGCGCCGATGAACACCGAGCATTTCGCACAAAAGACGAAGCAGAGGACTACAGCAAAAAGCGAACCAAAGCACTGACCGACCGGGAAGGTTGACGCGGCGATTTGGCCTAACCGCCTTGTACGCCCATCGTCCACGCGGGTTTATTGTCTCGTTTTTGTGTGGTCAACTCTACCACCTAGTAGCGGTCCCAACTCTGCGTGATTCAATTTTTGCACAAGGGGAGGGCGCTGTTCCGTTGTCGGGCTGGTCTCGCTGAGCGACAATGAACGAGAACTGGCCCCACATGCGAACCGCCGCCGTTGTGGTTGCCGGGGGGCAGTCCGTCGGCCTATGAGGAGGCCTGCGAAGCCGTCCGACCGGAGAATGCTGCGGTCGCGCTTGCTTGCATTCTCGAGCGGGCAGGGCACATAAATTCGGCCGGCGGCTAGGTGGAAAACTCGCATTGACAGGTTCTTGTCCAATCCCGTGAGACAAGACGCCAGACGCGAAGTTCTATTCCCGAGCGGGACTGCTCGTCGAAACCGGAGAAACTGTCTCATCACTAGATCACGAAGAAATCCGCGTTGGTGAGTGTCAGATTGGCGCTCATCGTGGCGAAGTGGATGCCCCCACCAGCGATGCTGCCATTGGCATCATAGTAGAGTTCGCCTGTGTCCTTCTCGTAGATGATGCGGTCGCTGCTATCGCCAGCAAAGCCGGTCGAATTCGACGCGAAGGCACCGGATGCAAGTGTCCCCACCGCAGCCAGTGCCGTGAAGATGGCGTTCTCAAGGCGGATGGTGTCGGCGGCGACGTTGTAGTCGGTGATCTTGTCAATCGCGCTTAGCGCCGATTTGAAGTCAAACCGGTCCGCGCCGGCGCCGCCAGTCAGCGTATCATTGCCGCCATAGCCGATGAGGATGTCGTTGCCATTGCCTCCGCTGATCGCGTTGGCACCAGTGCTGCCGTAGAGGACGTCATTGAAGTTTGAACCGGAGAGGTTCTCGATCGACACGTAGGTGTCGCCCTTGGCGTCACCGTTGTTGATCGACGGTGACGTGAGATTGGCAACGACACCGGTAGTCGCCGTGGAATATGACGCGCGGTCTGTACCGCTTCCGCCATTGAGAGCGTCGGCACCACGGCCACCGACGAGGGTGTCGTTGCCGTTGCCGCCGGACAGAGCATTGTTGAAGGTGTTGCCGGTGAGAACATTGTTGAGGTTGTTGCCGGTGCCGTTGAGCGCGGTCGCGACATTGACCAGCGTCAGGTTTTCGACTGCAATGAGGCCACCGGTCGCGAGCGAACGGCTGATCGTCGATGTGGCGCTGTCGAGGCCGCCCGCGTCGACGACGGTGTCAAAGCCGTTTTCGAGAATATAGAGATCGTTGCCGAGGCCGCCGTCGAGAATGTCGGTGCCGAGGCCGCCGGTGAGGGTGTCGTTGCCGCGATAGCCGAACAGCCTGTCATTGCCGCCAAAGCCGAACAACTGGTCGTCGTCGACGACCGACGTGAATTGGGGATAGTCGTTTCCCTCGATCGTGTTGGCAAGGTTGTCGCCTTGCAGGATGTCGTCGAAGCTGCCGCCCGCGAGGTTCTCGATCGAGATATAGACGTCGAGGTTCGCCTGTCCTTTGTTGATCGACGGGGTAAGGAGGCTCGCGGTCACGCCGAATGTACTCGCATCATACGACGCGGTGTCGCTGCCGGCTCCACCGTTGAGTATGTCACCTCCCGCCTTGCCGACCAACGTGTCATTTCCGTCGCCGCCCTCCAACGTGTTCCTGAAGCCATTGCCATAGATGTAGTCGGCGTAGCGGGTCCCCACGACGTTGTCGATGTCGATGTAGGTGTCGCCGGCGGCGGAACCCTTATTGTAGCCCGGCGCTTCGAGTTCCACGACCAGGCCGGGCGCGCCTGTCGAATAGTTGACCGTGTTGTTGCCCGTCCCTCCATCGAATGTATCGGCCCCGCCGCTCGTCATGAACACGTCGTCGCCGCCGAAGCCTTTCAGGAAATCTGCCCCTCGAGAACCGTAGAACGTGTCCGCGCCCTCGAGCAGGCGCTGGATGGCATAGGCGAAGCCGCCAAGTCCCACGGTCACCAAAAAGCCGGTGTCCACGTTGAACGACGTGGTGATGTAGAGGTTCGTGAAAAGGCCCGGGTCACTGGTATCGAATGCAATTTCGCTGATGACACCATTGCCAGCGCCGTCGAAGGTGCCGTTGGCGGCAAACATCGTTGCGGGATTGAGGGACAAAAGATCGAACGAAATGGACGTGTTGGTAGTCGTCTGCAAAGGGGGGCCTGGCACATCCCGAACGTCGTTCCAGTTGGTCGCTTCGAGGCACTGGACGATAGCCATTTTCAACCTCCTTGAATGGATGGTGTCATTGCCAGCCCGGCGCGTCAGTCATTCCGTCGACACCCGCCTCAGTTATGCTGTTCCGCATGGCAGGGCTGCGACTACCGGTCCCACCGGTATTTTCCGTCATCTGCGTGGCAAAAGCCAGTACCGAAGAGGGTGCAGCCTGGAGCACGGCAATGGCGTTTATGGCCGTGCGTGGGCCGAGAATCTCGACGGCCAGGCTAGTCTCTGCGAACGGGTATGCTACGCCTTTTGGCTGATAGTTGTACTCAATTGTTCAGGTGCAGCCCCGTCGCTCCCCGTCGACCAAACTGGCCAAGGCCTGGCGCTGCTTGAATATCGTGGGATGCGCTATTCTCACTGTGCGTGCCGCCCCATCTCCCTGTTGATCCTTGACACGTGCGCCCATCCCGTCACACTCGGCTGTCCACGCGACATGAATTGCAACCTGCCGGGGGGTGAAACGTGGGTAAGTCTGACCAAATCAGGTGGGCTCGTATTGAGGGTGAACATGGCGCAGGTCGCCTACTATCACGACTCTAGCGAGGGTGTGATTTTGTATTTTTCGACGCCCCATAACGACCAACTGCGGATCAAGGTGCTTGAGGATCTTGCCCAGGTAAATGACGTGTTGGAACAGTCGCTGCATCCGAAGCATGGTGAGTGGATCGTACGCATGAGAGGGAGCATCGAACTGCCATGACCCACACCACCGATTTCATCGCTGAATTGTTTCGAGCGGCGAACGAGGCCGAGAAGATCACAGCATTCGAGAAGAGGCGGCTGCTTGAGCGGGCGATGCGCACGATCTACGATTTGCGCGACAAGGCAGGGATGGTGCCGGGCAAGGGACTGGCGGACGCTGCGGATCGCATCAGGATCACCTCAGCAACCCTTGATCGTCGATCAACCGGGGATGTGCGATCGGCACTGCTCTTGAGCGCCGATATGATCCGAAGCCTGAAGATCGCGTTGGATGCGAAAGATCAGGTTTTGAGGGACGGATGAGGAATTCGAGCGATGACGAGCAGAAACCCGGAGAACCGCTACAAAATGTGCAAGAACGAGGGCGACGAGTTCTGGACCGTTTATGACATCTTCACTGGAGAGCCGGCCGAGATGAGCGGAACGTGGCTGACTGCCTGCGAGATGGACGAAGCCAACGACCTCGTTGACCTCCTGAACCTCGAATATATCAACCGCCGCAAGGGACGACACATTGAGTGACGGCAAGATTTACCAGTTCAGGGAGGGGCCGACCTATCAGGCCGCAACCAGGGAAGAGCAATGGCAAACCGCCCTGAGGATGGACGCCGAACGGCAAGTTCAGCACGACACAGCCGCCTGGCTCATCGTAGCGCTAATCAGCACCGCTCTGTTCGTGACGTTTATCCGGTTCGTATGGCTGAGGAAACCTTCGAGTTAGGGCGATGCTAATATTGACGTGCGCCGATTAAGCAACCAGTCTGTTTTGACAAGGCGCGGCGCACCGCAAGAATTGCATCAGCAGAGTTGGTTTGATTGCGGGCGACTCGCGGGCGGGCCTTGAGCGAGGTGAGCGCGCGCGTCGATCTGGAATAGGCGACGGGCGCGCTATTGCTCTGAACTGCCCGACCATCTTCGGAGTAGCGGCAACTTCACACATGCGCGATGAGTACGATGAGGCAGACAAACATTTGCGCTTGACTGCCAAGTATGTTCCGACTGCCAAGTGAAAAATTATGATGGGGCAATTTACGTAGAGTTGGAACGATGGCTGAAATGCTCGCAACCGCCTTTCAAAGGCTTGCTGCCCCGCCAACAGCCCTTGGGCTGGCTTCTCGCCTGGCGCTCTCCCGGATTAAACAGGAAAACATCGATCCGCTGCCGCTGCTCAAACGAACCAACTTGACGCAGGCTGCGCTGGACGAACGAAAACGCATCAGTATCGCGTCGCAGATAAACTTCCTCGGCGAGGCGTCCCGTGTCCTCAACGACGATTGGCTCGGCCTCACCCTGGCGCAGCGGTTCGACCTACGAGAGATAGGTATGATCTACTATGTGGCGGCGGCGGCGAATTCATTTGGCGACGCTCTTCGCCGCATTGTGCGATACGGCACAGTTGTCAGCGAGGCATGGGAACTTCGCATCGACTCGCGAGGCGTTACAGCGCACCTGGAAATATTCTACAGGGGGTTTTCTCGACATACAGATCGCCATCAGGCTGAGTTTGTGGCTTTGGTGCTCCTTCGCATATTCCGCAAACTCATCGGACGTCGGATCGTCCCTATCGCCGCAACCTTCGTACATCATCGCTCCGGCAATGCAGCCCAAATCCGATCGCTGTTTGGCTGTGATGTGCAGTTCGATGCCCTTCGTGACAAATTGAGTTTTGACGCAGCGCTGCTTGACCTTCCGGTCTTTGATGGTGATCCCTACCTCAACGACCTGATGGTCAAGCTTTGCGAGGAGGCCATCGCGACCCGGACCTCAAACGTCAGCCCACTTCGGGCGCTGGTTGAAAATACGGTTGCCCCGCTTTTGCCGCATGGCGAAGCCAGCGCCAAAAATGTCGCCCGCAAGATTGGCCTAAGCGAGCGGACATTCGCCCGGCGCCTGGCTTCGGAGGGTATGAGCTTTGGTGGAATATTGGACGACCTGAGGCGTGAGCTTGCCGTGAGCTACCTTCAGGACGGCCTGCAGGCATCCCAAATCACGTGGATGCTGGGGTTCTCTCAAAACAGTTCGTTTACCCACGCTTGCCGTCGTTGGACAGGAAAAAAGCCGTCTGAACTTCGCCACATCCAAACATTGCGTTGAGATGTGATGAGCTAGGCAATCAACCGAGCTGGCGAAATATGGCCTGATTCGACGTGATTCGTAGTTTGAGGGGCACCGAATGTTGCTCGTCGCTGCCAAGGTTTTGTGCTTGGCAGCCAGTGCTCTTGCCGATCCAGCATGGAAACATCATGTGTCGCTGCGAGCAATAGGTGTGACCAAATTCCTTCCAGATCTCTCGACTGGCACGGGTGCGCACAGGCGCTCCGATGAGGTTTCGGTCGGGTTTTGAACCGCGCCAATACCAGCGTCGAAACGCCGAGCAGCGTTCACGGGGTCACGACGCTCACTGCATAGCAGACCAAATTATAACTTGTAAGAAGCCCTCGTGACCACCGTTAGAGCCCCCCGAATGGCACCGGGACCACAACTAATCGTATCGCGACAGCAAGTACAAAGGCACCTCAGAATACCAGCACGATCAAGATGGCTGGGTAATGGCTGTGCCCATCCGACCGATTGCCACGCAAGGAGCGATACATTGAACAGCATCTCTGCAATTCCAGTCCGCCATAACGTCAACAATGACTTTGCCGATGTCAGACTTATCCACTCGAAGCGGGTTCGGCGTATTCTTGTTACCGGCGGGGCCGGCTTTCTTGGATCGCATCTTTGCGAGCGTCTTTTGAACGCAGGCCATACCGTCACTTGTCTTGACAACTTTTCGACCGGTCTCGAGCGGAACATTCGTCATCTTCGAAACTTTGAGGGTTTCAACGTCATAAAGCACGATGTCATCGATCCGATCGACATCGAAGTGGATGAAATCTACAACCTTGCTTGCCCGGCATCTCCCCCGCACTACCAGGCCGATCCCGTGCACACCATGAAGACATGCGTGCTGGGTGCCCTCAATACGCTGGATTTGGCGGTCCGCACTGGGGCCCGCATCTTTCAGGCTTCCACCTCGGAAATATATGGCGATCCGTTGGTTCATCCTCAGGTCGAGAGCTATTGGGGAAATGTTAATTCGTTCGGTCCGCGCTCTTGCTACGATGAGGGCAAGCGCAGCGCCGAGACTCTGTTCTTTGACTTTCACAAGGGGCACGGCGTTGAAGTCAAGATCGGTCGGATATTCAACACCTATGGGCCGAACATGCGTCCGGATGACGGACGCGTTGTATCCAATTTCATCGTGCAGGCTTTGAGAGGCCAGGACATAACAGTCTATGGCGACGGTTCGCAGACGCGCTCGTTCTGCTTTGTCAGCGATCTCATCGAGGGCTTTCAGCAATTGATGGCGGCCGACGCGTCCTTTATTGGCCCGGTAAACCTCGGAAATCCGGTTGAGTTCACAGTTCTCGAACTTGCCGAACTGGTCATTAAGCTTACAGGCTCGCGCTCCAAGACCGTACGGAACCCGCTGCCCACCGATGATCCGCGTCAGCGACGCCCCGACATCTCCCTTGCTCAGCACAGGCTGGGATGGAAGCCGGTGGTACCTCTTGCGACAGGGCTGGAGAAGACAATCTCCTACTTTGACCGCCTGTTGACCGAAGAAACCCATGAATTTGCGGAGATCGCGTGATGCAACGACGGGTTCTCGTAGCTGGCGGTGCTGGCTACATCGGTAGCCACACCGCAAAATTGCTCCATGCACGGGGTATCGAGCCCGTCGTCTATGACAACCTGGTGACCGGACACCGTTGCTCGGTGCGGTGGGGACCGTTCGTCCATGGCGATATCCTCGACATTGGCCACCTGAGCAAAACCCTCGCAGAATATAGGCCGGATGCAGTCGTGCACTTTGCCGCATCCGCCTATGTCGGAGAGTCCGTCGAGGAACCGGCGAAATACTATCGCAACAACGTTGCTGGGACACTGTCCCTTTTGGACGCCTGTCGCCATGCCGATATAGGCAAGGTGATTTTTTCGTCAAGCTGCGCCACGTATGGGGTTCCGGAGGTTTTACCGATCAGCGAAGCAACGCCGCAACAGCCTATCAATCCATACGGGCGGACCAAGCTCATCGCTGAACAGATATTGCAGGACTATGCAGCGGCATATCAGCTGAGATACGTCGCTCTGCGGTACTTCAATGCTTGCGGCGCCGACCCGGACGGTGAACTGGGCGAATGGCATGAACCCGAAACGCATCTGATCCCAAGGGCATTGCTCGCGGCGAGCGGGAAAATCTCGCACTTGTCGGTCTACGGGGACGATTACGAAACTGAAGACGGTACGTGCATTCGCGACTATATTCATGTCACCGATTTGGCGCGAGCCCATGTCCTCGCCCTCGATCATCTTGTTAGGGGCGGACGGAATCTTTCGGTCAATCTCGGCACGGGGACAGGCTCCTCCATAGGCGAAATCATTCGCACAATCGGCCGTCTCACCGAACGCGAGGTTCCAGTCGAAATGCATCCCAAAAGGGCGGGCGACCCGCCGGTCCTCTTTGCCGACCCAGCGTTTGCACTTGAGTCGCTTGGATTTTCGCCTGTGTACTCCGATCTGGACACGATCATCAGGACCGCGGCACCCTTCTTCGGCCTGGAGTCGCGAGCATGACAGCTGAAGGTCCCACCAAGCTCACGACGCCAAGCGAAGCATATCGGGTGCCTGTACTCACCGGCTATCGCCGGGTGGAATATTGCTTCGGCGCGGTGATCTGGCTGGCATTGCTTGTCTATTTCTGGAGCTGGTGGTTCCGGCCGGAGCACTATATGGGCTTCTGGAGCTTTTCCCTGGTATCCCTGATCCTTGCCTGGGTGACGCTTCTGCCTGCCTACTTCATCGCCATATTCTACCGCGCGCAGCAGCCGAACCCGCTATGCGAACTTCCCGCCGGAAGACGGGTCGCGATGGTTGTGACGAAAGCGCCCTCAGAGCCCTTTTCCATCGTTGCCCTGACACTGAGGGCGATGCTCGACCAGCAGTTTCCGCACGATACCTGGCTCGCAGACGAAGACCCCAGCCCGGAAACATTGAACTGGTGCAAACAGAACAATGTCTTCGTCTCGACAAGAAAGAACAGGGCGGACTACCACCGCTCAGCCTGGCCGCGGCGCACCCGCTGCAAGGAGGGCAACCTTGCCTTCTTCTATGACCAATTCGGCTACGACAGCTATGATTTCGTTGTGCAACTCGATGCCGACCACGTCCCAGAGCCCGGCTATCTCGTAGAGATGTTGCGTCCGTTTGCGGACGAGAGCGTTGGCTACGTTTCGGCGCCAAGCATTTGCGACAGAAATGCTTCGGAGAGCTGGTCGGCTCGCGGACGCCTTTACGCGGAAGCCAGCATGCACGGCTCGCTTCAGGCAGGTTATAACAACGGCCTTGCACCGCTTTGCATCGGCTCGCACTATGCGGTTCGAACTGTCGCTCTTCGTGAAATAGGAGGGCTCGGGCCGGAACTCGCCGAAGATCATTCGACGACTTTGATCATGAACGCCCATGGCTGGCGCGGAGCACACGCGCTTGAAGCCATCGCCCATGGCGATGGACCGAAGACGTTTGCGGACCTTGTAACACAGGAGTTCCAGTGGTCGCGTAGTCTTGTCACGCTACTGCTTCAATACTCGCCGGTCTACGTTTCACGTTTGCCGGGGAAACTGAAGGCACAGTTCTTATTCTCGCAATTGTGGTATCCGCTTTTTGCGTTTCTGATGGCCCTGATGTTCCTGATGCCGGTCGCGGCCCTTTTGCGCAACGAGAATTTCGTCGCCGTGAGCTATCCTGATTTTCTTGCCCATTTTGCACCGCTTTCAATTGCTTTGTTGCTGCTGGCGTATCGTTGGCGGGCAACCGGCTCATTCCGTCCGTTTGACGCAAAGATCCTGAGCTGGGAAACCATGTTTTTCCTCTTCGCACGCTGGCCGTGGGCATTGGCCGGCTGCATTGCTGCGGTCCGCGACTTTATTACAGGCTCGCACGTGGATTTTCGCATTACACCCAAAGGGTCATCGGAAGTGGACCCGCTGCCGCTGCGTGTTCTCGTCCCCTACGTCTTGCTGGCCGTCGCCTCGGTACTGCCGGTGCTTCTTATTGAGGATGCGACGGAAACACGTGGGTTCTACATCTTCGCAATTTTCAACGCGGCACTCTACACACTGCTATTGCTGATTATTCTCGTTCAGCATGCGCGCGAAAATGTCGTCAGAATTCGCACGGCAACTTACCGCCCGGCCATGGCTGCGAGTCTCCTCGTGCTCGTCATGCTCCCGGTTTTGGCGACCTATGAGCGCGGCAAGGAGGGGCTGGAGTCCCTTGCATGGTCCTCCAGCCGGCTGAGCCTTTTCGAAACCAAATACCGGGTGGCGGGGGCAGGGTTTGGTGGGCGCGACCTGCGCACGATGACATTCAAGCCGAGGTTGCTACCAACACCATCTATAGCCTCCGAAGGCTTGCAGGAGGCTGAACAATGAAAGTCGGGGAGTTCAATACATCGGTCGCGGAAGATCTCGTTTTGACTGCGGAGGATCAAAAGCTGCGGAGTGATGTGGCAAAAGGAAAAACCAATGAAAAATAACAGATCACGCATGGCGATCGCGTTGTCGATTGTTACCCTGGTGCTGACCGGAACGGTTTTGGCGGCGAGCACCATCCGGGGAATTCCCAATGGAAATCCCCAGGGCGGTCAGCACTCCGACAAGCGGCCGATCATCGGCGACGGTTCGGTGACCTTTGGCGCATACGATCCGCACGGCGATTTTGGCAATGACTCCAACTCAAAGATCGAGAACCTCTTCCTCCCCTGGGAAGACGTCGATCTTTCATCGCTGACGGACGCCGACAATTACGCGCAACAACGGGGTCGCGATCTTCTCATATCGGTGGAGCCATGGTCGTGGTCCACCGACTGGCGCTCGACTCCCGAGAAATTGATCGGGGAGATTCTGGCCGGCGATTACGATGCCAATATGGCGGCCATTTGCTCCATGACTTCAGGATTCAAGAGTAAAGTTACCATCCGCTGGGCGCAGGAAATGGACGAACCGGAGAACCGGTTCACTTGGGCCCATTGGAGTTCCGCGGACTATGTGGCGGCTTATCGCCGGATGGTTACGATTTGTCGGAAGCACAACAAGAGTGCCACCTATATGTGGTCCCCCAAGGGCAAGCCCGGTCTGGCTAAGTTCTATCCCGGAAACGATGTGGTGGATGTTGTCGGCCTTTCGGTATTCGGATTGGAGCAGTACGACATAGACCATTTCGGGGGACCGCGAACCTTTGCGCAGGCTCTGGCGCCGGGATATGAACTGGTTCAAGCTTTCAACAAACCAATCATGGTGGCTGAGTTGGGCTATGCAGGTGGTACCGACTACGTCCGCGCTTGGGCAGCCGAGGCCGCAAAAAAACATCCGCAATTTCCGGACCTGACTGCCGTCGTCTACTTCAACGATAAGGAAGTCTATCCATGGCCGGGCCTCTATGGCCTTCCTTACTGGCGAGTGGTTAGCGACGACGCAATAAAACTAGCGAATGCCCCGTAGATCCAAACCGATTTTCGGAATGGACCAGCATAACTCAACGTGTGAATGCGTCCTTTGCAGGTTTGAAGAACGCACAGTACAGCAAGGGGCTTCAAGGCCCCGCAAGGAAAAGAAATGAATAGAATTCGAATGCTCTTTCTGTTCGCCGCGATTGCCGGGACTATGAGCGTCACTGTTGCTGAGGCTGCCACGCCCAGAAAGGCCGCCACATCTACCAAGATCGCCGCGCCCCCAGCAATGTCAAATCCGTTGTCGAGCGACGAGGTGTACAAGCTCTATGCCAACCGTTCTTGGATATGGAAGACCGGCGCCGGTTATTTTGCGGTGAAAATGCGTGGGTTTACCGCTTGGACCGGCGACAAAGGCGGCTCGTACGGGGTGGGACACTGGTTTGTCACAGCGGCTGGAAAGCTCTGCTTCCAAGCAACGTGGTACGCAAATTCCGGAAAGGCCCCGGCGCTCACCTGTTTCAGTCATCGAAGGAAGGGGAACGTCGTATTCCAAAAACGGGAACCGGATGGCGAGTGGTATGCTTTCAAAACGGTACCCGCAAAGCCAAGCGACGAATATAACAAGATAAAACGGGGTGACTACGTGACGTCGCGGTACAATCACATGCGGAAGAAGCTAGCCTCAGCAAGGTAAGCATACGGGACGGCCCGCGAAAGTCCGTTTAAGCTGGCCAGGAGAGACCGGCGATATTGTCGGTCTACTTATGCGCGGTTGTGAAGGGCCTTGCAAAGCAACTTGATTTTCGCCCAAATCCGCTTGGCGTGCAAATATAGGGTGCCCGGCCAAGGTAGGTCACCGTTATTGCGGTCTGGGACACCACTTTGGTACCGTTAACCATTTTCGTCGTGGATACCTTTTGCTTTACAGGGTTTGGATAACCTACCGCTATGTAATGGGATTCCTTTGTCGCGATTTTGGTTGGTGTCGTTGTACAGGATGAGACGGCAACGACGAGAGCGACCATTCCCATGCTTTTTGCTATATTAAATTTAGGACTAATTCTTTGCTTAACTTCCTTGTGCACATCAGACAGGAGATCATGTGCATATTTACTGATTTTTGACATCTTAACCCAGCCCCCGTATTCACCTATTGGCGTTCTACTACGAGACCAGTTTCGGGCTGCTTAGGCGAATACATACAATTAGAACGAGATCAGAAATATCCCGCAGGCGGCGGTCTCTGTATCGGGGAAAAATTGGCGGCTGAGAGTAAAAGAATGGCATTGCGAACTAAACAGCGCTTCAGCCTTTCTCTTATGTGTCTGGTGGCAGGAATGTCCCTGCCGAACAGGGAAGAAACAATATGAAGAAGATGATTTTGGCAGCGGCTCTTTCGCTGCTCGCAACGGCAGCGTTCGCCGGTGGCGCCACACTCGAAGGCAGGGAAAGTAAATCGAACGGCTCCGCTACGGGCGAGTCCTCGTCGTCCTACACCGGTAACGGCGACTACATCGGCGGTAACGGCACCAGCGGCGTTGACCAGACTACTTCTCCGGCATCGCGCGCTGAAGCCAAAGTGGCGGCTGGGGTAATGAACGGCAATGCCAATGGCTTGTCCAAAAAGTAACTAGTAACGGTGGCGGTTCTGACTATGGATCGCCACCTCTTCCGGGTGTTTCCGCTGGCGTTCCCGGCTTAGATCTTCAGGTGTTATCGCCACCTATGAGCAACTTCGCGCTTCTCGTCGTTGGCTTGTCCGACGCCTCCTTCCTGGGGGCGGGTGGTTATGTTTTGGTACCTAGAGAGATCTATGACAGCTCTTGCGACATCCAGGGCGAATATAAATCTCCATCAACAGTGGAGAAAAGCATCTACCACGTTGCGGGACAGGAAAATTACCTCGATACGGTAATCCGGTTTGAATACGGTGAGCGTTGGTTTGCAAGAAGCTAACACCCGTGCTTCTGGATGGCGCAGAGCCGGTCGCTAGTCCCGGCGAACCTCAAAGTTTTTGGCACCGTGCTTGGATATTTCAGGGAATGAAAAAGTTTCGGAATGCAGTAGTTACGATGACTAGCATCAGTGGCTTGTTGGCGGCTGGTGGAATTGGATTTTATCTCGGGGGATTTTTTGCCGCTGCCCTTTGTGTTCCAGTTGGCGCATGGGTAGGAATTTTCGTGGGTTCCGCTCTTTTCAACTTTTGACATTCTCCTTTGTGAAGGGTGTGCCAAAGCAGTCGCTTGAGTGAACTGATAGGCCGCGAGCTAAATGATGCAAGAAAGCTGCCGGAGGTACTGAGAGATCGGCGGGGTTCCCCGCCGCGACCTCCAATACGGTTGTGGAGGTGTGAAGACGCAAATTCGCGCATTCACACCTCACTTGGTTAAATTGGGCGGACGTTTTCAGCTTTGGATTTACCCGTCTTGCGATCCTGCCCGACGTCGTAATTCACTCGTTGCCCTTCGCGTAGCGAGCCGCCGCTCTGAAGTGCAGACACATGGACGAATACATCGGTACCGCCATTCTCGGGTGTGATGAATCCAAATCCCTTGTCTTCGTTGAAGAATTTTACGGTACCAGTCGCCATTTTGAATCCCTGTTTCCTGTGCAGGCGGTGCTGCTGCAGGCAGAATAGATTTCGCATGGCCTAACCGCAACCTCCGGACACCGTATTCAGTCGCAGAATTGATCGGGGTTGTTGCCTGATCTTGGTGTCCTTACCGCTGACTCAGCGGGGCACTCCTGCCAGAGCCAACCATTGACGCGAGGCACGCGTTTCTCGGCATACCAGACAATGCAACGATACACCCCTTTACGCGGATACGCGCCAGCGGGCCACTGGGCGACAAAGATTCGGCAGCTTTGCGCCTTCGAATCGGTCGTTCACGCCACACGTTTTGGTTCTTGGAAGCGGTCAGTCCGCTATCAGTGCGTTGACGTTCAATCCACGCCTTTGTTTCGGTCATCTTGCAACCCGCTACACCTGGATCGTTAGGCGGCCAGTCAGGAACGCAAACTTCAACGCTCGGATGAGGGCATACGGAGAAACGCGGTCTGGCCGATGAGAGCGGCAAACCGGAACGACTTTAACCGAGTAGCCTGTATCTCAGGAAATGATTGAAGCTGACCGATACGTTAAGCAAGAGATCCATCTGCTCGGTTTCGTACTTCCGTTTTCGCTGACCGTGTGATTTCTAGGCTGCAGTACGTTCATGACGGAGAGAGCAAATGCCTAGACTGAGCCTGATTGCAACCGTCGCTTTCGGTATTTCCATAGCGTTGCCAGTGGCTGCCAGCGCCGCCGACATGGTCGCGGACGCTCCCTACACCAAAGGCTACCTGGCCCAGGACGACGTCGCCAAGCTTGGTGATGAACTTCTATTCCAGCGGGCGGTGCAGACCTATCTCTGGGCGCTGCCTGCACTCAACATGTACGCCATGAAAGAAGGCTCCGAGGCGAAATTTGGCAAGGGCTATAACGTGCTGCCGGTCTTCAAAAAGCGCCTCAACGCCAAGACGCTGATCACGACGCCGAACTCTGACGTCATCTATGCCCTCGGCTATCTCGACTTGAAGCAAGACGGGCCGATGGTGATTGAAGTGCCGCCTGGCCTTCAGGGCATTCTCGATGATTTCTTCCAGCGACCCATCTCTTCCGAAGGCAAAATCGATGGCCGCCAATGGGCGGGCGATGTCGGTCTGCCCGGCCCCGACAAGGGCAAGGGCGGCAAGTATCTGATCCTTCCGCCGGATTATACGGGCGACATTCCGGATGGCTATCTTACCTATCGTTCTGGAACCTACGGGGTCTTTGTTTTCTGGCGCGGGTTCTTCACCGACCCGCAAAAACTCGACGCGCCCGTCAAGGTCATCGAAGAAACCAAGATCTATCCGCTCGGCCAAGAGGCCACCGCAAAGAAGATGGAGTTCCCGGACGCGTCCGGCGTTGCCGTCAACATGCTGTATCCGCAGGACGGAACCGCGTTCGACATGCTGTCGCGCTTCATTGACAGCGAATATGCCGATCCGAAGGATTTCGAGATGCGGGGCATGGCGGCCGATCTCGGCATCGTCAAGGGCCAGCCGTTCACGCCGGATGAGACGATGAAATCGATGCTCGACAGGGCGGCAAAGACGGCCTCGCGGATGGGACATGCCTTTGCCTACGGGCCGATGTCCACCAAATATTACGATGACAGACAGTGGATCAATCCGTTTCCGACGAACGCCAATTTTGCCGCCGAGACCTTCAATCAGCTTGACGAGCGCTCGAGCTTCTTCACCTATGCCTATTCGGCCAGCCCCGGCATGGCGATGAGCATGGAAAATGTCGGAGCCAAATATCCCAATGCATTCAAGGATGTGGACGGCGACTATCTCTCTGGCGATATCAGCTACAAGCTGGTGTTGCCCAAGGACATCCCCGCCAAAATCTTCTGGTCAGTCACGGTCTACGACCCGGTTACTGGCTCCGGGCTCGACAACGGGCAGCCGTTCCCGTCGCTCAATACGATGGACAAACCGAAGCAGAACGCCGACGGATCGACCGATATCTATTTCGGACCGACATCACCTGGACCCGACAAGAACTGGATTGCCACCATCCCTGGCAAGGGCTGGTTCACGACCCTTCGCCTCTATGGCCCGACAAAGGCGTTCTTCGACAAAACCTGGAAGCCGGACGATATCGTCAAGATCAAAGCTCCGTGAAGTAACCCCGGCCTGAAAGCTCTGCCTCGTGCTGACTGCACATCAGGCCCCCGCAATTCAAAGTTTGCTAAAGGCGATGGAGACAAAAGTGTTCACCAAGATAACAACACGTGGCCAGATCGCGTTGACCATTTCGGCCTTTTTCTGGTCGACCGCGAGCGTTATCGCCCAGCCTGTCGACCTCTCGCCCGGTTGGGCCGCATCCATGCCGGCCGGTCCCGTTGCGGGAACCCGGATCACGCCGGAGTATGCGGAACTCGTCACCCGCGATGCCTTTCTGTGGGCGTGGCCCCTGGTGAATGTCACCAACAGGCGGATCAAGTTTGCGCAACTGCCGGAAAACGTCATCTCCGGCGGCGCGCCGCTGGCACCGCTCAACCAGTTGACGATGCTGACCGACTATATCGAGCCCGATGAACGCGCGGTCGCATGCCCCAATCAGGACGTGGTCTATGGCGCGGGGCTCGTCGCCCTCGACAAATCCCCTGTCATCATCCAGGTGCCTGATTTCGGCGATCGTTTCTGGGTCTATCAGGTTGTTGATCTGAGGACGGACAGCTTTGCCCAGTTGGGCAAGATGTACGGGACGCAACCGGGCTTCTACATGCTGGTCGGTCCGAACTGGAAGGGTGAGACACCGAAAGGCGTGACCAAGGTTTTCCGGTCATCGACCAACACTGGCAACGTCATCCCGCGCGTCTTCCAGGATGACACTGCCGAAGATCGGAAAGCCATCGAGTCGGTTTTGAGCGGCATCATGATGTACCCGCTCGATCAATTCGACGGATCGATGAAGACCCGAGACTGGGCTGGTATCAAGCAGCTACCAGCGCAAGGGAATGGCAACAGCGAGACACCCTGGGTCCCGCCGGAGACCTTCTTCGATTCACTGCCGGTCGCCCTTGCAGACGCTCCACCGATGGCGGGTGAAGAAGCAAGATACGCGCAGGTCATGAGTGTCATTGCAGCGGCAAAAGCCGATCCGGAAATTCGCAAGGCCGTGGACAAGGCGGCAGCCGACGCCAACGACCATCTGATCGAGCCACTCTTCCAGTTCCGCAACTACGGCCTGCCCTTGCCGCACAACTGGACGACCACCTCCAACAACGCGGCTTTCGGAACTGATTATTTCACCCGCGCCGCCGTCGCCAAATCCAACATCTTCGTCAATGCGCCGAACGAGACGAAATATTTCTATCAGGATCTGGATGAGACCGGCACGCGCCTGAACGGCTCGACGCCTTACACCGTGACCTTCGCAAAGGGGCAAACCCCACCCGTGCACGGCTTCTGGTCACTAACCCTCTACAACGAACATCATTTCTTCGAGCCGAACGCGTTGAAGCGCTACTCGGTCGGCACTAAGAACAAATCCTTGAAATACAATGAGGATGGGTCGCTGACGATCTACGTTCAGGCGGACGAGCCTGCGGAGGCGTTCAAAGACAACTGGCTGCCTGCCCCAAAGTCCGGAGACTTCTCCCTCTATGTTCGCGCCTATTGGCCAAAGCCGGCAACGACCAATGGCGAATGGACCCCACCCGCGGTGTTAAAGGGGAGCTAAGCTACCCGAGGCAGGCTCGCAGTATGCGGCCTCGTCACATGCAACCGTCATGGCGGGATCGCACCTTGAATTCGCTCGTTCAGACCGAATCCAGATTCCCTAAACGCAGACGGTCTGCTCAAGTCGACTTGATGGCGATTCATGGGGGATTGTGGACGGTTGCTCTTTCAATGAGAAACCGAACTAACGAACATCCATCGACAATCTATTGAGGGACCGCACGTGCTCGGAACGCGACCTACGACGAATAGCCGCCGCCGGGTCAATCTCGAAATCCGAGCTCGCCCGCGTCATGTAGGTTTACGATGCGCTGTAAATTCGGCATGCAGGACGCCCGATATTGGGGAAAACCTAGCGCCAGACGCGCCTTTCTTTAAAGACGTCGAGGCTCAGGACTATCGCGAGACCCTGGCTAGGCGTAGAGCGACACTGCTCTCGCTGGATGTGGCGAACGAATATCAGCTACCAGAGGCGATCTAACGTGGCGAATGAACAGCGATAATGGTCATTCTCGTTACTTGATCGGGCCGACACTTACGGGATCGCGGCACGCTAAGAATTTGGAACTGCATTGCGGATTTCAGCTCAAACTCATCCTCGTGGAACGAATCCGCGGCTCATCAATTTCTCAGTCGGCATTCAGCCCGTTGAGGAGAAAACACCATGAAAACCCTGTCTGATATTTTTGAGCATACATTGCAGGACGTTTATTACGCCGAGAACGCGATCACCAAAGCGCTGCCCAAGGTAGCCAAGGCTGCCAAGAGTGCGGAGCTGAAAAAGGCTGCCGAGGATCATCTGGCGGAAACAAAGGACCAGATTAAGAAGCTTGAGCTCGTCTTTAAGTCGATCGGCAAAAAGGCGTCGGGCGAAAAGTGCGATGCGATTGAAGGGCTGATCAAAGAGGCAGATGGTCTCATGGAAGAAGCCGAAGGCACTGCGCTTGATGCCGGCCTGCTTGCAGCGTGTCAGGCTGTTGAGCATTACGAGATCGCGCGCTACGGCTCGCTCCGTGAATGGGCCAAAGATCTCGGACATGACGAGGCTCATAAGATCCTGAGCGAAATTCTCGACCAGGAAAAGGCCACGAACAACAAGTTGACCAATCTGGCCGTGACCTCGATCAACAAAACAACTGCCCAGGCAAAGGCGGCTTAACACTCCCGCAGTCCGAAAATGGGGAGCCGGGCTAAGTCCAGCTCCCCATCGAGGATCGGCATCAATCCCCTTGAAGGAACGGCTTGCCTTGGCCGTAAAGTGGCTGAATCCTGTCAGGAATTCGCGCGTCCAGTGTAAGCGCCGTCTCCGCCCCATTGGATTGGGTGTATTTTGAGGCTTGCTGCGTATGCGAGAAGGTTTCCAGTTTTATCTGGAGATTTGCATGGCAGATGATGGATTTGTTGGTCGCTACGAAGTTGTCGAGCCGCGGCGCGGAAACCGGCGTTGGCCGGATGATGTGAAGGCGCGGATCGTGGCGGAAAGCTTTGAGCCTGGTGTTCGTGTTGTGGATGTCGCGCGCCGTGACGGCGTTATAGCAAACCAGCTTTCCGATTGGCGACGTCAAGTGCACGACGGCATTCTGGTGCTGCCGTTTGCGGCGGCAACGACGCCGTCGGAGCACGATGGTATCGAGCCGGCATTCGTTCCTGTGGCAATCGCTGCGGAGCCGCCTGAGCCTGTCAATCGTTTGCCGCTGCCGAAGCTGGCCTCCGACGGGCCGAGGGTGCAGGTTTTGACGTTGCAGATTGGCTCAGACGTTGTGATGCGGGTTCCTAATGATGTGCCCGTTGAACGGGTCGCCGCTCTGGTTCGCGCTGTGCGAGGAGCGTCATGATCGTCGCGGGCCAACGACTGCCGATCCTGATCGCAACGCGTCCGGTTGACTTCCGCTGTGGGCATCAGGCGCTGGCTTTGATGGTGCAGACCGAGTTGAAGCTGGACCCGCATTCCGGGGTCTGGCCGGGCCTGGTTCTGCCGAGGCGATGGCGCTCAAGAGCACCAACGCCTGATGGCTGCGATTGCACCGCCGGCTACTAGATCACCAAGAAATCCCCATATTTAAGCTCGAGGTTCGAGTCTAGCTTGGCGATGTGGACCGAGCCGCCCGCAAGGCTGCCGTTACTGTCGTAGTTCAGCCAACCGGTATCGGTTTCGTAAATGATGTGATCGCTCTTGTCGTGGGCAGTGCCGGAGGCGCTTTTCCAGAACTCACCGGACTCAATCGCGCTGCCGAGAGCCGACATGACTGCGTTGTCGAGCCAAATGGTGTCGTTCATGACGTTGAAGTCCGTGATGGTGTCAACGTTCGATGCGGCGCTGATCTTCGTGTTGAAGACGAAGGTATCGTTGCCCGCACCGCCAGTCAGCTTGTCGTTCCCGGCTCCCCCGTACAGAAAATCATTGCCGCCGCCGCCATTGATCGTGTCGTTACCAGCCGCACCATTCAGCATATTGGCGCTATTATTGCCAGTGACAACGTTGTTGAGGGAATTTCCAGTACCGTTGATTTTGCCGGACCCCAACAGTGTCAGGTTCTCGACCGAGCCAAGAACGCGCGGCGTGTTGGCCAGGTTGAAGCTTATCGATGAATGGACTGTGTCGATGCCTGTCGATCCAGTGACGCTCTCGTTGACGGTGTCAAACACATTGTCGACGACATATACATCGTTGCCCGCGCCGCCACGCAAATCGTCTATTCCCACGCCGCCATTCAGGTAGTCGTTACCCGAATTGCCAAAAAGCGTGTCGTTTCCGCCGTTGCCGTAGAGGGTGTCGTTGCCGGAAAAGCCGTCGAAGTAGTCCGCGTACTCGCTGCCCGTAAACTTGTCAGCCCCAGCCAGGGCAGACCTGATGATGGTTTGATCGTCAGACGTCGAATAGGTTGCAGCGGCGTCTGCTATCTTTGTAACAGGAACGCTGATGCCGTCGATAACTCCCATGCGATAGCCGTCGTAATATGTCGCGTAGCTTTTCACGGTGCCGCCATTAGGCGTACCGTAGTAATCGTTAGTAAACCCGCTTCCGCGAAATTCATCCATGAATCCGTTGTCATACCAAAACTGGGCTAGGTTCGATCCGGCTTGGTAATTGCTGTAGTTGTATAGGCTGCTAAAATCGAAATTCCGCACATCCATGCTGGCGTAGGCTGTGATAGTTGCCACGAGACGATTTCCAATTCTTTCAAGAGTTGACCGGGCTTGCGGTTCCTGATGAGTCTGTGATGTAGGTGTTTTCCTCAACGGAAACTTGCTCGACGCTGCCAATCGTGGGCGCCGCGCCGCCTAGCACGACATGCCGCATCACACGGGAGATTCAGAGCTGAACAGCTGTCGCATTGCGTCGCAATATATGTAGCGATTGGCCCAGCATCGACAACGCCCGATATTTGCGCTTCTGTGCCAACTGTTTGCTCATTGCCGCCAGTGATCCGTAAGAATAATGCCAACGAACAACCGAGCGCGGAACGGCCAGCGCCCCCTACTGAAGTCAGACGTGCAGGGTCACATTGCCCCACAGCACGGGGAGGCGTCCGCGGTGGGGGAAATTGGGCCGGTCCGATCCGGCGAATTTGTTCTCCATTGCCATTGTTTTGCGCCTTTCTGCCAAAGGTCGTGAACAGCTCCTTGCCGTCTTGCAATTGTTCGCAGTTTCCCCGATGTGGGTTTACATCAGGGCGACCTGAAGGCGGCAGTGGTCGAAGGAGGGCTCCGATCGCGTGAAGTAATTTTCATGACGTAAATGTTTAAACGTCCGCCATGAGCTAACCGGGCGCGAATGCCCGGATTTTTCGATCGTCGCCAAGTCAACAATCGCTCACCCCTCCGGCAAAGCTCGATGAGACAGGTGGCCGAGACCGTCCGTAAACTCCTGAGACAAATTTGGGGTGCCATCGCGACAGAGGAACTAATCTCCGCGCTCGAAGTATACACTGGCGCCGAACCGACTCCCGCAATTACGACCGATCGAAGCCCAACGGGAGAACATTATGATTGCTATTGAAGAAGATCGACTGAAACTCGCAAGGCATATCAAAGACCTGTCGGCAAGTCTGACGGCCTCCTATGTCGGCGCGAAGGAATGGGAGGGTAACCCGCTTCGGATGAAAATCCGCGTCGCGACAACGTGCTTGGACGGAAATCCATGCAAATCGTCATGGATTTCCCGGTCTGACGGACAAGGAATTCTTTGCCAAGGGCGGCCGTCAGCGTGACCTGAAGTGGGACATCGACCACGGCCACGTCAGTATGGAAGATGAAGCATGATCAACAAAGGATTGAATTACATTGAGCGGGAGCACTGAAATCGTCGCCGTTCCCCTTCGGTGCCCTCGGGTCACCGACAGTACTGCATTTCAAGCCGTTCGCACGGTTTGATTCTTTCAAGCGCCGGTATGGACGAGAAACTGGCTCAAATGCGGACGCTTTACGCCGAGCTGTAGCTACACCTTGCGCAGTTGCCGGGGAATTTCTTCGTCGCCGTCAACTAAGGCGTTCCCAGGGCCGTCGCGCGGCAAGCTGCCCTAGTGTGAGGCGGACTCCGACCGACCTGCAAGGACAGGTTCCCCACTGCATGTCGCTGCCAAGTTTGCTTCGACCCACCATTTTCTTGCGCCTTGCGGTCACTATCGCCGGTCACCTCAATCCCAAGGCTCGCCGGAGCATCTCTAAAAGCCTAGGCAAGCGTCGCCTTGCACGGACACGGGGTAGCATGAAATTGCTTGTAGACACTTACACATTCGATATCCGAGTATTTAGCGAGCGCGGACGTGGCATGGAAATATCTGTAGAAACGTTCAACAAAATCTGGTGTTCGAAGTTCCATAAATCATCGTTATGCCGCGCCGTCGTCGATGAGCGCGTCGGTCTGCGGTTAAATTCTCTTCACCGCAATGGATCAACCAACCAGCAGAACATGTGCCTGCTAAATCAATGCCTCTGCGGGGACCACCTCACGATCCGCGCGAATGTTTGCCGCTAGCGTGGTCATTGGAATTTCACTCTAGCGATTGATGGGCGTACCGTCCTCGAGGGCGCTCTAAGCCGAGGTTGTCGCGTAGCGTACCTTGGACATACTCTGTCCGGAAAAGTCCTCTTTCCTGAAGTATGGGAACGACTTCGTCGAGAAAGCGGTTGAGCCCCAGAGGTACAGTTGGAGGAAGGATTGCGAACCCATCCGCAGCACCACTCTCGAACCAAAGCTGCATATGGTCGGCAATGTGTACCGCGGATCCGACGACAACGCTGTGTCCGGCAGCCTTCATCACCTCGCCGAGCAGTGCCCGAATTGTATACTTCTTTGCCACCGCAAGATCATAAAAATAAGGATAGCGCGTGGTCGCATCTTTTTCGCGAACGGCGATAATCGGATCGACCAGACGATCGGGCGGAATGATGTCGTCTCCACTCAATCCACTTAGATCGGCTCCTTCAAGCATAGCGCTCAGCCTTCCAAATCCCTCGGCCTCATCAATCAGACCCAGTAGTTCGTCGTGAATCCTTTGTGCATCCGCGTCATCGTCGCCAACAATGGGCATGAGGCCCGGATGGATTTTTACGGAATCCTCGGCTCGGCCATTTAGTACCACTCTCGCTTTCAGATCACGGTAGAAATCCTGTGCCAGGGGGAAAGTCGGGGTAACAGTGAACACTACTTCGGCATACTTCGCGGCAAAGTCCTTGCCCGTATCGCTCGCGCCGGCCTGGACAAGCACCGGCCAGCCTTGTGGCGAGCGGGGTATAAGCAGAGGTCCCTCGACATTGTAGCGCGGCCCCTCGTGGTTCAGTGGGGTGATACGGCTCCGGTCCGCCCATACGCCTCCGGCTCGATCGTTGACGACCGCGTCGTCATCCCAGGCATCCCAAAGTCCCGTGACTACGTCCATATATTCGTACGCCTGAGCGTAGCGTTCATTTCTTGGAGGCAGCGTAACGCTGAAATTTTCCTGCCCCGTCGTTGCGGTGACGATGTTCCATCCGATTCTACCGTTGGACAGCCAGTCCAATTGGGAAAAATAACGGGCAAGATTGTACGGCTCTGTAAAAGTTGTAGCCGCTGTGCCTACCAGGCCGATATGTTCGGTCACGGCGGACAAGGCTCCCATTGTGGTGAACGGCTCGTAGCCGACCAAGTGAGGATTTCTTCCCGTTTCCCCGAAAGACAACCAGTTTGCTAGGAACAACGCATGGACCTTGGCCGCTTCCGCCCGTTTCGCTATATCGGCGGGTAACGCCAATCCGTATAAATCTTCAACCCGACTGGTTTGGTGACGCCACGCCGTTGTGTGGTACCCGACTGGCGCCAGGAAGAGTAAAAGTATCATCTGACGTGAGTTTTCTGCGGGCTTGTGCACCTGATTTCCTGTCGTCCCGATTGCTGTCATTCGATTGGTCTATCGTCATTTTGAGAAACTCAGGTATAGCCTCTTACCGGCGTAATAACGCCATTCAGAAGGTAGTTGCCGACCTCACGTGCCTTGTAGGCAACTGGGTCGTGGAGACTATGGGTTCGTACATCGCGCCAAAAGCGATCAAAACCGTGAATGTTCGACGTGGCGCGTGCGCCCATCAGATCGAAGACTTTCGCTGTGACCTCGAGTGCCACACGGGTGCTGTTCACCTTGGCGGCGTAGACGACAGACGCAGCTCTTGTGCGCTCTTCTTTCGTCAGGGAGTATCCGCGCCGGAGCGCAGTGCTGAGTTCTTCGCCCGCTTGGTCTGCGAGAGCAAGCGACGCAGCAAGGTCCGAATGAAGCAATCCGAAATGTTCGAGGATATAGGGATCGTCCGTCGCTTTTTCGACGTTGGAGGACTGCCAAGGGCGCGTGGCCGTCTGAACGTATTCACGAGCCGCGTCGAGTGCACCCACGGCCGCGCCAAGATAGACGTTGACGAACGTCAACTGCATCATAGGAATTCGAGTGGTCATCCATGCCGGCTGTTCATCCGGCGGGGGCATGAACGCCAAAACCTCGTCGAGTTCAACACGGACATTGTGAAACTCTATGGTACCGCTCTCACTTTGACGCTGGCCCATGTGGTTCCAGTCGTCGATGGCGACGATGCCCTCGCGGCGTCGCGGAATTGCGGCGACCACACCCTTACCATTGAGCTCCGGGAAAATTGAGAGTTGATCAGCTATGCTAGCGCCAGATGAAAAGCTCTTGCGGCCGTTCAGAGTGTAGCCGGTACCCGACGGCTCCAGCGTCAAGTTTGGATCTCGCGGGTTGCCCGACCCTGCCCAATGCCAGCGCTCCGAAATGGATCGGCGTCTCAGTTGTTCGTCCGAGCGGTCCAGATCGAAGAATCCAGGTGTGAGGCTGGCAACGTAGTGGTAGCCAAGGAGCTGCCCAACCGAAGTGTTGGCGCCGGAGACCGTGCGAACGATGCGCAATGCGTCGGTCCATTCACACCCGCCGCCGTCTAGCTCAAGTGGCTGGATCAGGGTCAAGAGCCCGGCATCACGCAGCAGCTTGAACTCTGCGACCGGCGGAGCGCCCGATCGTTCCCGTTCAACGACGGTGAGCCTGAGTTCGTTTGCAATTTCTCTTCCTATGGATTGCCAGTCGTTGTCGCTGCCAAGAGCATTCTTCAATGTTTTGGGTGATGGATCTGTGCTGATCGCAATGGTCGATGCTGCCGTTTGTGTCATGCTCCCAGATCTCCGCTCTTGACCACAATCCCCCGGGATTTCACAGCATGATTTGGCGGTGCTTCGCCGTTCAACCAATAGTTTCCAACTTCATGCGCGCGCCAGCGAATGGGGTCGTGGACCGTATGTGTGCGAGCGTTGCGCCAAAAGCGATCGAAGTTGAGTTCGCCCCGGGTAGCACTTGCCCCTCCAAGTTCTATCAGCTTGCTCGACGCGGTAAGGGCGATGTCAGCGGCTGCCATTTTCGCTTCCGAGACGGCGATGGATGCATGAGCCCAGCCATCGCCATCCGGGCATCTAGCCACTGCGTCAAGTATGCCGCCCGCCCGCTCAACGAGGGCCTCAGCCGCGTGGAGGCGCATTTTGGCCTCACCGACCTGCAGGATGGTATGGGGGTCCTCCCACGCATTCTTGATACCGCTGTCCGCCCAGGGGCGGGCCTTGTCGCGAATGAAGCTGATCGTCGTGTCGACAGCTGCCCTTGCTGTGCCAACATCAATCGCTGCATGCATGATGTGGGCCACTGGGTTGCTAAGTGACAATCCAGAGGGCGGATGAGTGGGGACAACCGCCGCTTGATGAACTGCGACGTTCTCGAAAACTGTGGTGCCGCTGGCCGTGGTTCGCTGACCGAAGCCATTCCAATCATCAACGACAGTGACGCCGGGCGTGTCAGAAGCAAGGAACACGAAAGCGCGTCCATCATTCTCGTCTGCAACCGATGGTACGATCCAATCGGCGAATATCACGCCGGAGCAATAGAATTTCCGTCCATCGAGCCGGTAGTTCTCGCCGTCTTTGCGGATGGCGCTCTTGGTTGCGTTGGCGTTGGGGGTGCCAAGTTCGGCAAGTGCGTTGCCTAACCGGTCTCCGGCCAGAACTCTCGCGAAAAGAAAATCTTTCTGCTGTCGCGTTCCCGCCCAGCGTAGCGCCTCGAGTAGAAAAAAGTGGTTCTGCGGAATTTGTCCAAGGCTGCCGTCCGCTGCAGACACGATGCTGATCACCTGCGCGAGCGTCTTGTAGGAGACGCCAGCACCGCCAAACTCGCGTGGAATGGTAATCGCCCATAATCCGCTGCTGGAATAGGTATCGATCTCTTCAAAGGGCAGGGACCTTTCTCGATCCCGCTCAGCAGCGTTCAGGGCAAACTTTTCTGCCAGGGCGCTGGCAACTGCGATGGCCTCGGCATCGCTGGCAATGATCTTGGCGCGTTCCCGTGATACGGCTTTTGCAGCGATCGGTAGGAATGTGGTTTGCTCAGAGGAAGGCATTGTCATCATGTCCTGTTTGGGCTCGGTCACTGAGAGCTGTGGCTGCTGCCGTACTAGATTTCGTCGTTTCGCCGGTGGTGTTCACGGGTTCGCCGCCGGATGCCGGAACCGGGACCCAGGGTGGTTAGCGGGAAGGTGCGCGTGCCCGCTCCCAAACAATTTTTCGCGCAACGTTCCTTCCGAGTAGTCGGCCTTGAACATGCCGCGCTCCTGCAGGATAGGAACAACAAGATCGACGAAATCTTCCAGACTTTCTGGGGCCACCGTTCGCGGGAGATTGAACCCGTCGATGTCGCCAATGTCGATCCATGCCTGCATATGATCAGCAATCTGTTGCGGCGTCCCGACGACCGGCTTTTGGCGACTTCCGAGAACCATCTGATCGACGATCTCGCGCCGGGTCCAGATTTTGTCTGGACTTCTTGTCGTGATTGCTTCTAACGCCGAATTGTTCGCATTGGTTTTCTGGTAGACGATCGGCTCGTCCAGATCATAGCGAGCCAGGTCTATTCCTATAGAACTTGAATAATGAGCAAGAGCTGCCTCGGTAATGGCATGGCGGCGATAGTCCTCAAGTTTCTCTTCGGCTTCGGCCTCTGTCCTGCCGACGACAACGCTAAGACTGGTAAACAACTTGACCGCATCGGCACTGCGTCCGTTCGCGACCGCTCGTTGGCGGATATCGGAGACTATGGATGCAGCAGCCTCTGGTTTATTGCCACCGATAAAGGCGCACTCGGCATGCTCAGCCGCAAATTTGCGTCCGCGGGTCGACGACCCGGCCTGGTAGAGAACCGGCGTTCGCTGAAGCGATGGCTCGCTCAGGTGAATGGCGTCCAGTTGGTAGTGCTGGCCTCTATGCTTGATAGCACGAACTTTATCGGGATCGGCGTAGCGGCCGGACGTTCGATCTCTAACCACCGCATCGCTATCCCAGCTGCCTTCCCAGAGTTTGTAGAGAACCTCCATATATTCGTCCGCGACGTCATAGCGGTGATCGTGGTCGGGCTGCTCGGAAAAGCCCATGGCCCGGGCGGCGCTATCTAGATAACCGGTGACGATGTTCCATCCGACGCGGCCATTGGTGAGGTGATCGAGGGTCGAAAGCCGTCGCGCAAGCAGATAAGGCGGCTCATAGGTTGTGTTGACCGTAACGCCGAACCCCAGATGTTGGGTGACATAAGCCATGACCGGAACGACAAGCAGTGGATCGTTGACGGGCGTCTGTGCACCGGTGGCAATCGCC
The DNA here is from genome assembly GCF_030814475.1 of Pararhizobium capsulatum DSM 1112. Lineage (NCBI taxonomy): Bacteria > Pseudomonadati > Pseudomonadota > Alphaproteobacteria > Hyphomicrobiales > Rhizobiaceae > Pararhizobium > Pararhizobium capsulatum. The sequence continues at coordinate 441,719 of NZ_JAUSVF010000003.1, read as the reverse complement.
GTTGCCGGGCTACCCTTATACACATCGTAAACACCGACGATATCGGCGAGAAAGATGCCATCGAGCTTGCCCCGCTCGGCAGTACGCGCGAGATTCGCCCAGTATTCCAGGCTCGTATAAGATGTCGATTGATCTCGTGGATGCGTCCACAGGCCATGATTGATGTGGCTGACACAGTTCATGTCGAACGCGTAAATATGAATTTTCTTCGTCATAGACAACACAGTTCTCTGCGATGGCAGCAGTCCACCACTCCAAAATGCATTTGCATTGAGCGTGTAGATAGCCCTTCTGGACGGATCATGCCGGGCAGGAATTTCTTTAATTCATAAAAACTATAGAAAATGTATGCTTGTGAAGAAATCGAGCGACCGCCTATACCTCTCCTATCGCTGCTCCGGCCATAACGGCGAAACAAACATCTGATAAACTTATAATTTGGTAGGAGGGCACCGGTGTCCAGGGAAATCACAGTGCTTGATGGCGGCATGGGTCGCGAGCTGCTTAAAAGTGGCGCACCCTTTAAGCAGCCAGAATGGTCGGCCTTGGCATTGATCGAAGCTCCCGAATATGTTGAGCGGGCGCATGACGCATTCATCGCCGCCGGGGCCGAGGTGATCACCACCAACAGCTACGCGGTCGTTCCCTTTCATATAGGTGACGAACGCTTCGCAGAGCGTGGCCTCGAGCTGGTCGATCTTTCCGGAAAGCTGGCGCGATCCGCTGCGGGAAGGGCAGGCGGAAGGGTTTTAGTGGCAGGCTCCCTGCCTCCGGTTTTTGGCTCATATCGACCTGACCTGTTCGATGGGGAAAAGGCGCCGGAGATCCTCTCTGTTTTGGTTCAGGGATTGTCTCCGCATGTCGATTTTTGGCTTGCCGAAACGCAAGGATCACTGATTGAGGTCGAAGCTATCCGGCGCGCTTTGGGTGATGACCAGCGACCACTCTGGCTTTCCTATACCCTCGATGACCGAAACGGTGTCAGGGATGTGATCGCGGGAAAATGGGCGCCTCGCTTGCGTTCCGGCGAGACGGTTGCCGAGGCTGCAGCGAAAGCCGTTGAACTCGGTGCGAGCGCGTTGCTCTTCAACTGCAGTCAGGCCGAAATCATGGAGGCTGCGATTAATGCGGCGCGCATATCCCTCCAGGAATCGTCCCTCCATGCCGCGATCGGCGTCTACGCCAATGCCTTCGTTCCGCGGCCTGAAAGCACGGAAGAGATCAAGGCCAATTCGGGCCTCGGTAGCCTGCGTGAAGATCTTGACCCGCCGGGTTACCTGACCTTCGCCCGCCGTTGGGTCGATGCGGGTGCATCGATCGTCGGGGGCTGCTGCGGTATTGGCCCCGAGCATATCTCAGAAATCAAGACAACATTCAAACCGGAACCTGTCGCTGCCTGAACCAGCGCGAAACCCTCGGACAAAGACCATGACATTTCAAAACGAAACAAATGCCGGCGGGATTAATCGACGCACTCTGTTGAAGGCGACTGGGGCTTTGGCTGCAGGCTCACTCCTTTTGCCAGGTTTCGCACGCGCCCAGCAACCGCAAAAAGGCGGCCACCTCATTCTTGGCATCGACAACGCATCCAGCACAGACCGGCTCGATCCTGCGTTCTACTTCGAGGCATATGCCTACAATGTCGGGCTGCAGCTTTTCAACACGCTGACGGACCTTAACGACGATGGCAGTCTTCGTGCCGGCCTCGCCGAGTCCTGGGAGCCGGCTGCCAGCGGCAGCCAATGGATTTTCAAGCTGCGGAAAGGCGTCCAGTTCCACAACGGCAAGGAACTGACACCCGAGGACGTAATCTACTCGCTAAACCATCATCGAGGCGAAAAGTCGGAGTCGGCGGGCAAGGGGTATCTCCTCAGTGTTGCCGATATCGTCAAGTCCGCGGATCACGAGGTCACGTTCCAGCTCTCCGGACCGAACGCCGATTTCCCATACCTGCTTGGTGACGTGCATTTTGGAATTACACCAGACGGTGCCAACTTTGATGACGGTATCGGAACCGGAGCCTTCATTCTTGAGAATTTCCAGCCCGGCGTCCGGACTTTGGTTAGGCGCAATCCGAACTATTGGGACCCCGAGCGCGGCCATGTGGATTCAGTTGAAACCGTTGCCTATAACGACAAGTCTGCACGCGTCGCCGCGCTGATCAGCAATTCCGTGCATTTTATCAACAATGTAGAGCCACGGGTCGCACAAAGACTTGCAGCGAACAAGGCACTCGCCCTTCACCAGGAAGATGACAGCTCCATCGTACTTTTCGCGGGGCGCGCCGACAGTGCGCCATTCGACAATCTGGATGTGCGCCTTGCTCTCAAATATGCAATCGATCGAGAGCAGATCGTGACCTCCATTCTCAGTGGTGCCGGCACGGTGTCGAATGACAACCCGATCTTTCCTTCAAACCGGTATTTCGCCACCGACGTGCCGAAGCGCGCCTACGATCCGGAGAAGGCGGCGTTCCACTGGAAGAAATCCGGCTACGACGGCAACGTGGTACTCTCGGCGTCAGATGGTGCCAGCTTCTCCGGTGCACTTGATGCTGCGCAACTCTACCAGCAATCGGCGACGGCGGCAGGTATCCCCTTCGAAGTCAACCGTGTGCCTGCGGATGGATACTGGACCGACGTATGGCTGAAGCAACCCTTTGTCGCGTCCGGCTGGGGCGCGCGCCCGACGGCCGATGCCATGCTTTCGCTGATCTACCTGTCAGAAGCTCCTTGGAACGAGACCGGTTGGAAGAACAAGAATTTCGATCAGCTTGTACTGGCGGCCCGCGGGGAACTCGACGAAACAAAGCGCAAACAACTCTATCATGATGCACAGGTGCTGATCATCGACGAAAACAGCTCGGTTATACCGGCTTATTCAGCTCAAATCAGTGCATCGAGCAGCAAGCTCAAAGGTTACAAGGCTATCCCCGGACAAAACGGCCCGAGAACTGCCGAGAAGGTCTGGCTGGAAAGCTAGGATCGCAATGGACACTACCCGGAGGGACCGGCTGGGTAGTGTCCGATGGATCTAAGAGGTAACCATGGCGCTTGTAGACACGATCGAACCAGGACTGCGGCCTCGATTTCAAGATCACCGCATCGCTCGGTTGATTGCCCGACGTTTCCTGATTGGCCTTGTCCTGTTGTTCGTGATTTCGACGCTGATCTTCATCGGCACAGAAATTCTACCGGGGGATGCCGCAACGGCGCTTCTCGGGCGCTCTGCTACGCCGGCTGCGCTCGCCGAATTGCGCGTGCGGCTGGGGCTCGATCGACCGCTTGTGGAGCGTTATCTGGTATGGCTTGCCAACGTACTGCAAGGTGATTTTGGCGTCAGCCTGATGAATGGCCGTAGCGTAACTTCAAGCCTTGGTCTTCGCCTGGGTAACACTCTCTTTCTTGCCGCCGCCGCCGCGCTGGTCTCCGTTCCGCTCTCCGTGTTTCTCGGTATCCTGTCTGTCCGCTATCGGGGCACTGTTCTTGATCGCTCGATTTCCGCATTAACGCGCGGGATCGTCGCGCTGCCAGAGTTCTTTGTAGGCTATCTGTTGATCTTCGTTTTTTCCATTACGCTCGGATGGCTTGCAAGCAGTGCCACGGTCTTCGAGACAATGGGCCTCGGCGACCGGGTCTTGGCGATGATCCTGCCCTGCCTTACACTTACCTTGGCTGTCACCGGTCATATTACGACCATGACGCGGGCGGCGCTCCTGAACACTCTAGCTTTGCCCTACATCGAAATGGCGATTCTGAAGGGAGCATCGCGCTCATTCATCATCTGGCACCACGCATTTCCCAATGCGCTCGCTGCCATCACAAACGTGGTCATTCTGAACTTAGCCTATCTGGTCGCCGGCGTGGTGGTGGTCGAAGTCATCTTCGTCTATCCAGGGATGGGGCAGTTCATGGTGGACAGTGTCGTCAACCGCGACATCCCCGTCGTTCAGGCATGCTGCCTGCTTTTTGCGGGTGTCTACATTGGTCTCAATCTGCTTGCGGATGTCGTCTCGATACTTGCCAATCCGCGGTTGAGATATCCAAAATAATGGTCAACCACCTTACCATTTCGGCCTGTGTCGGCCTCGGTTTTGTCGCAGCGTTTCTCCTTGTTGCGTTGTTTGCGCCCTATATCGCTCCCTACGGTGTCAACGACATCGTCGGATCGATATGGGACTATCCGTCGCTAAACACACCGCTTGGTACCGACATGCTAGGAAGGGACCTGTTGTCACGCTTCATTTGGGGTGCACGGGTAACCATTTTTACAGCGGCAGCGGCAACCGGGATTGCGGCGGCTGTCGGAACGAGTCTTGGCCTGCTGGCGGGGCTGCGAAACGACTGGTTGGATGCGATTCTGTCCCGTTTGGTCGATCTGTTGATGGCAATTCCGACGCTGATTTTTGCCCTTGTGCTGTTGACGGTTCTGCCGAGGTCGATCATCTTTATTGTGGGCATCATTGCACTCCTGGAGAGCACCCGCTTTTTCCGGCTGAGCCGTTCTGTGGCCTCCGATATCGCGGCACTCGATTACATTGAAACGGCAATATTGCGGGGAGAGACGAGGCTTTGGATCGTTTATCGCGAAATCCTCCCCAATGCGCTTGCACCGTTGGTCGCCGAAACAGGGCTGCGGTTCATTTTTGCGGTATTGTTCCTGTCGACCCTGTCCTTTCTTGGCCTCGGAATACAGCCACCGATCACGGATTGGGGTAGCTTGATCAAGGAGAACAAGGATGGCCTTCTGTTCGGAGTGGGAGCGGCCCTGATACCCGGAGCGGCGATTGCGCTACTCGCCGTCTCAGTAAACATGGTTGTCGATTGGATTCTCGATGCCGACGCTGGCCTGGAGAACGAATGACAAAGCCACTTCTAGAAATCCAGAATCTTAGTATTGGGAGCACCAACACCTCAGGGGCTTCCTCGATTGTGGCGGACATTTCTTTCTCGCTGGAGAAGGGCAAGGTACTTGGGCTCATCGGTGAATCCGGCGCCGGAAAATCTACGCTGGGGCTGGCTGCGCTCGGTTATGTCCGGCCCGGTCTAGCCATAAAATCCGGAGCCATTCTGTTTGACGGAGTGAGTCTTCTTTCACTCAGCGATGACGACCGCCGGCGGTTGCGGGGAAACCGTATCACCTACGTGGCCCAATCAGCGGGCGCGTCTTTCAATCCAGCCTACCGTCTGCGAGAACAAATAACTGAATCGTCCATTCGGTCTGGTCTTGCGTCCCCCGATCAGGCGAATGCGCGCGCCAACGAGTTGATGCACCTTCTCGGCCTGCCGGACCCAATACGCTTCGGCGATAAATTTCCTCACCAGGTCTCCGGCGGCCAGCTTCAGCGCGCCATGACTGCGATGGCCTTATGTTCAAGTCCCGATCTCGTCGTCCTTGACGAGCCGACCACTGCGCTTGATGTGACGACCCAGATCGAGGTTCTGAAGGCCATTCGCGATGCGATCAACTACGCCGGGGCCGCGGCCCTCTATATCAGTCATGATCTGGCAGTCGTTACGCAGATCGCAGACGAAATCATGGTATTGCGGCATGGCAAATCAGTCGAACACGGACCCGTCGCGGGCATTGTCCAAGAACCCGCGCACGAATACACCCGCAAGCTCGTCGCCGCCAGTCGACTTGAGAGACAGTCTCAGCCGGGTCTGGACGCGAGCGTGTTGGCAGTTTCGGGCATTACGGCCGCCTACGCAGACGGCAGGCCGGTCCTAACGGATATATCCCTTGAAATCCGAGTCGGGGAGACTGCCGCGCTGGTCGGCGAATCCGGTTCAGGAAAATCGACCCTTGGCCGCGTGATCAATGGTCTGTTGCCGCCTTTGAAGGGCACTGTTCGCTTCAAGGGCGAACACGTCCACGCGCGAACGGCCAAACGCTCATTTGAGCAACGCCGACTACTACAGACGATCCACCAGATGCCAGATACAGCTCTCAATCCACGCCATTCGGTCGAAGAGATTGTGGGGCGGCCAGTCACTCTCTACGAGGGGCTGCGGGGCGATTCCAGGCGACGGCGGGTAAATGAGTTGCTGGCTCAGGTGGAGCTCGATCCATCGTTGGCAAACCGGTATCCTCGCTCACTTTCCGGTGGCCAGAAACAACGGGTCTGCATTGCTCGTGCCCTTGCTGCACGGCCACACCTGATCATCTGCGATGAACCAACGTCCGCGCTGGATCCCTTGGTTGCCAAAGATATTTTGGCTTTGCTTCTCCGGCTCCAGCGTGAGAGCGGAATTGCGTATCTGTTCATCACCCATGATCTGAACATTGTCAGGTCTATTGCCACGCGTGTAACGATCTTACACGTAGGCAAGGTGGTGCGTTGGGGTGAGACTGAAGAGGTGCTGTCTCCACCGTTCGATCCCTATACGGAGCGGCTTGTAAATGCTGTTCCGAAAATCGAGGTCGGCTGGCTGGGTCGGCACGAAAAGGGCGGTCGAAAGAAGCATCCGCAAGCGAGCGAGCTCGGATAGAAACGATGTTCCGCTGGCGTCTGCTGGGAACACGCACTGTGGTGTTCTCGCGTTGCGGAGCTCTTTCGGGGCAGTTCGTCTCGTGCCATAGCGCCCCTAGAACACGGCCTCATGCTGAATGCCAACGGTAGGCAATCGCCCTAAGACGAAGGCTTCCTCAGCCATACGAACCGGATAAACGTCACGAACAGAGCGGTGCTGATTAGCGCTACGATGAGCCAGGCGGCTGTGTCGTGCTGAACTTGCCGTTCGGCGTCCATCCTCAGGGCGGTTTGCCATTGCTCTTCCCTGGTTGCGGCCTGATAGGTCGGCCCCTCCCTGAACTGGTAAATCTTGCCGTCACTCAATGTGTCGTCCCTTGCGGCGGTTGATATATTCGAGGTTCAGGAGGTCAACGAGGTCGTTGGCTTCGTCCATCTCGCAGGCAGTCAGCCACGTTCCGCTCATCTCGGCCGGCTCTCCAGTGAAGATGTCATAAACGGTCCAGAACTCGTCGCCCTCGTTCTTGCACATTTTGTAGCGGTTCTCCGGGTTTCTGCTCGTCATCGCTCGAATTCCTCATCCGTCCCTCAAAACCTGATCTTTCGCATCCAACGCGATCTTCAGGCTTCGGATCATATCGGCGCTCAAGAGCAGTGCCGATCGCACATCCCCGGTTGATCGACGATCAATGGTTGCTGAGGTTATCCTGACCCGCACAGCAAGCGACACGATGCCATCAGGCACAACGGGTGGAACCCCGCAAATCCTTCTGTCCCACCATCTCAAGCAATTAAAACTGCCGACGGTGTTGCGCGAGTATGAGAAGGTAGCACGGGAATGCGCCGAGAGCGGCGTCGACCATCCCCGCTATCTGTTGCGCCTGATTGAATTGGAACTGATCGACCGGGAACGCCGGACAGTCGAACGGCGCATTCGCGCGGCTCGCTTCCCGGCGGTCAAAAGCTTCGACACCTTCGACTTCACGGCCATACCCGGCTTGAACAAGATGCTTGTCCTGGAGCTTGCCCGTTGCGAATACATCCTGCGGCGCGACAACATCATCGCTCTCGGCAACAGTGGCACCGGCAAGACCCATGTCGCGCTCGCTCTGGGCCTCGCCGCCTGCCAGAAAGGCTTCACCGTCACGTTCACCACTGCAGCCTCGTTGGTCAGTCAGCTCCTGGAGGCGCGTGACGAGCGGCGGCTTCTCAAGCTGCAGCGCGATCTGGCTTCGGTAAAACTGCTGATCATCGATGAACTCGGCTATGTCCCCTTGTCATCGACCGGAGCGGAGCTGTTGTTCGAGACCTTCTCGCAACGCTACGAACGCGGCTCGACGATCGTCACGTCCAATCTGCCGTTTGAGGACTGGACGTCGGTGCTAGGGTCCGAGCGGCTGACCGGTGCGTTGCTCGACAGGCTGACCCACCACGTCAGCATCCTAACCATGAATGGTGACAGCTACCGGCTGAAACAGTCCGCCGCCCGCCGCCGCAATCCGTCATCAGGGGCGGAGCAAAACCAGGCCACCCAAACCGTCGACCCCGATACCGGCGAAATCCTCACACCCTGATCGAAATCACCGCCGCCGACATGGAAATGGCCCCGATCGGGGCCATTTCCATGTCGGCAACACAGCCCTGCCGCTGGCCTGGTTTTACTCCGCCGCACTGGCCTGCTTTTGCTCCGCCGTTGACAAGGCGACGCATGCAGGATTTCCAACAGTACGTCCCCGGAATAATGGCGACAAATCTCCAACGGCTGGAGACATATTGCAATTCAAACCCTCAATTCGGTGCCTGCATCGAATTTCGGAGGACGCAAGTAGAAATGAAAGCGCGTGGGCAGTGAGCACCGGACGGATCTGTTCAACGTCGCGAAGCTCCGAAATGCCTGTGCCGCGCCATGTCGGTTCGGACACGGCACTGGCCACAGCACGTGTCACTCTAAATCGATTGCGTTCACTGCTCTGTCGGAGAGTTATCCATGATAATACGATCTGCGGCTATCGCTGAGGCCAGTGAGATTTGTAGGGTCCTTCGCCGCTCGATTACGGAACTGTGCGAACTCGATCACCAAAACAGACATGAAGCGTTGTGCGGCTGGCTTTGCAATAAAACACCCGACCACGTGGAGATGTGGATTGCAGATCCCAATCAAACGGTATTGGTCGCCCTCATCGGGGACCGCATTGCAGGCGTTGGGGCTGCAAATAAGAATGGGGAAATCTGCCTGAACTACATCCGTCCAGACCTGCGAATTCGAGGCGTGAGCAAGGCCATCTTGTTTGAGCTCGAGCGCTATCTCATGGCGAATGGAAGAACAGTTAGCCATTTGATGAGCACCGCCACCGCCCATGGTTTCTATATTTCCGCCGGCTATATGGATGATGGTGCAACGATGCTTTGGCGAGGCAACCAGGTCTTCCGCATGAGCAAACGACTTGGGCCTAATGTCAGGCCAGGGTAGATGACTCTGATGCGCGAAGAAACGCCCCTTGCGCACCGAGACATTTCGTGGTAACGTTCCCACGAAATCATGCTGAGGAGGGCGGATTTTGATGCAAAGGCGGCGGCCAACCATTATTGATGTTGCGCAAAAGGCCGGCGTGTCGAAGAGCACGGCCGCTCGCGCGTTGTCGGGCGCCTCCAATGTGACGGACGAGGCGCGTGAGCGAGTGCTGGATGCCGCAAGGGTTGTGGGCTACGAGCGCAATGATCTTGCAGTCGGCATGCGCTCCGGACGGACCGGGCTGCTCGGTCTCGTCATTCCAGACATTACCAACCCGTTCTGGGCAGAGGTAGCTCGCGGTGCGCAGGATCGCGCCGCCCAGAATAGTATGTCTCTTCTGGTCTTTTCATCCGATTGGGATCACGGTCGCGAAGCCAGCCATCTGCGTGCTCTGCGCCAGGCACGCGTCGATGGCGCGATCATCAATCCAGTGGGTGATAATTTCGACGATCTCGACCGGTTCGGGCTGCCTTTCGTGCTGATCGGCTCAAGCGCCGAGCGTTTCCCTGCCACCTCCAGCGTCGGCTCCGATATCGCCCAGGCAGTACGGATCGGCATGGATTATCTGGTGGCCAAAGGGCACCATGCTCCAGCACTCATCCTTGGACCCAAGTCGCGTATTGCGCGGGCACGCTTCCTGCGAACCTTCCACGAGCATTGTGTCGAGCGCGATGTCGACCCGTCGGCCCTGCCAATGGAAGATGGAGACTATACTGTCGAAGGCGGGCATGCTGCGATGAAGCGGCTGCTGGCGCGGGGCCGCGCCCGCCATCTGGCCGTATTTGCAGCCAACGACATGATGGCGCTCGGCGCCATGGTCGCCGTGCGCGAGGCGGGGCTTCGATGCCCGGAGGATGTCTCTATTCTCGGTTTTGATGGCGTGCCGGCTGGCGCGTTTTCATGGCCGGGATTGACGACGGTCGCCAAGCCGGGCCGCGAGATCGGCATGCGTGCGGTCGACTGCCTGTTCGACGAGATCGCCGGCCGTCCCGAACATGGCCGGGTGTTCATGCCGTGCCGGTTGGTCGAGCGTGGCTCGCTGGCCGACCTGTCGGTAGACCAGCCCAGGCGCACAGCCGGAGCCGGGAGGGGATAATTCATGACTGACCGTCAACACGTTTTGACTTCACCAAATATTGGGAACGTTCCCATAAATGCAATCCGCGGCAAGCCGGGACGGACCTCTTCGTTGGCCGATGGCTGGCGTCGCTGGTGGCCGTATTACGTCATGATGGCGCCGGGGATCCTGTTCTTTCTAATATTCCATTACCTACCCATCTGGGAGACCCGGATCGCCTTCGAGCAGGTGCGTATTGTGCCGCCTAATGTCTGGGTAGGGCTCAAGCATTTCCAGGTGTTGTTCTCGTCTTCGGTCTTCTGGCAGGTGCTCGCCAACACGCTGATCATTTCGACGATGAAGATGGCGTTCTTCCTGCCGGTGCCCATCGTCGTGGCGCTGCTGCTGAACGAGGTGCGGGGCGGTTCGCTGCGCAAGTTCATCCAGTCGGCGATTTACCTGCCGCATTTCCTGTCCTGGGTGGTGATCGCCGGCATCTTCATTGCCGCCCTGTCGCCCACGGACGGCGCTGTCAACAATCTGCTTGGCATGGCCGGCATCGCGCCACGGTCGTTCATGACCGACACGGGTGCCATCCGCTGGGTGCTGGTGTTCACGGAAATCTGGCGTTCGGCGGGGTGGGACAGCCTGCTTTATCTGGCCGCTATCATCGCCATCGACCAGCAGCTCTATGATGCGGCCGAGGTCGATGGCGCCAACCGCTGGCAGAAAATCTGGCACGTCACATTGCCCGGCATCGTTCCGACGATAGCTACCCTGTTCATCCTGAATGCCGGGATGTTCCTCAATGCCGACCTTAATCAGGTCATCAACCTGTCCAACGACGTGGTCCGCAGCAAGATCGATATCGTCGATACCTATGTCTACCGGATCGGACTTCAGACCGGCGAGTATTCGCTGGCGACGGCGGCCGGCCTGTTCAAGGCTGTACTGGGGACGATGATGATCATTATCGCGCATTTCGTATCCAAACGCCTGACCGGAAAGGGAGTCTGGTAATGGCCCTGTCGCGCAAGACCCCGATTGAACGCATCGAATACGCCATCATCGTTTCAACGCTCCTGCTGCTTGTGGTCGTCACTGTTCAGCCGATCCTGAACCTTCTGGCGATTTCGCTGTCCGAGCCGTCCAAGGTGCCGGGTATGAACGGACTGGCCATCCTGCCCCAAGGCTTTTCGTTCGAGGTGTGGAGCGTCTTGCTCCAGCACCCCAATGTTCAACGTGGCATCGTCAACTCGATCTTCATCACCGGCGTCAGCACGCTGATCGGCGTGGTGGGGACGGCACTGATGGCCTGGGCGCTTTCACGGCCGAACCTGCCGGGACGCAAGGCATTGTTCATCCTCGTACTCGTCACCATCGTCTTTGAGCCCGGCATCATTCCAGATTATTTCGTCAACAAGCGGCTTGGACTGCTCGACAGCTACTGGTCGGTGATCCTCTACAAGGCGGTCAATGCCTGGTATCTGATCATCCTCATCCGCTTCTTCGAAGAGATCCCGAAGGAGTTGCTGGAAGCGGCCGAACTCGATGGTGCCAACCCCTTCCAGGTCTTCTGGCATTTGGTACTGCCTCTCGCCAAGCCGGCGCTGGCAACGATCTCGCTGTTTTACCTGGTCTTTCACTGGAATGAGTTCTTCCGGTCAATGATCTATCTCAACGACCAGGGGAAATGGCCGTTGCAGGTGGTGCTGCGTCAGTTCGTCATTGATGGCGATAAGATCGCGATCGTCGGGGTCGACAGCGCCAACAACAACACGGGTGCGGGGCAGCTCAACCTGCGGGCACTCAAGGCCGGCATGATCCTTCTGACCATCGTACCGATCCTGGCGATCTATCCGCTGATCCTGAAATTCTTCACGAAGGGCACCATGAGCGGCGCGCTCAAAGGCTGATCGTGACGACGCAACAACCAAATAAAGCAAATCTAACGGAGGAGACGAAATGCTTAGAAAACTGGTTCTGACGACCTCGACTGCCCTGGCGCTGTGCCTCGGCATCACCGTGCCTGCCATGGCCGACCCGATCAAGATTCGGGTCGTATCCAAGGATTTCAGTCCTACCAACCCGGATGACGTCAAACATGTTCAGCGGATTGAGGAAGCGCTGAAGGCGCAGGGTACCGACCTCGATATTGAACTCGTGGACCTGCCATCGTCTGGCTATGCCGACAAGCTTTCGGTCATGTTGCTGTCGGGCGATATCCCGGACCTGATCTATTTCCAGGGTGGGGATGCCAAGATGGTCGAACAGGGCGTGCTGGAAGATCTGGGGCCGATGATTGCCGACACGACCTATCTCAAGGATGCGCTCTGGCCACACAATGTCGAGCGGTTGAAGAATTATCCTTATCTTCTCTATGTCTATCCGGTTCGCGGTCCGCAGCCGGTGATCCGCAAGGATTGGTTGGAAAAGACCGGCCTCAAGGCACCCGAAACCGTCGAGGACTATGTGACCCTGTTCAAGGCGATCAAGGACGGCGATTTCGACGGCAATGGTGTCGCCGATACCTATGGGGTAACCACGGCCGACAATACCAACGAGCTGGATTCGATTTTCAACCAGGCGTTCGGGATCACCGGCACGTGGATGAAGAACCCGGCTGGCGAATGGGTCAGCGCCAGGATCACCAGCCAGGAGAAGGACAAAATCGCCTTCTACGCCTCGCTGCGGGCGCAGGGCCTCTACGATCCGGAATACATCACCACCAAGTTCGATTTGAAGGAAGACAAGTTTTACACCGGCAAGGCCGGTGTGATCTTCGGGTCTTCCGGTGAGGTGATCGACATCTACGGTGGCAAGATGCGGCAGGTTCATCCGGGTACCGAACTCGTTCTGCTGCCGCCGCCGAAGGGCCCGGCCGGCCAAGGCCTTTCTGCCGTCGACGTGTCAAAGGAATCGCGTGGCTTTGCCATCTCCACAACCTCCGAGCACAAGGCAGAGGTGATGAAGTTGCTGGACTTCATGGCAAGTCCGCAGGGACAGATGTTCGACCGTCTGGGCTTTGAAGGCCAGGAGTTTACCAAGGATGGCGATACATACAAAGTGACTGACAAGATCGCCACCTGGTATGCGCGCTTCATGGTAGCGGCGAACTGGACGCCACCGGTGGTGTGGCAATCGGAAGCCGCCCAGCAGTCACTGGCGACGATCCAGAAGGACTTCAAGCCGGATAACACGTTCCTCTGGCCGGCCGATTATGCCGCCGATCTTGATGCCACTGAAAGTGTCTACCGCTCCTGGGTCTACAAGTTCATTTCCGGCACGGCGAAAATGGACCAGTGGGATCAATATGTCGCCGAATGGGAAGCCGCTGGCGGCACACGTCTCAACGACTATGCAAGGACTGTTCTCGATGCAAAAAAATAGTGCTTCCGGACTCTCTCTAAAAGGGAGAGTCCGCGCGCTCATTCATGGCGTCGCTCTAGGCGACGCCATGGGGGCTCCAGTCGAAAAACTATCGGCAGCCGATATACTGGCGCGTTACGGGCGGGTTTCTTCGCTCAACATGCAATGGCACAAGATGTCGCTCGACGCTACGGCGCGCAACGGGAGGGTGCGCGGCAACGGCATCGTCACCGACGATACGCTGATGACGCTGTGCCTGATGGATATCTATGCCGAGGTCGGAAGGCATCTGGACGCTTGGGACATGGCCGACGGAATGGTGCGTCAGATCGCCTGGATTCCGCGCTATGTGCCGGAATTGCGGCGTGAGGCGATGTTGATCGAGCGACTGTTCTACCCGGAGAAATGGATATTCCAGCGCCACCAGCTGGCCTCCTGCGATCCCCGGCAAGGTGGCATCGGCAACATGGTCAATTGCGGTGCGGCCATGTACGTGGCGCCGATCGGAGTGGTCAACGCCTGTGATCCGAAGGCCGCCTATGACGAGGCGATCGCGTTTGCCTGCGGGCATCAGGAAAGCTACGGCCTGGAAGCGGCAGGTGTGTTTGCAGCAGCGGTCGCTGCAGCCTTCGTTCCCGGCACGACCATTGATGCTGTCGTCGAAGCGGCGCTGGCACTTGCAAAGGACGGCACCCGCAACGCCATCGCCGATATCGTACAGAGTGCCCGCCAGCTCAAGGCACAGGGTGCGGACCATGCAAATGTCGTCGCCGAGTTCCACAGGATCATCGCCCCCTATTCGCCAATGGGCGATGACGTCAACCACACGCCCGCCAAGGCCGGCCGGTTGACGGGTGCCTATCAGCCGCACCGCCTGGGATCGATCGAGGAACTGCCGCTGGCGCTGGGCTTCTGCCTCGTCAATGACGGCGATTTCCGCCGCTCGATCGAGGACGGGATCAATTCCGGCCGCGATACCGACTCAATCGGCGTGATGGCCGGTGCCATCCTCGGCGCCATGCATGGCGAAGAGGTTATCGGCAAGGCCGATTGCCAATTGCTCGACGAGGCAAACCGGCTCGACCTCATCGCATCGGCGGATGCGTTTACCGAAACCGTCAAATCCATCCTTGCAGCCGACCAGGCTGCCACTGACAGCCGCGCCATAAGCCGCGCTGCTCTCCTGATTTAGTACTGCAAAGAAAGACGCATCATGTCCAAGCTGACCAAAGAGATGATTTACGAGAAGATCTATGCCGGGTTTATCGGCAAGGCCATTGGTGTTCGTCTCGGCGCCCCGGTCGAGCCGACGATCTGGAGCTATGAGCGCATCCAGAAAACCTATGGCGAAGTCACGCGATATCTGCGCGACTTCAAAAATTTCGCCGCCGATGACGATACCAACGGCCCGGTCTATTTCATTCGTGCACTGCGCGACTACGGCTTGAAGGCGAGCGCTGCCGATGTCGGCCGGACCTGGGTGAACTATGCCGCCGAAGAGCACGGCATGTACTGGTGGGGCGGATTCGGCGTATCGACCGAACACACGGCCTATCGCAACTTGCGCGCCGGTATTCCGGCACCCTTGTCCGGCTCAATCGCCCAGAACGGCGCAGCCGTTGCCGAGCAGATCGGCGGGCAGATCTTCATCGATAGTTGGGGCTGGGTGCATCCCGGCGAGCCGCAGAAAGCCGCTGACGCCTCAGCCCGCGCGGCCAGCGTTGCCCATGACGGGGAAGGTTTGAACGGTGCACGTTTCTGTGCCGCTGCCATTGCCAAGGCATTCGAGGCGACATCGATCGCCGAAATCCTCACGGCCGCTATGGCGACCATCGATGCAAAATCCACCTATGCCCGCGTCGCCGAGGCGGTCATCGATTTCCACAAGGCCAATCCCGGCAACTGGCGCGCCTGCCGCGACATGCTCACAGCCGAATGGGGCTACGACCGTTATCCCGGCGTTTGCCACATCATACCGAACGCCGGCGTCACTGTGATGGCGATCCTTTACGGTGGCGGCGATCTGCCGCGCACCGCCGAGATCGCCACGATGGCCGGCTGGGATACCGACTGCAATGCGGGAAACGCCGGTGCCATCGTCGGTACGTTCCAGGGTGTGCAACCGGACTGGGATCGCTACAGGACCCCGATCAACGATTTCGTCGTCGCATCCGGCGTTGTCGGCTCGATCAACATTGTCGATATTCCGTCCTTTGCGCGAGAACTGACGGTGCTGGCGCTCCAGCTTCGCGGCGATGAGGTGCCGGCTCTCTGGCTTGAGGATTTCACCCGGCGCGGCATCCGCTTTGACTTCGATCTGCCTGGTTCTACTCATGGCTTCCGTACCGCTGGCTTCAACCAGGTCAGCGTCAAGGCATCTACCGAAAAGCATGTGGAAGGCTCTCGCGGCTCGCTTGAAATCCAGCTCGACCGGTTGGAACGCGGGCATGGCGGCCGCATCTTTTGGAAGCCGTTTTATCGGCGCGAGGATTTTGACGACGAGCGTTATCGTCCGATGTTCACGCCGTTGGTCGATGCAGGACAGAAGGTCTCGTTCAAGCTCTGGCTCGATCCATGGAACGGCGACGGGAATCTGCGTGTCGTCCCTTATGTTCGTCGCGCCATGTCCGGAACGATTGAGGAAGTCGGAGGCTGGCATGTGCCGGATCATCAGGGCTGGCAGGATTATGCGTTCACCATCCCGGAAGGTCGAGAAGCCATCGACGAGATCGGTATCCAGGTCGAATATTTCGGCAGGTTAAAATTCCTCGGCCGCCTATTCCTGGCCGATTTCAAGGTCGAGGGTGCAGGCCACACCGTTATCGATCCGTGCACTGAAGTGCAGGAATGGGGCGCAATTTCGCGCTTCACCTGGAACCGCGGCCACTGGTCCCTGCAAAATGGCCGCATTCACGCCCATACGGCCAGCGATGCCGATATCTGGACGGGGCACTACTATGCTCGCGCAGTTACTGTTCTCGCTGATATCCAACCTCTGGCAGGCGAGTCGCAACTTGTCACCGCGCGCGTTCGAGGGACCAGCCAGTTCTACGCCGCCGGGTTCGATGGCGACGATGTCGTGATCCTGAAGGAGGATTTCGGCACTACGGTTTTGGCACGGGCGCCGTTCAAGCGCGAGTTTGGCCGCAACTATGCATTCGGATTTTCGGTACTAGGCGATGCCTTGTCGTTCTCGGTCGACGGCAAAACGCTGATCGAGGCAAACGACGACCAATACATCCATGGCATGGCCGGCCTCCGCCTCGGTGCATTGGGGCGCATGAGCGTGGGCACGGTCGAGATCGTCGAGGCCGCCTGAGAAAGCTGAGCCCCTTCTGTCCACTTCTCAACACAGAGTAGGGTGGGGCGAAGGCAGTATTGCCGGATCAATCGGGAGGAACATGCATGTCTGAGATCGAACTCAGGAACGTCGGCAAGAGCTATGGCAGCCTATCCGTGCTCAACGATATCTCGCTGGATATGAGCAGCGGCGAATTTGTGGTACTGGTCGGTCCGTCGGGCTGCGGAAAGTCCACGCTGTTACGGATGATTGCCGGACTGGAGGATATCACCGCCGGTGAGATCACCATCGGCGGCAAGATTGTCAACGACATGCCGGCAAAGGAACGCGATCTTGCGATGGTGTTCCAGAGCTATGCGCTCTATCCGCATATGAAGGTCGCCGACAATATGAGCTTCGCGCTGAAGCTCGCCGGGGTTTCAAAGGCTGAGATCAGCCGTCGCGTCACGGACGCTGCTGAAATCCTCGGCCTTGAGCACCTTCTCGGCCGGCTTCCCCGCGAGCTTTCCGGTGGACAGCGCCAGCGCGTTGCCATGGGACGCGCCATCGTGCGCGATCCGCGCGCCTTCCTGTTTGATGAGCCTCTGTCCAATCTCGATGCCAAGCTGCGCGTCAAGATGCGCGGCGAGATCAAGAAACTGCATCAACGCCTGGGCAAGACGACGATTTACGTCACCCACGATCAAACCGAAGCCATGACCATGGCCGACACGATCGTAGTGCTGAACGGCGGCAAGATCGAACAGATGGGACCGCCTCTGGAACTCTACAGAAATCCGCGCAACCTCTTCGTCGCTGGGTTCATCGGATCGCCGGAAATCAACCTCCTGAAAGGCGTGGTCGACGGAGGGATGCTGCGGCTTGCCGATGGCACCAGGCTACCGCTGCCGTCCGGCACCCATCCGGTTCAGGGTCGTAGTGTTGTCTATGGCATCCGCCCGCAGCATATCCGTCTCAGCGATGAGGGCATCGCCGCTGGGATCGCACTGGTCGAACCAACAGGTGATACACAGGAAGTCACTCTCCGGCTGGCTGCGGCCGACATCACTATGGTGCTGGGTGACGACCCGCCACTCCTGCCAGGTGCGCAGGTCAGGATCGGTATCGACCCCGCCAATGTACTCCTGTTCGATGAAGCTTCCGGAGAGCGCCTCCAATGACCGGCTATTCGCGTAGACATTGGGATCCAAGTGCTAAAGGTCCCTTGGAGGGCATCAAGGTGCTCGATCTTTCGCGGCTAGTAGCCGGGAACATGCTGTCGCTGCAACTCGCCGATTTCGGCGCCGATGTCGTTAAGATCGAGTCACCCTCCGGCGACCCACTGCGCGACTGGAAGGATGACGGTCACTCGCTCTATTGGAAGACGTACAGCCGCAACAAGCGCTCGGTCGTCTTGAATCTCCGCCGGAAGGCCGACATGGACGCGCTCTGGTCGCTCATTGAGAGAGCTGATGTGTTTATCGAGAACTTCCGGCCGGGCACGCTGGAGCAGATGGGGTTAGCGCCGGACGTGTTGCATGCACGCAATCCGGATCTCATCATCGTACGCATTTCGGGTTTCGGCCAGACAGGACCCTACGCGCAATTGCCCGGCTTCGGCACGATCGTCGAGGGCATGAGCGGCTTTGCCTACCGCACTGGCTTTCCCGATCGCGAACCGGTCCTGCCACCACTCGCACTGGCGGACATGATTGCCGGCGTCTATGGCAGTTCGGCGACTGTCACGGCGCTGCTTGCCCGCGATCGTGGTCTTGCAAGGGGACAGGTCATCGATCTCTCGCTGCTGGAACCGATTTTCTCCGTGCTCGGCCCGGAATCCGCGATTTACAAAGTGACAGGGGTGATCAAGGAGCGCGTCGGCAGCGCCTCAAATACTGCAGCTCCGCGCAATGTCTACAAATGTCGAGACGGCAAATATGTCGCGCTCTCCGGCTCGACGCCGCAGGTGGCCCGGCGCATCTTTGAGATCATCGGCCGCGCCGACATGAACGATGATCCACGCTTTGCGACCAATTCGGATCGTGTCAAGAACCGGGCGCTGGTGGATGAGGTTGTCGGCGGTTGGTTCGCCGAGCATGATCACGACGAGGCGCTAGAGATCATGCGCAATGCAGGCGCAACCGTCGGGCCGATCTATAATGTTGCCGATGCTACGCGGGACCCGCACTTTGCCGACCGCGAGATCATCGTCAATGCCGAAGACTCCGAATTCGGTAGCCTGCCGATGCACAACATCGTTCCCCGGCTCTCCCAAACGCCAGGTGTCTGGCGCAAGCCCGCCCCCTCGCTCGGCGAACACACCGCCGAAGTGCTGGCCGAGGCGGGGCTGGAGTCAGCAATGATCGAAATCATCCTGGGGGAACAGTCATGAGGTTCCGCTCCTTGCTCTATGTCCCAGCCTCTTCCGAACGTTTCATCGCCAAGGCTCATGAGCGCGGTGCAGACGCGATCATCCTCGATCTGGAAGATTCCGTGGTCCCAGCCGAGAAGCAGGCTGCGCGCGAAAGGCTTTTGGACGCTGTTCCCATGGCTGGGCGCAACGGCGCCAAGGTCTTCGTGCGGATCAATTCCGAGCCGGGGCTACAGAAGGCGGACGCTCTGGCCGCCTGCCAAGCCGGTGCCTTCGGTCTTTACATCGCAAAGACACAATCACCGGACCAACTCCACATTCTTGCTTCCCACGTCGAGCCAATAGAACGACAGATCGGAAGGGACGAGATCAGCTTCGTGCCGCTACTGGAAGATGCCGGAGCAGTTCTCGAAGCGCGAGCGATTGCCCGCTTTCGACGCGTGGTCGGCCTTGCGACGGGCGGTGAGGATCTCGCAGCTGGTATGGGTGCGGAGCCACTTCCTGAAGTATTACGGCTTCCGAAACTTATGGTGCACCTCGCAGCCAAGGCCGAAGGGAAGCTATCGTTCGGCACGCTGAGCACGATAGCGGACTATAGCAATCTCGAGTCAGTTGGGGCCGCTGCGCGCGAAGCAAAAGCGCATGGCTTTGATGGCGCAAGCTGCATTCATCCGTCCGCGGTTTCCATTCTGAACGCGGCTTTTTCTCCGAGCGTCGAAAGAATTGCTTGGGCCCGTACTGTGGTCGAGGCCGCCGCGGCCGCGGAGGCGGGAGGGCGGGGTGCGTTTGTACTGGACGGCACCATGGTGGACGCGCCAATTGTTGCCCGCGCCCGCCGTATCCTCGATGAGGTGTCTCAATAAAGCGACTAAGGCGTGTGGCATCGGCTTCGCCGGCTCGATGATTGAACGGGGCATCGAGGACGCGCCTACACGATTTCAGACAGACCATCCACTGAAGCCCTCATCCCTTGGACTCTAGGGAAACGGCCTCATCAGAGCGAACCTGGAGGTTTCCGATGAACAGGCGTGAGACAAGTCCGTTGAACGGGGCCTTTAGCTTCGATCCAGACACCAAAACGATTTCAGTCAATGTTGAGGGCTTCGTCACTGTTCTCGGTCCGTTTAACAATGAGAATGAGGCGGCGGCGGCGGCACATGATTTCTGCGTGACGTTTGCGGCATTAATAGACACCGGCATGAAGCCATCGTGAAGTGCAAATCCTTAGTTCACCTTCGTCAAGACGAGATCGTTTGCAGCAAGGATGCCGACGCGGGCACCCGACCTATCAAACGGTGCTTCCCGAAGCTTCCCGGTCACTATCTTTGCCAGAAGGTGTTTTCCACGCAACCGCAAAACGAACCATTGGACCAACTTCGATTTACATGGGGCGCATGAGCCATGGAAAAACCTGAAGCCGAGAACGCTATTCGCTCCCTGAGTAGAATATGGTTTCGAACCCTGACAGATAAAGAAATGGACCATCCAAGCTATAGATCGTTCAAGATCTGGCTTCGACAGAACCGACACGGCCACTTCCTTCACTTCCACTCCGCAGGGGGCGCTGACCATGATGCTGGAGTGTGGTTCAATGAAGAGCTACGGCAGCGTTGGCGGTGGTGAATGTGGACGCCATTTTTGCGGTGGTGACACCGGTGGCGTCTGGTCGCGGCGAGCATTTTGACGCGGGCAAGAATGGCGACGACCGGTCAAACACGGACGTCGTCAAGAAATCCGTCAAGAAAGTCGGTAAAAGCCGCGCCACCCGGGGCTTGTCGGTGCGGCAGGCCAGCCTAAGTTCGCACGACGGTCCAACCGTCATAGGGGGGGTAATGACATGAGTGCAGACGTGACCACGTTCCAGGCCGAGGCGCTGGATGGCCGCTACCGGTTGCTGGTCGATGCCATCACGGACTATGCCGTCTATATGCTCGATCCGGATGGACACGTCAGTAGCTGGAACTCAGGTGCCAAACGGTTCAAGGGTTATACAGAGGCAGAGATCCTGGGTGAGCACTTCTCGCGTTTCTATACACCTGAGGATCGGCAGGCCGGCATCCCGCAGCAGGCTCTGGCAACTGCTGCGGCCGATGGTCGATTTGAGGCTGAGGGCTGGCGCATCCGAAAGGATGGCGCGCGCTTTTGGGCGCACGTCGTGATCGATGCCATGCGCGACCCCGGAGGCCAGCTTATCGGGTTCGCAAAGATCACCCGCGACCTGTCAGAGCGAAAGCTGGCAGAACAGGAGCTTAGGCGTAGCGAGGAGCAGTTCCGTCTGCTGGTCGAAGGTGTCACGGACTACGCGATTTACATGCTCACACCCGAAGGCAACGTGTCGAGTTGGAACGCAGGCGCACAGCGCATCAAGGGCTACGAGCCAAGCGAGATCATCGGGCAACATTTCTCGCGGTTCTACACCGAGGAGGATCGTGCTGCCGAGCTTCCGCGAAAGGCGCTCGAGATCGCCGCGACCGAAGGTCGGTTCGAGAAGGAAGGCTGGCGTGTCCGGAAAGATGGAACGCGTTTTTGGGCGAGCGTCATCATCGATGCGATTCATGCTGAGGACGGGTCGCTCATCGGCTTTGCGAAGGTGACGCGCGACGTCACCGAGAAGCGACAGGCTCAGGAAGCACTTGACCGCGCACAGCAGGACCTCTTTCAAGCACAGAAGATGGAAGCGGTAGGCCAGCTCACTGGCGGCATTGCGCATGACTTCAATAATCTTCTGACAGCCATCCTCGGCAGTTTGGAGATCGCCAAGAAGCGTGCGGTGTTAGGCCAGAACAATGCTGATCTCATCAACAACGCCATTCAGGGGGCGAAACGAGGCGCTTCGCTGACCCAACGTCTACTTGCGTTTTCGCGGAAACAGGATCTCAAGCTGGAAAGGGTCAATCTTGCAGAGCTTGTGCGGGAAATGGCGTCGCTCATCGAACGCACCATCGGTCCCGGCATCGAAATCGCCACGACGTTCCCGCTTGTGATGCCGCCGGTCCTGTCCGACCCGAACCAGCTCGAGAGTGCACTGCTCAACCTGGTGGTCAATGCTCGCGATGCAATGCAAGGCGGTGGGTGCATCTCCATTGAAGCCCGACGCCAAACGGTGGGTGCGGGACAGATCAAAGAACTTTCCACTGGCCACTACATCGTCCTCTCCGTCACCGACGAGGGCGAGGGGATGGACGTGGATACGCTCGAGAAAGCGGCGACGCCGTTCTTTACCACGAAGGGCGTCGGGAAAGGTACTGGCTTAGGACTGCCGATGGTTCAGGGCATTATGGCGCAGTCCGGCGGCGCCCTCGTGCTGCAGTCGCGCAAGGGGGAGGGAACGAGAGCTGAGTTATGGCTTCCTATCGCCGAGCCGGAAAAGACGGAAACGGCAGGTACACCGGAAAAGGCCGCTTCCACGCCGTTCCTGGAGCGATCGTTGACCGTACTCGCCGTCGATGACGATGCCCTCGTTCTCATGAATACTGCATTGATGCTGGAAGATCTTGGTCACGTTGCAATCGAAGCGCATTCCGGAAAGGACGCTCTCCGAATTCTGGAAAGCGGCTCAGTTCCAGACGTGATCATCACGGACCACGCGATGCCGGACATGACGGGCGTTGAACTGGCCGCACACGTGGCCGAGCTCTTTCCCGACGTTCCGATCCTGCTTGCAACCGGGTATGCAGAATTGCCTGATGGCGTCGGCACGGGGCTTCAAAGATTGTCTAAGCCCTTCATGCAGTCGCAGCTGAACGACGCTCTCGCGACCATACTAGACGTCCGGAAACCGTAGCGTTTGGGTGCAGGGGAATGCAACGGAGTGGTTCCCGCCATACAAGGTCCGCATATCCTTATGAAGGCGGCGCTCATCGTGGGAATATGCGGAGGGGAACTTTGACGAAACACAGGAAAACTAAAAGTTGACAGTCTGGCCGAGAGCCACTATCAAAGGTTTATCGATATTTTCTTGCTGAGCTTTGGTTACCGCGCGATTGGCACCGCGTTTTGAACGAACCCTCCCTTTAAAACAATCGCTATCATCATCCGCACCGCTTTGGCGTGGCGGTCATCTATATTGCTATGAAAGGGTTCATCATGACCACTGGCACAGTTAAATGGTTTAATTCCACCAAGGGCTTCGGCTTCATTCAGCCCGACAACGGTGGCGCGGACGCCTTCGTTCACATCTCTGCCGTAGAGCGCGCCGGTATGCGCGAACTCGTCGAAGGTCAGAAGATCGGCTTCGACCTGGAGCGAGATAACAAGTCTGGCAAGATGTCGGCTTGCAATCTCCAGGCAGCATAATCTGATATCTGCTTTCCTTTGACCACGGATGAACTGGCACTGCGAGAGCGAAATCCCAAGACGAGGTCAGGCAAAACTGCCTGGCCTTTTTTTTGCTCGGGCTGACGCTTCTCCCACGGCTTTTTCAAAGCGGGTATTCTAGAAAAATCTCGCCAGCCTGCTGAGATTGGCTTTGGCAACGTGGAGACGCAATCCTTCGCGAACACACGGCAATCGAGGAACTGGCACTGAATGCCAGTCCCAAGACGCTAAGGCGATCCGGCTTCGGAAGGCGGGGCTGACCAAGGAACGTGCTGCCCAGCTGCAGTCAGCACTGTGCTCGCCGCCGAATGCCCGCAACCAAGATGACGCACCGGCAATCGGGTCCTCTCATGCGGACAGCACTCCGGCCTGATGTCCGCTGGCGTCGCCCGTCCGGAACATCACAGCCTTGCCTATAACAAGCCGTTGGCGAGAAATCGCGTCATCGACATCCAACATTTCGCAGACAACGTGACGCGCTGCTTGTCACGCCGCACGCAACATAGGAGCATTTATGTTACAGGAAACCAAAGACTTGCAAGCAATCAACACTGCTTGGCAGATCGCCATCCAGGAAATTCTACGAATGGTGATCAGGGATATGTACCACGTCGGTGGAGAGGTCGCGTTCCAGACGCAGATCAAGCGTATAGAAGAGGCCGCAGTCGACAGCATCCATACAGACTTGAGGCTGCGAGGAACGGATGAATGGACCGAGGTACTCATCAAGGAGAGAGCGAGCAACTTCGTCACCACGCTACTGACTTCATTTACATACGACCGGGTGTAGCTTCGGTCCTTTGTCAGGGGACTGTATGGGCGAGGATACGAGTGCCGTGTTAGGCTTGCCTCAAGCGGGGGTGGCAGGGAGCGGCTCCAATTTGATTTGCAGTCAGTGTGTTGATGTTTTGATATTGGGGGATACATCATTACGCGCGTCTCTTTCCAGAAGATGCACCCAACTTACCTCAACGTTTTTTGCGCCTCGAATCAGAAGGTGAAGATGCCCAAACTGAAAAAGCCTTCCGTGGTCAGCACGGGAATTGCAGGACTTGACGAAATTTTGCGGGGCGGGCTTCCAGCGTCCAACCTGTATATGCTGCAGGGCGCTCCGGGATCGGGCAAAACGACGGCGGCGCTGCAGTTCTTACGTGCTGGTGTTGAGGCGGGTGAAAGCTGTATTTACGTCACACTTTCACAGACAGCTGCGGAACTGGAGGCGATCGCAGTATCCCACGGCTGGACGCTCGACGGCATCCGTGTCGAAGAGCTTTCGACCTCCGGAACAGTCAACGAGCCTGATGATCAGAGCATCTTCATGACTTCGGACCTTCGCCTGGATGAGACCCGAAAGGCGATCGAAGCCGCCATCGAGGAACACAAACCCCGGCGTCTCGTCTACGACTCCCTTCTTGAAATTCGCCTGATCACGGGCGACTCTCCTCGCTTCCGCCGCGAACTGATTGGATTCAAGTCATTCCTTGCCAAACAGAACGTTGTGGCGCTTTTACTCGACACGCAGACTGCTGGCGTCGAGCGCAGCGGCGAGGAAGTCGAGGGCCTCGCTCACGGCGTCATTCGTTTCGACAAGTCGCTAGAAGAATATGGCGGCATCCGCCGCCGGATCGAGATCTCCAAGATGCGCGGGGTGCCGATCGCCGACGGCTATCACGATATGGCCATTCGGGAAGGGTTGGGCGTCGTCGTTTTCCCGCGCATCATGCCGAGTACCGCCTCCGACACCGCTAAACCACACATGATCAAGTCCGGCGTTGCCGAGCTCGACGAAATGTTCGGTGGGGGTCAGGAGGCCGGCACCACGACACTGGTCATCGGGCAGTCTGGCACAGGCAAATCGACGATGTCATCGCTCTACGCGACGGCAGCACTTGAGCGCGGCGAAAATGTCGCGTTGTTTTTGTTTGAAGAGCGATTGGAAACGTTCTTTCGCCGCTCGGAGGGATTGGGTATGGAACTGCGCCAGTTCCACAAGGACGGCAAGCTGATCCTGCGCGATTTCAATCCCAACGAAATCTCGCCAGGTGAGTTCGGCCAGATCGTCCAGGACGCAGTGACGCAGAGCAAGTCGCGCGTTGTCGTGATTGATAGTCTCACAGGCTACCTCAACTCCCTACCACATCGGGACAAAGCCGTCCGCGATATCCAGTCGCTGCTGAAATACCTCGCCCGCTCCGGTGTGCTCACCATGCTGATCGTTGCCCAGCACGGGTTGCTTGGCCAGAACGTCGGCATCGATGTCGATGTCAGCTTCCTCGGAGACACGGTGCTTCTGCTCCGGATCATGGAGCACGAAGGGCGCTTGCGGCGAAACATCACCGTCGTGAAGAAGCGCCATGGCCCGCACGACCTCAATGTTCGCGAATTGCTGATTGAAAGTGGGAGCGTCAGCGTTGTCGCCTATAATCCTTTGCCCGATCCGAAATGAACGAAGTTCCGGTCGAAAGCGAGCTAGACTGGGTGCTCATCCTTGCCCCGTTTCGCAAGGATGCTGACTACATCGCCGCTTTCCTCCGTGAACAGGAGGTTGAGGTTCGTGCGGCGAAGGCCGATGACGATCTGATCCAGCACCTCGATCTGGCTCCGGGCGTTATCGTCATCACGCACGAAGCGCTCAAACCGGATGTCGTCGCAAAAATTGCCGAGCACCTGGCAAAGCAGGCCGACTGGTCAGAAGTGCCCGTCATTGTCTTGCTGGAACGCGCCGCTCCGATTGCCAGAATTCGCACCCAGTTGCAGTCCTCCTGGCCGGGGTCACGGCTGATGTTTCATATGCGCCCCATTGCGGCGCTGGAGCTTGTCAATGCGATTCAATCAAACCTCATCGTGCGGCTGCGCCAACGGCAGGTTCGGGATTCCATCGAGCGAGAAAAAGAACTGCGGCTCGAGCTCAATCACCGGGTGAAGAACATTCTGGCGAGCGTGACGTCGATTTTTCAGATGACGAAACGCGGAGCCACATCGCTGGAAGACCTGGACACCGAGTTCACAGGGCGGCTTCAGGCGCTCTCCAACGTCCATACCGCCGTCGTCGAGGCCGGGGGAGAGGAGGTATCTCTATATGCCGTCGTGGGCCTGACAGTATCGCCTTATAACCGCAGCGGCGCCAGCCGCATCGACGTTAGGGGTGCGGAGATCGTCGTCAGCCGCGAAGCCGGCACAACGATCGCACTGTGTCTGCACGAGCTCATAACCAACGCCATCAAATATGGCGCTCTTTCCGTCCCTGCAGGAAACGTCACCATCGCTTGGGATCTTGGAAAACTCGGTGAGCCTTTCCTTTCACTCGAATGGTGCGAGGTTGGGGGACCAACGGTACGAGAGCCGACCCGTTACGGCTATGGCAGCCGATACGTACGCTCGGCACTCGGATCGCTGTTTGGTAGTGCTCCCGAAATCGTCTTTGCGCCTACTGGCTTTCGCTGCAGGGTGGGCGGCCCGTTGTCGCGGTTGACGCCGCGGGATTGATAGCTTTGCGCGCGGCGCTCCGGATAGAATTTAAGGGCAGTACTGTTGGACGACGGTCATCGATGAAGTTTTACCTGATCCGCGATGGATCATTCATCCCGTCCAAGGGTTACTCCTTCTCGCGCCTCTAAAAGAAGAAATGTCCGGCAGAAGCAATGGGTGGTGAGGGATGGCATACAGCGGGACCGTGGTTCTTGTCGTCGAGGATGAGTTACTCGTCCGAATGGCAATCGTGATGTCGCTCGAGGACGAGGGATTCAGGGTGTTTGAGGCCTCCAATGCGGATGAAGCGATCGACATTTTGAATGCGCATCCTGAAATCCAGGTCATGTTTACCGATATCGATATGCCGGGTAGCATGGACGGTCTGAAGCTTGCCTCAGCAGTGCGCGACAGGTGGCCGCCCGTCAAAATCATCGTCACCTCAGGTCATCATTATTTGAACGATCAAGCGCTGCCAGTCGAAGGTCGATTTTTCAGCAAGCCGTACAACCATTCCCAGATTGTCAGCACAATCACGGCAATGGCGGCGACAAGCTAGCGGTGCCATCCCGGGCAAGCCAGCCCCCCCTTTCGGACGCGTGAATAGCAGGGCGATCCTTCGCAAGCCGTCTGGTTCCGACCTTTGATGAGGACTAAGGGCGGGGGAAACTTCAAGAAGACCCGCCGCCTCAGGCGACTTCGTAGAGAAGGTCGAAGATCAGGGCAGCAAGCACGCCGGCTTCCACATCGGTTAAATATGCAGCCGTCTCAATTGCAATTGCTGAGGCGTCGTCGCGATCGACGGCAATCAGGTCGAGAATTCTCGCAAACTTGATCGTCAATTCAGTGTCACTCGCGAACTCATCGAGTGTCACAGCCAGTAAACTTTCGGTCGCGTCAGCCAACCTGACTTGAATACTGTCAGGCGAAGTGGAAAGGGCTCGGACAGCATCGAACAGGTGCGCTCGGGCGTTCGGATATTTGACGTCCATAGTTTGTACCTTTGAATTGAGCAAGCCCGGACGTGCGGCTCAGAGTTGGGTCTACGATCTTGATCATCGGTGGTCAATCAAAACTCCAGCCGACGTGGTCCTGGGTAAGAAATCGTCACGATGGTAGAGGGTTGAAAAACAACGTGGCAAACCGAACTGGCGGTCGGGCCAGGGGTGTTCGACGGCCGAAATGGATGAGTAGGCGCGGATCACCGCGCTCAAAGGTTGCGTCTGACAGTGCAGAGTTTGCCCGTGAACACCGTCGTGCAAATGGACGAAACCCTTTTCATGGCAAGGCCCCTACGCCCCGAAGCCGACGAGGCCTTGCTACATATCAAGGAGCAGCCTTGCCATTAAGTACCAATACGCGGCGGTGAAGGCGATGCGGAACGGCGCCATGCCGCCGGCAGTACTTGAACAGCCAACCCGGCCTCTACGCACGCGGCGATAAATGCCTCGCGAGCTACAGTGACAGAGGCCTGTCGCAAAAGAGCAGCGCGGCATTTTTCGCACGCACGCTTGTAGCGGTCGCCGTGCCGCAGCGGCCATTCTCTTTCCAAAAAGTCTGAGGTGTCGTGCAGGCTCTCGAAAGTGCGGGTCAGCCCGTTTGCGAAGCTCACTTGAAGCGGAACTGAAAAGCTTACATCGGCCATCATCGGAATTCTCCTTGCATACGCGACCTGGCGCGTTCGACGAAAAATAACTCGCACGGGAAACAAAAACGACGCTCGTGCGTAGCACCTTATATGACGCGCCTCATAACCCCGTACTCAGCACGGAGGTGCCCAATTTTAAATGACCTCGTCGGTCAAGTTTCGAACGAATACGACGAGTTCCTTCTCATCCGTCATTCCACTTCGAAATGCGTGCATGACGACTAGAGCTAAATCCTGGCCCTGCCCCCCATTGGGGTCAATCTCGCGACGTGCGCATTCTTCGATGTGAAGACGTCTCATCATCACGAGCGATTCTTCGCCGATGGAATCTCCGTAAAGGGACATGGCATTTCACTCCAATTCGGGTGAAAGCACTATAATCTCCCAAGCGCTAGTACCCGTGAAATGGCAGCGACAACGCACTATGCGCCACTAGCGTTGCCAAAGGAAGTTTATTCGTATTCGCCCGATTGATACCGCGTGCCGCGTAGCGTCGTGATGGCCTATGACACGTGTCTAACGACGTTACGACGTCCTTTAGGTGCGGTTGGCGAAGGTCGGGATGCGGGATTACGCCACCAAAGTCGCGTTTGGCCGAGGGCGGGGATGCAGCAACGGCCTGACAGTGGTTTTGAGCGCAACCGGTGCGGCATCGCTCAAAGCAGATCGTACCGCCTGGGCCAAGCTTAGCGAGACGAAGTGCGCGTTGATTTCGTCAAGGCATCGGGAGGAATGGCGCGCCCTCGCGGTCAGTCCATCGGATCAGCGCTTCGTCGTCGCAAACGGCCAGCGGCGCGGTCGGTTCGGTCGTTGGGTAGATCGCCCGACTGACGGCGCGCCGTCGGGGCGGAAAAGGGCGCGTTCCTGCAGGACGAACTTGGCTTTGGCGCAGCCATAGACCACCGCAGCCCCGATCGGAAGAATGAACTCGCCAAGGCCTGCCCTCAGGGCATCGACGTCAATTTTGAGAATGTCGGCGGTAAAGTCTGGGACGCGGTTTTCCGCTTCTCAATGCTTTTGCAGGAAAGCAACGTGGGATCACCCTTCACTGAGATACCGCGCGCAGATCGGGAGCGGGCAACTGCGACCCGGGTTTAAGCTTTTCCCGGCCCGCCCCGTTCAACTACCCGCGCAAAACTTCGGCGCGATGCGCTGCGTACAGTCTGGCCTGTTGCTCGGTGCGAAATCCGTGATGCTCGCAAACTCCGAGGGAAACAATCGTAAGCGCGAATTTCACCGCACCTTCTGAAGTTGGGTGAGCTTTGGCATTAGGTGTCCACCAAAAAGAGGTGGACACCAAGTTATGGATGAAGGTCAAAAACTCGCCGTGCGGCTGGTTGGTCGAAATGGAAGACGCCGCTTCGATCAAGGATCGAAAGATCGCCTCGTTGCGGCCTGCCTTGAACCCGGCGCATCGGTATCGAAACTTGCGCGAGAACACGGGGTCAACGCGAACCTCGTTTGGAAGTGGATCAGGAAACACACCCAGGCACATCCGTTATCGCCGTCTTCGGCATCTGCGTTTATTCCAGTCCAGATCACGGCTTCGAGCAACAAGATCGACATCGAGATGCCTGCCGCGGATCGCGAAGAGCGATTGTCGACGGCGGAGAGGGGCGGCCCGCTGACCTCTCCAGCGAAGGTGAGCGCGTCACTGCCCAATGGTGTGAGACTGACGCTGGAGTGCAATGATCTCAGCGGATTGACGGCGATAATCGGAGCGTTGGGTCATGTTCAGACTGGGCGCTGATCTCAAGGTCTACCTGCATCGCGAACCGATTGATTTCCGCGCGGGCATCAACAGCCTCGCGGTCCTGGTCCAGGAGACGATGGCGCTGGACCCGTTTGCTCCTTGCCTTCTGCAATCGTCGGCGTGACCGGGTAAAGTTTCTGTTCTTCGATCGCTCGGGCTTTGTGCTGATCCTGAAGCGGTTGACGGAAGACAAGTTCCGATGGCCGCGCCGAGAGGTGCCGGTGGTTACACTGACGACCGAGCAACTGCACTGGATTCTCGACGGGATCGATATTGATGCGATGGTGCGCCATCCCGTGCGGCAATATCAGATCGCCGGCTGAGGTAGCGTATTGATCGGTTGACGCGGCGACGCGGCTCAGATTCAAGACTGGGATGACCCAAACCGGCGAACCTGATGTTGCAGAGCTGATGGCGCAATTGGCGGCAAGTGCCGCCGAAATCGCTGCGCTCAAAGCGGAGAAGGAAGCGCTGTCACGGCGGGTCGTCAAGCTGGAAGAAGAACTGGCGCTCGCAAGGCTGCATCGCTTTGCACCCCGCAGCGAAAAGCACATCGATCGCATCTTCAACGAGGCCGAAGAGGCTGCAGGCGATCGTGACGACGGTCATGTCGTCGATCTGCCGGATACAGGCCTGCCGGTGTTCGATGGCGCGGCGGGAAAGAAGCGTGGACGCAGACCCTTGCCGGAAGACCTGCCGCGCGAGCGTGTCGAATATGACCTTCCCGACGATCAGAAAGCTTGCCCTTGCTGTGACAGTCAAATGCATCGCATGGGCGAGGCCGTTACCGAACAGCTCCATATCGAGGTCAAGGCAAAGGTCCTGCAGAATGTGCGGTTCAAATACGCCTGCCGCCATTGCGACCGCACCGGCATCAACACGCCTGTCGTGATCGCACCGATGCCGCCGCAACCATTGCCGGGCAGCATTGCCACCGCCTCGACGCTGGCCTTCGCACTCGTTCACAAATACGTCGACGGCACGCCGCTCTACCGCGTGGCGCAAACATTCGAACGGGCAGGCGTTCCGATCAGCCGGGGCGCTCTCGCGCACTGGGTGATCGGCTCGAGCGAGAGGCATTTGCATCGCATCTACGATGCGCTGAGATTGCGGCTTCAGTCGCAGCCTCTCATTCATGGCGATGAGACGACAGTTCAAGTGCTGAAGGAAAAGGACAAGGAAGCCACCAGCACGTCGTATATGTGGGCCTATCGCAGCGGCGAGAATAGTGAGGAGCCGATCGTGCTTCTCGACTACCAGCCCGGCCGCGGTCAGATTCACCCACAGACCTTCCTTGGCAAATACCGCGGCATACTCATGACTGATGGCTACATAGCCTGGCGCACATTGGACGGCGCGACACATATCGGATGCATGGCCCATTCCAGGCGGCGCTTTGTCGAGGCCCTCAAAACCAGGAAGAACGGAGGCGGGCCGCCGGAACAGGCACTCCGGTTCTTCGAGCAGCTCTACCGGATCGAAAAGCAGGCAAAAGATAAGACCCCGGATGCCGGCGAGACGAAAGCAGACTGCATTCGTCGCTTCCGGCACCAGCACAGCTTGCCTGTCCTAAACGCACTCAAGTCGTGGCTCGACAATATCGCGCCTAAGGTCGTGCCGGATACCAAGCTCGGCGATGCCGTGTCCTACACCCTAAACCAATGGGATTATCTGACGCGCTACATCAGCGACGGCAGGATGCCGATCGATAACAACATTCTGGAACGCGACATCAGAGTTTTTGCGACCGGAAGAAAATCGTGGCTGTTCAGCGACACCGCTGACGGAGCCAGGGCCAGCGCCGTGATCTACAGTCTGATGCTGACTTGCCGCGCCTGTGGCGTCGACCCACTCACCTGGCTGCGCCATGTGCTCACTGAGTTGCCGCAGCGGGACGAAGCGGCCAAAATCGACGACCTGCTGCCGTTCAATTACGCCACGACCACCGCGGCGCAATAGAGCTGGATATGCGCGGTGTGATTGCGGTTCAGCGCTGCAGCAGCCGTCAAGGTGCATCGAAAATTGCGCTTACAAACAATCGACGCGATCCAAATCCCTCCCTGGGTACAGATAGAAACTCCGACAGTGGGCTTGTCGCGCGGGGATGGTGTGTCCAGCATGCTTTTCGTCTCCAGTGGAGCGAGAGCGCACGCATCTCTCAAGCATCAGTGCTCTTGAACGGCTGATGGCGGGATAGAGATATCACAGAACATTGAGATAGCTCTGCCTTATTGCCTCGGGCGTAAAGATTGCAGGACGCGATCAAACGAAAGACCCCCTGGATAGCTCGGCGGGAGCCAACTAAAGGGCCTTTCGCTCACGGATCGCGATGGTGCTTTCCCGATACAGTGGGGACAAGTTCGGGGACCGCGACAATGGCGAGTAGAGCCAATGACGCGAGAACATTCAATTTAGCCTTTTGGCGATGGAGGTAACCCTTGCTGAGGCTGTCGGCTTGCGATGCCGGCTTGCCGCCCTCGGAGGTTCAGAGGGACTCGATCGGGTGTTCTTGAGGTTAGGCCCAGTATCCACGGGGGGTATCCATTCCAGCCCTTGGATCGGCGAAAAACCTCGGCTGCAACAATAGCCTTAATAGACGTATCTCGACCGTGAGACACAGTCCTTCTTCACCTGCCGTACAAATCGAACCTCAATAGAAGTATCAGGACTGAGAAGAAACGCTCGGTGATGGTTTTTTATACAATTCCGTGCGACAAAACGAGAGGCGCGAAATCCTGCGGACGCGCGGGCCGATTTTGCTGCGGGATTTGACGGCCGCCGGCTCGGTTTCCGGGTGCCTGGGCCGCTCAAAATGCTGGGAACAACAATGGTCACCCATGTCCAGCCCTCACAACCTCATCCATCGCCAATTCCTGTTCAATAAGGTCTCGGGCGGCAGCTTCATTCCGCATCTCGTGCATGCCTCGATCGGCGTGCTGGCCGCTATCACCGTTGCGACGGCGACGAGACTTGCCGGGAGTCCCGCTGCCATCCTCGCCCGCCCTCCGGCTGATGGCCGCTACATCATCGAGCACCCCACCGGTAACATGGAGGTGTTCCTCGATCTCGATGATGAGGGAGACATCAAGGGGCCGGAACTGTGCGGACGGCGCGGAAGCTCTTTGACGGCGTTGTCTTCCCCCGATGATGGATATGAATCGCTAAACGATATTATTAGCGGACCGGCAGGAGCATTCCCGCCGTACGGTCATTCCGTCGCGCCTTCGTCCTGGTCTTTCGCGCAACCTTGAACAATTGCGGGGGCGGAGAAAGGCAATCGCGTAAAGGCGACGCGTAGTTGGCAGACCTTTTAATGGAAACGGAAATCTCAGGGGCGTGTGGCGCTTCGACGATCGAATTTGGAACTTGGTATCCGAGCCGCCCATCGCTGAGGAAATAATCTACTGTCAATTCCGCAGTTTCGAGCACGCCAACCTAAATGTTTTCTATAGCGATTATAGACATTGAAATTTAATTTCGCAACTTATATGGTTTTGGCAGAAATGCGGAAATCAAATGGGCTGATGACATGAAACGTAGAATTTTCTTCCACTTACTTGCGTCAATCGGCTTCTTCGCGACGACAGTGCATATGGCCATCGCCGCCGAGGCGGTCGACCCGAACACCAAGCTGATCGTCGCCGACCAGAGCGAATTTGTTCGCAATCTGCTGGAGGCAAGTGGTGAACGCGAGAAGCTGACCTTCCAAATTGAGTTTCCAAATTTCGCTGGCGGACCAGCGATCTATGAAGCGATCAGAGCAGGGGCTCTCGATATTGCTTATGTCGGCGACACGCCGCCGATCCAAGCACGCGCGGCTGGTACACTGCTTCCGATCGTCGGCACGTTTACGCGCGACGTCGCGCAATATCGTCTCACCACGCGCCCCGGATTGACCATCAACAAGCTTTCCGAGCTCAAGGGCAAGAAGGTGAGCTACATTGAGGGATCAGGGCGGCAGGTTTTCCTGATCGAGGCATTGAACCGTGCTGGACTGACGTTGAATGACGTCGAGCTTGTCAAGCTGCGCGT
The DNA here is from genome assembly GCF_030814475.1 of Pararhizobium capsulatum DSM 1112. NCBI lineage: Bacteria > Pseudomonadati > Pseudomonadota > Alphaproteobacteria > Hyphomicrobiales > Rhizobiaceae > Pararhizobium > Pararhizobium capsulatum. The sequence continues at coordinate 407,440 of NZ_JAUSVF010000003.1, read as the reverse complement.
CGCCGATCTACCCGATGCTATCCGGGCAAGTGCGGTAGATGTCGCGGTGCTTCAAGAACCGCATGTGACCCGACTGGTCAAGCAGGTCGGCGCGTCCCCCGTCCTCGATCCGGAGGAGCGGAAGCTTTTGCCGAGCACCTCATACTTCTACGCACGGCCAGAGGTGCTCGCTGATCCACAGAAGGCTGAAGCGATCAAGGCCTTCCTTGGAGCATTTGTTCGCGCCGGGAAATGGAGCAACGATAACGAGGCCGCCTGGTCGAAGTTTTACTACACCGACTTCCAGCGCGTGTCGCCCGAGGACACGGCAGCTATTCTCGAGGGACAGTCGCCTCTGGTGTTCCAGACCTCTATCGAGGCGATCCCGCATCATCAAAAGCTCATCGATATTCTCTACAAGGCTGGCTCGATCAAGGAGCAGTTCGACGCGAAACAATCATTCGTGAGTGATTTCGATCAGGTCGTTCTGGACGCCAGGTAACCTCCAGACCTACTTCAGGAGCTGATATGACGGACGCGACAAATCAGGACTTCATAAGGTCGTCTGCCAAACATTGGGACAGGGCTGTCAGGACGCCGGAACCCGTGCGGGCCAGCAAGGAAACCCGTCTTACACCGAAGCGGCTTCCGGCAGGCGTCAGATTGCTTGGACCCGTGTTGGTACTTCTTGCTTGGGAGGCTGCGTCGCGCCTCGGGTACCTGTCGCCCGCAACGCTGGCGGCACCGTCGACTGCGTTGAAAACCGGATACGAGATGTTTGCGGATGGCAGCCTCTTGCCTCATCTGCTCGCATCAGCAGGGCGCGCCTATGCAGGACTTTTCCTTGGGATAGTCGTCGGCGTCGTGCTCGCGTTACTCGCAGGTTTGACTAGAAGCGGCGAGGCGCTCATCGACGGTCTAGTTCAAGTCAAAAGGGCTGTCCCCACGCTCGCTCTCATCCCGCTGGTGATCATCTGGCTCGGGATCGGCGAAGCGATGAAGATCTTTCTGATTTTCACGGCGGTCCTGGTCCCTGTATACATCAACACGCATGCTGCGCTCCGAAGCATCGACATCGGTCACGTCGAACTGGCTAGAACGCTTGGGCTGACCCGCAGCGAATTCGTGCGCCACGTTGCGTTGCCAGGAGCACTGCCCGGGTTCTTCGTCGCGCTGAGGCTTGCTGTGGCCTTGTGCTGGACCGCACTCGTCGTCCTTGAGCTTATCAATACCCAGACAGGGATTGGCTACCTGATGAACCGGGCACGGGACTGGGGTCAGACTGAGATTATCGTGGTGGGTATCATCATCTACGCCGTGCTCGGTCTTGTGTCGGATGCCATCGTCAGGGCAATCGAGACACGGGCGCTTTCATATCGGAGGGCGCTCGGATCATGAACGTTTATCGCCCCTATTCGCCTTCGGTCGTTTTGCGGGACTTGTCCCGCAGCTTTAAGGGAACGATGGTCCTCGACCGGATTTCGCTCGAAATACCGCACGGCCAGTTTGTCGCACTGCTTGGCGAGTCGGGGTCCGGTAAAACAACGCTGTTGCGCGCGCTCGCTGGACTGGACGACGACGCCGAGACACAAGGCAGCTTCACGAAGCCGGACAGCACATCGGTTCTGTTTCAGGATTCGCGGCTTCTGCCCTGGAAGAATGTGATCGACAATGTAACTCTTGGTCTGCGTCGGCCAGATGCGAGATCGGCGGCAGTGAATATGTTGGGCCTGGTCGGTCTCGCCGAGAAGGTGGACGTCTGGCCATCAACATTGTCCGGTGGACAAAAGCAGCGTGCATCTCTGGCACGATCTCTTCTTCGTGAACCAGAGCTGTTGCTCGCCGACGAGCCTTTCGGGGCACTGGATGCCCTAACGCGGCTGCGCATGCAGAACCTTCTGTTGAAACTCGTTGAGCGCCGCCGGCCCACAATCATTTTGGTTACGCACGATGTCGATGAGGCACTTTTGCTTTCGGACCGCATCCTGGTGCTGAAAGACGGTGGGATCGCCGAGGATCATCTTGTCTCTCTGCCGCACCCGCGGCGCAGTCACCAAAGTGAAATCTCAGCCCTCCGCGCTAAGCTGTTAAAAAGTCTTGGCATCGAGGCGGATGCTGTTTGAAAGGAACCGTCATGTCGCGACAGTTGCACCTCAATCTGTTCTTGATGTCACGCGGCCACCATGAAGGCGCATGGCGACATCCGGCATCCAACCACAAGCCGCTCACCGACATCGACTTATACGTCGAGGCGGCTCAGATCGCGGAAGCCGCGAAATTCGATGCCGTCTTTCTCGCAGACACGCTTGTTGCTCCCAACAGCAGCGGATTGGCGGCATCCGGCTCGCTCGAGCCGATCGTCCTTCTGTCGCTTCTGTCTGCGAAAACTCAAAAAATCGGACTGATCGGAACGGCGTCCACGACATACAGTCTGCCGTACACCCTGGCACGGCAGTTCGCGACGCTCGATCACCTGTCAGGCGGTAGGGCGGGCTGGAACATCGTCACATCGTGGGCGGCTGAAGCCGGTGCAAACTACGGCTTGCAGCAGAACATCGAACATGGAGACCGCTACAAGCTCGCCGAAGAATTCGTCGAGGCCGTCGATGCGCTTTGGCGAAGCTTTCCGGCTGACGCCGTTCTGGATGACCGCGAGGGCGGCCAATATCTGGACACCGACCGGGTTCGCCCCGTGAATTTCGAGGGTCAGCACTACCGCACCAAGGGTCCACTGAATGTGCCTGGCAGTCCCCAAGGACGGCCTGTTTATATCCAGGCAGGCCAGTCCGATGCCGGACGATCCTTTGCTGCACGGCGGGCCGAGGCGATCTTCACCGCGCATATGACAAAGGAGTCCGCGCAGACGTTCTATTCCGACATCAAGAACCGCAGCGTGGCTTATGGGCGTCGACCGGAGGACATCGTGGTTCTGCCAGGTATCAGCGCAGCAATCGGATCGACAAAACGTGAAGCCGAGCTGGTCTGGGAAGAGCTCGACGCCCTCACGAGCACCGATGTCGGGCTGGCGCGTTTGTCTGCCAGATTTGGGGGGCACGACTTCACAGGACTTCCGCTTGATCGTCCACTAACGCGGGATGATTTTCCTGATCCTAACCAGGTCGAGGCGTCGAAAAGCAGAGTGATCGGCTACGTGGACATGACACTGCGAGAGGGATTATCGCTCAGACAGCTTTTGCGGAAGCTCGCAGGCGCGCGAGGGCATTTTGCGGTCGCGGGCACCCCGGAGGAAATTGCCGATATCGTGGAAGACTGGTTCGCGTCGGGTGCTGCGGACGGTTTCAACATCATGCCGCCGATCATCAACAGCCAACTGGAGCTATTCGCCCAGGAGGTGGTACCTATCCTTCAGAAGCGAGGGCTATTCCGGAACGAATATCAAGGCACCACACTACGGGATCATTTCGGACTGTCTCCCGTCGCGGACGCCAAAACATTCGCTCAGTCCGCTTGAGGATTTCGGCGATTTAAATTCCGGCGAATGTATCCGCCGCCTTGTTCGGATGACCAAGACATTCAAAGGTAAACTCTCCAACGGGTTCATAGCTGCGAATTTCGGCAAGTAACCCTTCAAGGAGCGCGCGGGAGCTATCCCCTTATTGGGGAGGAGTGGTTTAGCAAACAAAAAAACGGCCTGCCGAATGAGAAGGACAGGCCGTCTAATAACAACCGCAGCCTGGGAGGTAGACCGCCGATCGACGCAGCAATTGCAAATGGCGTGGCTGCGTTGTGAAGAAAGTTGCGCCGACTTAGTTAACTAAAAGTTAATATTCGACGGCAGGTTTTGGCCTCGCTAAGTGGCTTGCCTGGACTAGTTAGACGAAGCCAAACCTGTCCAGTGATTGATCTTGGAGGCGCCCATCCTCAAACACAGCCTCCGCGGGTTCCATAATTGGTCGTTATGCCGCACCGACACGACACGACGACGAATTCGCGGATCTGTGGTTCGGTTGTCTTCAATACCCCGATTGTTTGATGAGCTTCGGTAAGTCTTCGCGTTGACCCCACTCATGCCAGGAGCCGTCGTAAAGACGCCAATCCGGATTACCTAATTGCTCGATCATGAAGCCCAGGATGCAGGCTGTAACGCCAGAGCCGCAGGTGGTGATGACATCGCCGGAAATGTCGGCGTTCGCTTCCTCGAAGATGGTGCGGGCTTTTTCGGGCGTTACGAATTCGAAGTTCCTGTCGGGATCGAAGAAACGGGCCCAGGGCGTGTTGGTCGCGCTCGGCATGTAGCCGGAAGCGACACCGGGATAGCCGGAGCCTTCTAGCCCGTTGAAACGCGCTGCTGTTCGTGCATCCACAATTGTCGTACCGCCCGTGTCGACGGCAGCGTGTACCTCATCAACGGTCGCGACTTTGCCGACAGCCAGGCGGGCGCTGAAAGAACGCGCTTCGATCGGCCGGCTTTCGCCGGTTTCGACCGGTCGGCCTTCCGCCTTCCATTTCCGCCAGCCACCATTCAGAATGCGGACGCGGTCGTGGCCGAAAGTACGGAACATCCACCAAAGGCGGCAAGAAACGTAGCCTGCATCGTAGACGATGACCTCCGTCTCATTGCCGATCCCAAGCAGACCCACCTGAGCCGCGAAGAGATCTGCAGCGGGTAACATGTTTACATAGGGAGAGTTCGGATCCGATATGTCGCCAAGGTCGATGAAGCGTGCGCCGGGAATGTGACCCGCAAAGAAGTCATCCCTGGCGTGTTTGCCGGCTTCGGGCAGATACCAGGAGCAATCCAGGACGACGACATTGCCGGGCCTGTTTTCCAGGAGAGTGGAGAGTTCTTCGGTTTGAATGAGCCAGTTGGTCATAGCGGTCTTTCTCTGCAAGTCTTGTGCGTGGGGAGGGGAGCCGGTCAGGCATAGACGGCCGGTCAGTCTTGCTTCTCAACCCAAGAGTCTCCGGAAAGCACACCGCCGTCTACCACGACGCTTCGGCCGGTAATGTAGCACGAAGCCGGTGCCACGAGGCTGAGCGACGTTGTGATCAAGTCTTCCGGTACGGCGAGGCGTCCGGCGGGAATGTAGTCGGCAAACCAACGGCTGCGGTATTCATCATCCCAGAGCGGGCGCGTGAATTCGGTCTGGACAAAACCTGGCTCGATGGCGTTGACCTGAATATTGTCGCCGGCCCATTCGTGCGCCATCGATCGGGTCAAGGATGTGACCGCAGCTTTTGTGGCCGCATAGACCGAGATGGTGTCGAAGGAGATGTTTGCCGACAACGAGCTGAAATGTAGGATTTTGCCACCGCCCTGCGCCTTCATGACGGGCTGCACGGCCCGTGACAGAAAGTAGACGCTTCGGAAGTTGACCGATGTAATGATGTCAAAATCGTCCTGGGTTACGTCTACGATCGGTTTGCGGCGGTTGATGCCCTGCAGATTGACGAGAATATCGATCCGCCCCGTCACCTGCAGTGCCTTCTCGACAAGATTGTTGCAGGCAACCGCAGAGTCGAGATCGACCTGAATACCATCGAAAAGCAGGTTTTCGGCCTCGAAACGGGCTTGCAAGCCCGCAAGGCGCTCGTTTGACAGGTCATGAACAATCACGCGCGCGCCCGCCTTGGCGAAGGCTTCGGAAATCGCCGAGCCAATGGCACCAGCTCCGCCCGCTATCAGCGCCGTTTTGCCTGCAAGCGAAAAGAGAGAAGAGAGATATTGGGACATGCGTTCCTTTCAAAGACCTCGTCGGCTGCCGGCGATATGAGCCGCCCGGTTGTAAGTTTCTGATATAATTGGAAAAGGCGAAGCGCGGCCCAAAAATACACTATGCCTATAAAGAGAGTAGATTAATTTTACTAATCGCACGCGAATAATCATATTTAAATTCCTGCTTTGTCACTGAATTTGGTGATTTCGGCTTTGGAATGGGCGGACTGTCTCGCTAGCCTCTCGGCATCAAAACAAGGAAGCCCAACACATGTTTCGCAAGTCAATCCTGACCGTCGCCTCTGGCCTCGCGTTATTCGCCGCCAGCGTTTCGTCGCTTCATGCAGAGCCCAAAGGCAAGGATGCCGAAGTGACGGTATTCGTTTCGCCGCTGACCTTCGCCTTCACGCATTTCGTCTTCCTGACCGACCAGCTGGAAGATGAAGCGAAGAAGATTGGTGGGGTCACCATCGTGAAGGCGGACGCTCAGTTGTCTGCGCCTAAGCAGATCGCTGATCTTGAGGCAGCCATCGTGCAGGGTGTCGACGGCATCATTCTGGCGCCGGTGGAAGCCGATGCGCTTGCGCCCGTCGTCAAGGAAGCAATCGCAGCAGGCATTACGGTTGTCACCGTGGATCGCCCCGTCAATGGTGTTCCGGAAGTCCTCGCCAACGTCGCCGCCGACAACTTCAAGGGCGCCGAATCCCAGGGCGAGGCGGTCGTGAAGGATTTCCCTAAGGGTGCCAAGGTCGTCAACCTGCAGGGCATTCCGGGCGACAAGACTGCCAATGACCGTAGTGGCGGTGTTCACAAGGTGCTTGATGCAGCCGGTGGCAAGTACACGTTCGTCTCCGAGCAGACAGCAAACTTCTCTCGGGACAAGGGACTGGCTGTCACGGAGAACATCCTGACCGGCCTCTCCGAGGTTCCGGATGTCATCGTCGCTGGCAATGACGACATGGCGCTGGGTGCGGCACAGGCCGTTGAAGCCCGTGGTTTGAAGGGCAAGATCAAGATTTACGGTTATGACGGTTCGGAAGATGCCCTGAAGAGCGTAAAGGACGGTAGCCTCGCGGGCACTGTAGATCAGTTCCCGGGACAGCAGGGCCGCGTTGCCATCCGCACGATCGTCGACTTTATTCGCGAAGGCAAGAAGCCGGACACCAACAACGTTCTGGTTGCCCCTGTCGCCATTACACCTGCAAATCTTGAGCAGGCTGAGCGCGTAGGGCTCATCAACTGATGACGATACACCCACGTCCGGATTCCGTGGACGTCGAGACGTCGGGGCGCGCTGAGCGCCCCGTACCTTTTGTGGTCGCGGTCAATCTCGTCAAACGCTTTTTCGGGGTAACGGTCCTCGACGGTATCTCGTTGTCTCTAAGGGCAGGCGAGGTGCGCGCTTTACTTGGCGAAAACGGCGCTGGAAAATCCACCGTCATCAACCTTTTGTCAGGCGTCTTTCCTGCAGATTCCGGGACGATAGAGGTCAATGGCGCCGCTGCCGTTTTTGATGAGCCACGTGCTGCCGACAAGGCCGGCATCAGTGTCATCCGCCAGGAGCTTTCACTCTTTCCCGATTTATCCGTTGCCGAGGCAATCTTTGCCGGCCACCTGCCGGTTACACGTTTTGGAACGGTTGACTGGACGCGTGTCCGGCAGGCATCGCGTGATGCGCTCTCCCAACTCGGCATATCCTCACTCGATGTGCGCCAGCCTGTTGCCAGCCTTTCGATCGCGCAGCAGCAGATGGTCGAAATTGCCCGCGCGCTGACCAGAAAGTCGCAACTGGTCATCATGGATGAGCCGACGGCTTCGCTTTCTCCGGAAGAGGTCGGCCATCTTGGCGAGATCATCGGGCACTTGTCGCGCGAAGGTGTCGCAATACTCTATGTGAGCCATCGGCTCGATGAAATCAGAGCTTTCTGCAAGAGTTATACCGTTCTGCGGGACGGACGAATGGTTGAAGAGGGCGATGTCGCCGCTGTCAGCAATGCGCAGTTGATCCGTGCGATGGCTGGTCGCGACATCCAGATCGGTGGCAGGCGGCAGTCGGCTGCGCTGGGTGAGGTCGTTCTTGAGGTACGCAATCTGGCGGCGCAGGCATTGGGACGCGCCCCGGCTCGCGTAACGGATGTCAGTTTCGACCTGCGTGCGTGCGAGATTGTCGGCCTTGCCGGCATTGTTGGTGCGGGACGGTCTGAGACAGCCCGGATGATTTTCGGCATTGATCCGATTGGGGCGGGCCAAATCCATCTGGGCGGGCAACGGTTCTCGCCGTCTTCCACGACAGAGGCTATTCGCGCCGGTATCGGCCTTGTGCCGGAAGATCGAAAGGGGCAGGCGATCCTGCCGCAGCGTGCCGTGGTCGAGAATTTCGCCCTCGCGGGTGCCAGTCCTCCCCGGTATCGCTGGCTCAACGACCGGGCAGCAGAAAGGGATCTCTTCCGCGGTTACGTTGAGCGGCTTGGCATCCGCGCAAGCTCGCTCACTGCTCCTATCGCAACGCTTTCCGGCGGAAACCAGCAAAAGGTCATCCTGTCCCGGTGGATTGCGCGCCAGCCAAAGGTGCTGATCGTCGACGAGCCGACGCGCGGCATCGATGTCGGTGCAAAAGAGGACGTTCATGCGCTCCTGCGCGATATCGCCGGGCAAGGTGTTGCCGTCCTTGTCATCTCCTCTGATCTGCCGGAGCTGATGGCGCTTGCGGACCGGATCGTCGTTCTGCGCGAAGGCCGCTCCGTCTTCGAGACCGCCGGCGCATCGGCCTCGGCGGAAGAGCTGATGACAAAGATGACCCGGCACGGCTGAGTAACCTCCAAGGAAATTTCAATGTCTAGCATCTCCCTTGCCATGACGCACCGCGCGCAGACGTTTGCCATTCTCGGCAGGATCGCACCGCTCATCTTCCTTTTGGGGCTGGTGTTACTCTTTGCCGCTCTTCAGCCGCGCTTTCTCATGCCCCTCAATCTGTTCAACATCCTGAGGCAAGTGTCGATCTACGGCATTATTGCCGTGGGCATGACCTTCGTCATCCTGGCGCGCGGGATAGACCTGTCGGTCGGTTCGATCGTAGCAATGGCCGGGCTCGTGGCGGCCGTTGTCGCTAAGGGTGGCGTTGAGGGGCGGTTCCTGCCCAGTGCTGATGGCTCTGGCTTCGCATGGCCTTGTGCTGCCATCGCGGCGATCGCGGCGGGAACGCTTGCCGGATATCTGCAAGGGCTTGCGGTCGCGCGCCTCTCCGTCCCGGCCTTCGTCGTCACCCTGGGTGGGATGACGGTGTTTCGCGGGGTTGCACTCACCATCGGCAATGGCGGGCCGATTTCCGGTTTTGACGAGGCATTCGGCTGGTGGGGGCGCGGCATGATTGGACCGGTCCCGGTTCCCGTCATCATCTTTCTCGTCGTGGCGCTGCTCGCGCATTTCGTGCTGACGCAGACCCGCTTTGGTCGCGCGGTCTATGCGGTGGGATCAAACCCGGATGCGGCGCGGCTTTCCGGCATCAATACGGCGCGTGTGACGACTGCCGTCTACGCCGTTATCGGCTTCTGCTCGGGCCTTGGCGGCTTCGTGCTCGCGTCCCGGCTGAATTCGGCAGAGGCGGTAGCGGGTTCGGGTTACGAACTGACGGCGATCGCCGCTGTCGTGATCGGCGGAACGAGCCTGCAGGGTGGCACCGGTTCCATCTTCGGCACTGTCATCGGCGCCTTGCTGACCGGCGTCCTTCTCAACGGTCTGGTCATCCTCAACGTCTCCCCCTACGTGCAGCAAATCTTGGTCGGTCTGATTATCGTCGCTGCCGTCGCTTTCGACAGTTTCGTGAAAAGGCAATCCCGATGAAGCCCTCCATCATCCTGACTGGCACGGCCAGAGAGGAACCGGCAAAGCGGGTTCTCAAGGCCGGTGCGCTCGAAGCGACATTCGATGCGGGAGCGTTGCGGTGGATACGCTGGAACGGCGTGGAAATTCTCCGCGGTATCAGTTTCCTCGTGCGCACGCCCGGCTGGGGCACGCCGCTGCCGGTTATCTCGGATTTGCACTTCGACGAGCAGGACGCTGGTCTTCATGTGCGCTACGACGCTTATTTTGGTGAGGCCGGAGAAGGCGTTCTGGCGAAGATCAGCTTCACGGCGCGCGCCGAAGGCCATCTCGAGGCAGCTGCTGACATCCGCGCGGATGCAGCGTTCAGTACCAACAGGACTGGTTTTGTCATCCTGCATCCTCTGCTCGGTTTTGCCGGCACGCAGATTGAGGTCGAGCATGCATCCGGCCTTGTAAGAAAGCTAAACATCCCGCTGGAGATCAGCCCCGGCCAGCCGGTCCTGGATATCCAGGCGATTGCGCATTGGCCACATGCGGGGCTGCGCGTTTCTGCGCGCTTTGCAGGAGACATCTTTGAGATGGAGGATCACCGCAACTGGTCTGACGCCTCGTTCAAGACCTACAGCCGCCCCATCGGATTGCCCTATCCGTATCTGCTTAATCCCGCAGTCCCGGCGCGGCAGTCGGTCACCGTCGCAATCGCAGACGCTGGCATGAACGCTGCTGTGGCCACCCCCGTTTCCGTGCCGGCTTTCGAAGGCCAGCTGCTGCCGGATTATGCGCTTCCACTCGATTATTTGGACGACGCGCGGGATGCGCTTCGATTTGCCGATGCACTGGTTGAGCTGAGGCCGGCCCGCCTTCTGCTTCGCTACGACGCGGCGCGCGGTGATACGGTCGCGGCGGCTGCCGACCTCAAAGAACTGCTGCGACGGACAGGTGCTTCACTCGACGTGCAGGTCATTCTCAGCGGCGACGATCCTGCTGCGGCCGGCTCAGAGCTGGAGAGGCTTGCGCAGACCTTCAAGGACGCAGGTATTGCCGTCTCGGACATTGCGGCCTTTGCCAAGATCGACGAACAGTCCTTCCAGCCAGGAGAGCCACGCCCACCGCACCTGACTGAAGAACAGCTTGCAACCGCGCTTGATGCTACGTTTCCGGAAAGCAGACGCGGCGGTGGCACGCCAGCCTTCTTCACAGAGTTCAACCGCAAGCGCCCGAACCCGGAACGAGCCCAATACCTCACCTTCGCGACGACCCCAGTCGTGCATGCAGCCGATGATGCATCGGTTGTCGAGACATTGCAGTCGCTGCCGCATATCCTTCATTCCGCCGGGCGGCTTGCGAATGGCCTGCCACTGGCCGTCGGGCCAGTCGGCATCGGTGCGCGACTCAGCCCTTACGGTCCCGCGCCAGTCGATAACCGGCCGGACGAGCGTGCTGGCATGGCAGCGCAGGATCCGCGCCAGCGTGGCCTTTTCGCAGCGGCCTGGCATGTGGGCTATCTCGCGCAGATTGCCCCTTGGGGCATCGATCGCTTCGCTTTCGGCGCGCCAACAGGTCCGTTTGGGCTAGTGTCATCGCGTCAGTCCTTTGCGCGCGAGGACTGGGACCACAGGCCAGATGGCGCGATCTATCCGCTCTATCACGTCGCGCGCTGGATCTCCGAGGCCGCAGGAGGGAAGGTGGTGTCAGCCGGCATCGACGGCCATCTGGCGCACGTAACGTGGGAAAAAGATGGCTACAGGAAAGCTCTCTTCGCCAATCTTTCGGCTGAGCCCGTTGCCATCGCTCTCTCCGGCAAAACCAAAGTCACGGGCTACTTGATGGACGAGGAAAGTTTCGAAGTCGCAGCGCTTGACCGCGGCGCATTCCACACACCACAGCCTTTTGCCGACGCTGTTCACATGGGGGCTTACGGCGTTCTTCATCTCGATTATGGAAAGACCCAATGACTAAACCCCTCAAGGGATTGCTCATCGGCTGCGGCTTCTTCGCTCGTAACCAGCTTCACGCGTGGTCGGAAACGGCCGGAGCCGAAATCGTTGCGGTCTGTGATCGCGATGCAGAGCGGGCACGCAGCTATGCCGCTGAATTTTCCATTCCCGCCTGGCACGATACCGCGGAAATCCTGTCGTCCGGCGCCTTCGACTTTGTCGATATCTGCACCACGATGGAGACGCACGAGGAACTGGTTGCACTGGCGGTAAGGCATCGCGTGCCGGTCATCGTTCAGAAGCCGTTTGCGCCTGATATCGATACGTGCCGTCGCATCGTCGCCAATGCAGCGGAAGCGAAAGTGCCGGTGATGGTGCACGAGAACTTCCGGTTTCAGAAGATCTTTCAGCGCATCCGTGGAATTCTGGACAGCGGGGAAATTGGCGACGTGACCTTCGGCCGCCTTTCCTGGCGCAACGCTATTGATGTCTATTCGAACCAACCCTATCTCCTGCAAACCAAGCGCTTCATAATCATGGATGTAGGCATCCACATGCTGGATCTTGCACGCTTCCTGTTCGGTGATGCCGGCGACGTTTCGTGCTTTGCCCAGTCGGTCAAGGAAGGGCTGGCCGGCGAGGACGCGGCAACAATCCTTCTGCGCCACCACAATCACGCGACCTCGATCGTCGATGTCAGCTACGCCTCTCACCGATTTCCAAACCCTTTTCCCCAGACGCTCGGTGAAATCGAGGGGCGGTTTGGCACGATCCAGATCCTGGAAGGCGAGGTCCTGCAGGTCCATTCGGACGGTCAGCAGAGACGCGAGATAATCCAAAACGATAGTCGCAGCTGGACATCTTCGCCATGGACACAGATCCAGGATAGCGTGCCGCGTACTCAGCAGCACTTCATAGACACGCTTCGCCACGGGGGTGATTTCGAGACCTCCGCCGAAGACAGCCTCAAAACCTATGCCCTGGCGGAAGCGGCCTATCGGTCCGCAGAAACGGGCCGCGTCGTCGACGCCAGAACTCTCTAGGACACAAATCATGCAGCCCGATACATCCAGGCGCGTTGGCCAAACCGACCTTCATATTCCCGTTCTGGGGCTTGGAACCTGCCCGCTCGGTGGCGTTTATGAAGCAATCGACGAACCGACTGCCCGCGCAACCTTCGAAGCGGCCTGGAACTCTGGCCTCCGCCTGTACGATACCGCGCCCTGGTATGGTCTTGGCCAAGCCGAACATCGAACGGGGCGCGCGCTCTATGAAAAGGAGCGTGGTTCCTATGTTCTCACGACCAAGGTTGGTCGGCTGCTGAAGGCACCGCGCGACCGTGACTCCTTCAAGTCCGTAAACTGGGCCGGAGCGCTGCCCTTCGAGCATCATCACGTCTTTACCTACGACGCCATCATGCGTTCTTATGAGGACAGCCTGCAGCGTCTCGGAGTCAACCAGATGGATGGGCTCTACATCCATGACCTCGACAGCGGCTATTTCCGCAGCAAAGAAGAGTTGAACGCCCGCCTTGGCGATCTGGAAAAAGGTGGCTATCGCGCGCTGGAAGAATTGAAGCGGAGCGGGGAGATCAAGGCCATCGGTGCCGGTGTGAACGAGCGGGGCATGATCGACCGCTTTCTTGATCGCTTTGATCTCGATGTCTTCCTTATTGCCTCGCGCTACACGCTGCTGGAGCATGACATCTATTTTGACGAGGTCGCCCGCGCCGGAAAACGGGGTGCGAGCCTTGTTGTCGGCGGCGTGTTCAGCTCTGGTATCCTGGCGACGGGGCCCGTCGAAGGTGCGAAATACGAGTATGGTGCTGCCTCGGATTCGATCATCGAGCGGGTCAGGAAACTAACGGCCGTCGCTCACGCGCATGGCGTTTCTCTTCCGGCCGCGGCACTTCAATTTCCCTTGGCATCGTCGGTGGTCGCCTCTGTCGTCTTCGGAGCGGTCAAACCCGCTGAAATCGAAGCGAATGTAGCCCACTTTTCAGCCGTCATTCCGGCCGGCTTCTGGTCTGATTTGCGCGCTGAAGGTCTGGTCCATCCCGAAATCCCGCTGCCGGAGCACGCATGAACCTTGATCGGTTTCGGGCGGCCGGGCGCTGGATCGGTGCCCTTGCCGTTATTTTCGCGGCATGGGCGGCGGGCGAGGGGCTTGCGGCAGGTTTTAACCTCCCGGTGCCGGCCGCGCTTATTGGGCTGGCGCTGCTTTTCCTAGGCTTTTGCCTGGCGCCACCGCTGGTAAGCGTTACCGAACCGGCCGCACAGACACTTCTGCGCCACTTCCCGTTGTTCCTTTATCCATTGGGTGCTGGGTTTCTTACCCTGCATGATGTCGGTGCGATGGTTATCCTGAAAATTCTGGTGACGGTCTTCGTCTCGCTAGTCTTTTCACTTCTCGTTGGCGTCCAAGTTTTCCGCATTTTCAAGAACAAGCATGGATGACATCATTCCAACACTGGTCTGGCTGACGGCGACGTTCCTGATCTGGCTGATCAGTCGACGTTTGACGGAGAAACTCCGCATCTCCTCGCTCCGAAATCCGCTTTTCTTCGCCATCATTGTGCTCTGCATTCTTCTGCCGGGCGTTGGCCTAGCTCCAAGCGACTATCTCGCCTATGTCCGGCCTTTGACATTCCTGATTGGTCTGGCGACCGTGGCGTTAGCCCTGCCGCTCTGGCAGCAAAGGATGCTCATCCACGCAAACGCGCGGGCGATGCTTCTATCGACGCTGGTATCAACAGTTACAGGTATTCTCGCCGCCGTCGCGCTAGGCTGGCTGTTCGGCCTTGACCAGCCGGACATCGCAAGCATGGGACCCAAGATGACGACGCTCGCAGTCGCGCTCCCTCTGTCTCGCCTTACGGGCGGGTGGGACAATCTCGCTATACTCTGCGTCATGTGTAACGGCGTCGGAGGCTCGTTCATTTCGAGCGCGCTCTGGAAAAACGTTGTCCCGGAGAGCGGCCCGGAGGAGCGCGCCTTCTCGCTCGGTCTTTCTTCGCATGCCATGGGGATTGCCCGAACGCTGGCAGTCTCACCGGATCATGTCTCGCTTGCCAGCTGCGGCATGCTATTGAGCGCTCTCATGACTGCCATCCTTTATGGGCTAGCCTTGGCAACGGCTATTTCATCCTGATGCGTCATCGGCTACGCAATCTAAGGGCCGAAGTGCGGCGCCTGGCGTTAAATGCATGGCGGCCAATTCGCATCCTTTCTCTATCCACGCAATGTTGCACGCTCGCGCAACTGATTTGAAAGCCCGGAAGTATCGAAGGTCGCTTTTTCGCAGGTAGAGGCGAAAAAACGAATCCACCGCTGGAGATAGGACGGCGATGTCCAGATAGATAGCGAACGCTGGGCATCCGCTGCTACGGCTGCGATAAATCACTACCGCATCTCCAGCAATCTGTTCCTTTGCTAGAATTTTAGGTTGCGCCGCCGCCGGTGTCCGAGAGTATTAGCATTCGAGTGAGCCTATCGAACATAAGCCAAAAGTTCCATAATTAGTCTTACGCATTTTTTTCTAAGGTACGGAAAAATCTGCAAAAAACAACCTTTCTTCGACGGTAAGTTGATGCGCCCACGTCGCGAACCGGCCCTTCGTCCGCGCTCCATTTCGCAAGCGAACATCAACGTTGGCAGGCCAGTTCTTGCGATAGTCAAATCCGCGTAGACTCGACTACCGGGCATTCGGCCGTCCTAGAGTGAACAAATCGGCAACCAGGGTCAGTCCCGCACCGACCGCAGTCAAGCCGTCGTTTTGCCGGGGTCAGTCGCTTACGACCCCCGCCAGATGTTGACGTGATCTTGTTTCGCAGCGTCCGCTGGTGGGGCGAGGAAAGATGCCCGTAAGCCGCTTCAGAGAATAAAATCCCCCTTGGCAAGATGAAGGATGCCGGTCAGTTCGATCTGAAAATCGGCGCGGCCATCGAGGTTGACGTCGCCATAGACGATTGTCTTGTCCTCGGCTGTTCCGGCAACGTCGAAGGTGCGGTAGATCAGCTCACCCGACTTCCCCGAAAAATTCCCCGTTCCATTCCAGACGAAGCTCTGGTCGCCGACGACCTTGATGTTGGCGTCAATCTTCGACAGATCGAGCCGGTCCTCCCCACGCACAAAATCGGCGACGATGTCGCGTTTGTCCGCGCCTGAGAGCTGGCTCAACGAGCCGTTGTTAACAAAGCCCGTGAAGCCGGGGGCGGAATCCTGTGGAGTCATGAACACGAATACATCACTACCCGCCCCGCCGTAGAGCTTATCGACGCCGGTGCCGCCGATGAGCCTGTCATTGCCGGCGCCTCCTTTGAGAATATCGTTGCCATCCTTGCCGTCGAGAATGTCGTGGCCTCCCGTGCCCGTCAGCGTATTGCTCCCTGACGTGCCCGACACCGTCTCAATTACGTCGGTGATGTTAAGCTTGAGCGCTTTGGAGGTCTCGAAACTCGTGCCAATCGTCGGATCATCGAGCCGCACGCTAACATCGAGAACTGGATTAGTCTCGAAATCGAGTTTGGTGCCGGCCTTCAGCCACAATGCGCCATTCTTGATCTCGAACAGTTTCGCATCCGCGCCCGCCAGCGACAGCGTGTTGCCGCCGCCGTCCGCGTCGATAATGGCGAGGCTTGCCACCTTGAGGCCGACCGTCGTCGAGGCATTCTCAGGCAAAGCCTTGAGGGTCTGTGTCACGTTGAGGGTAGGCGCGTCATTGCCGATCAGGATCCCCGACGTCGATGGGATACCGTTCAGCTTGGGCACCAGATTATTGCCGAACAGATCGCGGATCGTGCCGCCGCCGAGCACTATGGCGTCTCCAAGAACGATTCCGGTCAGGTCCTTCTGACTTGCAATCACGGGCAAGTGGAACACCAGGGCCGACGTCCCGCTGCCGCTCTCATAGTCTGCGTAGGCGGTGAGACCATTATCCAGCTTTACGGCAATTTTCGGGGTTCCACCACTTGTGTCCACCATTGCCGCACTGTTCAGCTTGACGATGAATTCGAGGGCCTGGCCGGTCTTGTAGGTCGCGTTGCGCGGCACTGCGACTGACGTGACAGCAGGGGCGGTGTGATCGACCTGATAGCTCTGTCCTGCGCCATATCCGGCGGAGATGGCGTTTCCGGTTGCATCCGCGATGGCAGTGCCAGTCGCCTTGAGATCGAGCCGCACGGTGCCATTGCCGGCAAGATTGTCGACGGTGACGGCATAGGTGCTCCCATCGATCCGCGTGACGCCTGTAATCCTGCCGGCCGTCGTGCCGGTGGTGGCGAGCGAGAAGTCGGAAGCATCCACGCGGGATACGGCTTCGGTGAAGGTCACGGTGAATTGAACGCTGCTGGCATTGGTTTTTTCGCCCCCAACGCGAAGGATCGACGAAATGCCCGGCGCGCGTTGATCGACAGCGTAGTTGTTGGAGGTGGTGGTTCCCGTTCCGGCATTGCCCGCCCCATCCTGAACGCCCGTATTGTCCAGCGTGATGAGGTTGGTTCTGTCGGTGATGCGGGCGCTCGGCGTGAGCGTCGCCGTCCAGGTGATCCCGCCGTCGGACGAACCGACAGCGTCCACTGTGCCGTTGGCAACCGTCAGATCGGCGTTGCTGAAGCCCGTCACGGCTTCGCTGAAGGTGATAGTCACAAGCGCGGTTTCGCCAATCGCCAGTGCGCTGTCGGCGACGACGATGGAGGCCGTCGGACGCTGGCTGTCGACGGCGTAGTTGTTGGAGGTGGTGGTGCCGCTGCCGGTATTGCCCGCCCCATCCTGCACGCCACTATTGTTCAGCTTGATGAGATTGCTCATGTCGTTGACGTTGCTGGCGGGCGTGAGTGTCGCCGTCCAGGTGATCCCGCCGTCGGACGAACTGACCGAGCCCACTGTGCCGTTGGCAACCGTCAGATCGGCATTGCTGAAGCCCGTCACGGCCTCGCTGAAGGTGATGGTCACCAGCGAGGTTTCGCCAATTGCCAGCGCACTGTCGGCAACGACGATCGAGGCCGTCGGACGCTGGGTGTCGATGGTGTAGTTGTTGGAACTGGTGGTTCCCGTTCCGGCATTGCCGGCCAAATCTGCCACACCGGTATTGGCCAGCGTGATGAGGTTGGTCGCGTCGGTGATACTTGCGCTGGGCGTGAATGTCGCAGTCCAGGTGATCCCGCCGTCGGACGAACCGACAGCGCCCAATATGCCGTTGGCAACCGAGAGATCGGCGTTGGTGAAGCCGGTTACGGCTTCGTTGAAGGTGATGGTCACCAGCGAGGTTTCGCCAATTGCCAGCGCGCCGTCGGCAACGACGATGGTAGCGGTCGGACGCTGGGTGTCGACGGCGTAGTTGTTGGAGGTGGTGGTTCCCGTTCCGGCATTGCCCGCCCCATCCTGAACGCCGGTATTGTCCAGCGTGATGAGGTTGGTCGTGTCGGTGATGCTGGCGCTTGGCGTGAGCGTCGCCGTCCAGGTGATGCCGCCGTCGGCTGAACTGACCGCGCTCAATGTGCCGTTGGTGGCCGTCAGATCGGCGTTGCTGAAGCCGGTCACGGCCTCGCTGAAGGTGATGGTCACCAGTGAGGTTTCGCCAATTGCCAGTGCGCTGTCGGCAACGACGATCGAGGCCGTCGGACGGGCCGTGTCGATAGCGAAGTTGTTGGAGGAGGTGGTTCCAGTTCCGGTATTGCCTGCGGCATGCGCAACGCCAGTATTGTCCAGCGTAATAAGGTTGGTCGCGTCGGTGATGCTGGCGGTGGGCGTGAGTGTCGCCGTCCAGGTGATCCCGCCGTCGGCCGAACTGACCGGGCCCACTGTGCCGTTGGCAACCGAGAGATCGGCGCTGGTGAAGCCGGTCACGGCCTCGCTGAAGGTGACGGTTACCAGCGCGGTCTCACCTGCAAGCAAGGCGGTATCGCTGACAACGATGGTAGCGGTCGGACGCTGGGTGTCGACGGCGTAGTTGTTGGAGGTGGTGGTTCCCGTTCCGGCATTGCCTGCCCCATCCTGAACGCCGGTATTGTCCAGCGTGATGAGGTTGGTCGTGTCGGTGACGCTGGCGGTGGGCGTGAACGTCGCCGTCCAGGTGATGCCGCCGTCGGCCGAACTGATCGAGCCCACTGTGCCGTTGGCAACCGTCAGATCGGCGCTGGTGAAGCCGGTCACGGCCTCGCTGAAGGTGACGGTCACCAGCGCGGTCTCACCAGCAAGCAAGGCGGTATCGCTGACAACGATGGTAGCGGTCGGACGCTGGCTGTCGACGGCGTAGTTGTTGGAGGTGGTGGTGCCGCTACCGGTATTGCCCGCCCCATCCTGAACGCCGGTATTGTCCAGCGTGATGAGGTTGGTCGTGTCGGTGATGCTGGCGGTGGGCGTGAACGTCGCCGTCCAGGTGATGCCGCCGTCGGCCGAACTGACCGAGCCCACTGTGCCGTTGGCAACCGTCAGATCGGCGCTGGTGAAGCCCGTCACGGCTTCGCTGAAGGTGATAGTCACAAGCGAGGTTTCGCCAATCGCCAGTGCACTGTCGGCAACGACGATGGAAGCCGTCGGACGGGTCGTGTCGACGGCGTAGTTGTTGGAGGAGGTGGTTCCAGTTCCGGTATTGCCTGCGGCATTCGCAACGCCGGTATTGTCCAGCGTGATGAGGTTGGTCGCGTCGGTGATACTTGCGCTGGGTGTGAATGTCGCCGTCCAGGTGATCCCGCCGTCGAAGGAAGCGACAGCGCCCAATGTGCCGTTGACAACCGCGAGATCGGCGTTGGTGAAGCCGGTTACGGCTTCGCTGAAGGTGATGGTCACCAGCGCGGTTTCGCCAATTGCCAGCGCACTGTCGGCAACGACGATCGAGGCCGTCGGACGCTGGGTGTCGATGGTGTAGTTGTTGGAATTGGTGGTTCCCGTTCCGGCATTGCCGGCCAAATCTGCCACACCGGTATTGTCCAGCGTGATGAGGTTGGTCGTGTCGGTGACGCTGGCGGTGGGCGTGAACGTCGCCGTCCAGGTGATGCCGCCGTCGGCCGAACTGATCGAGCCCACTGTGCCGTTGGCAACCGTCAGATCGGCGCTGGTGAAGCCGGTCACGGCCTCGCTGAAGGTGACGGTCATCAGCGCGGTCTCACCAGCAAGCAAGGCGGTATCGCTGACAAAGATGGTAGCGGTCGGACGCTGGCTGTCGACGGCGTAGTTGTTGGAGGTGGTGGTTCCCGTTCCGGCATTGCCGGCCAAATCTGCCACACCGGTATTGGCCAGCGTGATGAGGTTGGTCGTGTCGGTGATGCTGGCGGTGGGCGTGAACGTCGCCGTCCAGGTGATGCCGCCGTCGGCTGAACTGACCGAGCCCACTGTGCCGTTGGCAACCGAGAGATCGGCGCTGGTGAAGCCCGTCACGGCCTCGCTGAAAGTGATGGTCACAAGCGCGGTTTCGCCAATCGCCAGTGCGCTGTCGGCGACGACGATGGAAGCCGTCGGACGGGTCGTGTCGACGGCGTAGTTGTTGGAGGAGGTGGTGCCGCTGCCGGTATTGCCCGCCCCGTCTTGAACACCGGTATCGTCCAGCGTGATGAGGTTGGTCGCGTCGGTGATGCTGGCGGTGGGCGTGAACGTCGCCGTCCAGGTGATGCCGCCGTCGGCTGAACTGACCGCGCTCAATGTGCCGTTGGTGGCCGTCAGATCGGCGTTGCTGAAGCCGGTCACGGCCTCGCTGAAGGTGATGGTCACCAGTGAGGTTTCGCCAATTGCCAGTGCGCTGTCGGCAACGACGATCGAGGCCGTCGGACGGGCCGTGTCGATAGCGAAGTTGTTGGAGGAGGTGGTTCCAGTTCCGGTATTGCCTGCGGCATTCGCAACGCCAGTATTGTCCAGCGTAATAAGGTTGGTCGCGTCGGTGATGCTGGCGGTGGGCGTGAGTGTCGCCGTCCAGGTGATGCCGCCGTCGGCCGAACTGACCGAGCCCACTGTGCCGTTGGCAACCGAGAGATCGGCGCTGGTGAAGCCCGTCACGGCCTCGCTGAAAGTGATGGTCACCAGCGCGGTTTCGCCAATTGCCAGCGCGCTGTCGGCAACGACGATGGTAGCGGTCGGACGCTGGGTGTCGACGGCGTAGTTGTTGGAGGTGGTGATTCCCGTTCCGGCATTGCCCGCCCCATCCTGAACGCCGGTATTGTCCAGCGTGATGAGGTTGGTCGTGTCGGTGATGCTGGCGCTTGGCGTGAGCGTCGCCGTCCAGGTGATGCCGCCGTCGGCTGAACTGACCGCGCTCAATGTGCCGTTGGTGGCCGTCAGATCGGCGTTGCTGAAGCCGGTCACGGCTTCGCTGAAAGTGATGGTCACAAGCGCGGTTTCGCCAATTGCCAGTGCGCTGTCGGCAACAACGATCGAGGCCGTCGGAGGCGTCGTATCCGCCGCGGTTGCGACGATGTCGTCGATGAAGACGGAAATGTCGACTTCGCCGTTCTGGCGGACGATGCGAACCTCATCCACAAATCGCCACGCGGGATCTGTCACGCTGACCAGCGTGCCCCCCGACCCAAACGCACCGGCAACGAAATCCTGCGATGCGCCAGCAACCGCCACACCATCGAGATACCCGACCAGACGGTAGTCGCTCCCGTTAGAGCCGCCGACTTCGACCCGAACCGATGTGAAGGAGAATGCATCGCCATCCTTTGCCTGAAACACCGCTGCCGCGTCTGTTCCGGTTCCGGCGGCAAAATAACTGTTGATATAGGCCGCCTTGTCGGTACTGCCGTTCGCCAGCGACGTTTGATCGGTGAGGTAGGTGATATCGACCGTACCCGTGGGGTCGGTGTTCCCGACCCCATCCAGCAGGTTAAACGTCCAGCCGTTGATTGTCCTGGGCTGGCCCTGGGTGCTCTGGCTCCATCCGAATCCATCGACAGCCACGCCATCGAAATTTTCCGAAACTGGGGCCGCCAGCAGCCCGCCATAGGCAATCGAACCGTCGGCACCCAGGGTGGGTGTATCGATAGGGCCTGTCCGATATGCAAGGGTCCAGTTGCCTCCCAGATCCGCCGCACCGGTCGCGTCGACTGACGCTGCGACATCGGCGCCCGAATATAGAGCCATCAGGTCAACGAACCTCGCTCCCTTCGAGCCGGTCGCCACATCGCAGCCATAGAGCAGGATGTCGCCGGAAGCGCAGAGCGCTTTGCCCAAGGTGGCAAGTTCGGTGCGGTGAGCCCTCAGCGCCGCCGCATCGATCCGCGCGTTACCGAGCAGAAGCACACCGGCTTCGCCGTGGGAGAGAATGTGGATTGCCTCATAACCCCACTTGCCCACCGCCCAGCCGGCCATCTGCGCAATGGCAGGCGCAGCCTGGCCGACCCAGACGATTTCGGCTCCCGGAGGCACCCCTGCTGCCAGGGCCCGCGTATCGGCGAGACCTGCGTCGATGAACACCACCTGGCGGTGGCTTCCGATCTCTATTGCAATAGCGGGTGTAACGGCAGTTTCGGTCATGGTTCCCCCAAAAAAGTGTTTGCGCCGGATGGTCGCCCGGTGGTTGCCGGTCGAAACCTTCGTTGTTCAGCCTGAATTTTCGGACATCATGTCCAGCGAAGCCAAATGTTCATCGGCGCTCGACTTTCACGGGGCTCGTCAGGCGGTCCCGTCAGTCAGCGGCGGGTACTTACATCCGCCATTTCAGTCCGACGCGGATGACATCGGCGTCAATATCGCTCTCAAATCGTGGGAACGCGCCCACTGGTTCAATGGCCGCGCCCGTGGCAGTCACCGAGCCGAAATCGTAATGCAGATATTCCAGGCCGACCGACCAGTTCGGCTGGAAGCGCCATTCGACACCGCCGCCTGCCACCCAACCGGTTTCCGTACCTCCGCCCGACACGTCCATCAGCCCCTGCGTCGGGACTTCGTGCCTGTCAAAGGCGCGCACATTGATATCGGCAAACGCCACGCCGCCGGTGACGTAGAACAGGACATCGGACGCCGTTACACCAGCGCGCAACCGCGCGCTTGCCGCCCAGTCCATGTCGAAGCTTGTATGGGTATCGCTCTGGATTGCCGAAGTCCCGGTCGCGCCGAGGTTCATCAGCGAGAAATCGAGGACCCCCCCGACCACGAAAGTTTTGTCGCCCAGATCGAACTGCTGATCGCACCCGGTCTCGACGCCACCTGTCAGCCCGTTGCCGGCCATGCCGATCGTTTCATAGGCGGGGTCATTCCAGGCGCTGCCCGAACCGGCGAATGGGCCTTCACGGAACGGCATGTCCGTCGCGTCTGCGTCCGCGCGCATATAGCCGGTGTTGGCACCGATATAGCAGCCGGACCAGGTTGATGTGGGTGCAATCGCGGAATCAATGTCTGCGGCCGCAGCAGGTATCGCGAGGGTGCCGGCGGCGATAGGTATCACAACCGTGATAACCCTTAGAATGCAATGCATCGATGCCCCCTCCAGACCAGCATAGTGCACCTTTTCGACATTCGCTTCTGCTGGAAAGCCCAGATATCTTGTCTTCAGCCGCAAACTTCCACGGGCTGACCATTCTGGGATGCTTTCCGCAACGACAGTTGCGGAAAAGACACGCCTTGCGTGCGGTAACACTGGCCGTTCAGGCGTCGTGAAGTAAGTTTAGGAGCTACGCATATCGCCAATCGAATCATCCCCTTTAGGACCCCGACTTTCATCGAGGCCCTCCATCTGGACGGCAATCCATCACAGTTCTGAATCGATTGAGCTCGTTGGATTCACAAAACTCAGTGCCTGTATCCTCAGTCGCGGTCCGGGAGTGTTGACCCAATAAGGCAGCTATCCCGAGGGGGCTTCCGCGGCTAGCCTCTGGGTAGGGCTGCCCCCGATCTGAAATTCAATCTCCCGAAAACCGATTCCCCTGCAAACGCCGTTATAGGAAGTAATGGGGGGAAGACGCATGATTTTCACCAACGTCGTTTGCAGGTAGGAGCGGGTCGGCGGTCAGGAAGAGGGATTGGGCGACTGGGAACTCAACCAGGCTTTCGATGTGGCGGACGGGAAGGCGAAGTTGCAAGATCGCCAGACAGTGGTCAGGTCGCCGGTCCCTGTGCGTCGCCGAGATGGCGTTTTGGCCGGAACGGAAACAGGCCATCAGAGTATTTGCGCACCAGGTCATCGAACACGTCGTAGCTTTCCCGATCATCAAAACCCTGGCCCACCAGGCCATCAACGATCTTGTCGGCCATCTTGGCTATGAGCTGACGCCCGTCATCGCGTCTTTCAATGCATCCGAGATCACCTGCCACAGGAACATGCGGGCGATATCGTCCCGTGAGGGCCTGCGTGTCTCCTTCGCTTTTTTCCGAACGCTCTTCTGCCGGAGCCGCTGCTCGGCGTTGCGCTGGCTCTTTGATTTCGTGGGCATGAGTTTGGGCTCCGTCATCGCTGGCGCTGCAAACAACACCCCGGGTCATGGCAATGTTGACAATCCGGAACGTCGTTCGATGCCTGTGATAACCAGGACCTGTTAACGGCTCATCAAGCGCCCTACTCCGTCGTGGCGTCGACATCGTCTGCGTCCGCATGTTCGAGGCTCTCCCCAACGTCACGTCGTTTGCAGCGGAATCGCAACATCGCAGATTGGACTCGACAATACCGTGCTCAGAATCGCGGTTTTCGTGTTCGGAATCGGGTCAGGTTAAATTGAGATGCTTTGAGCTGATGTGTCGGCAAGGCGCAAAAAGGTTTCGGCACGTCTTGGCAAGCTGTGCTGGGTTGATATGCCTTGCCAACCTTGCGTCATCTTCGAGCGGCCGTTCCTGGAGATCGTCAGTTGCTTGTCATTGCTGTCTTTGGATGACTGCTGAAAGCGATAGATACTGTCATCAGACACGGCATCTGTGAGACGAAACTAGTTCTGAGCGTCCGCCAGCAGCCGACCCGCACTAGCCTGGCAGAGCGATATTTGCGAACCATGACTATAATTGTTTACGTCTGTGGCAAGTTGCTGCCGGGCCTTCCGCCAATGATGTACGATATCAGTATGCAGCATGAACTTCCTGTGTTGCCCCAGCCCTCTGCGGACGTGATTTCCGCCTAAGGTAGGCAGACGAATGGCAGCTAAACCAGGCATCTGTCAAACCCTAATGAAACTTTCCCCGGATATCTATTGAAGCTTTCCCCAGCTCTCTATTGACACTTTCTCCGTCGGCAAGGTACTCGTTCTTCTATAAATTCGGAGTGAGTTACGATGAACGACCCGCTGCTGCCGCGTCATTTGGAGACGGAACTGAAGGACGCGCTTGCGTCGGCACGCGTCGTGAACATTATCGGCCCTCGGCAGGTCGGAAAAACGACACTTGTCCGAGACCTGATGACCATTGGCAAATTCATCACGTTGGATGACCCGGGTATCCTTGCAGCACTCGATGCCGATCCAAAGGGACAACTGGATGCCTTGATAGCTGAAGTACAAGCCGGTCCCCTTATCATCGATGAAGCCCAACGATCGACCAATCTCGCTTTGGCCTTGAAGAGGACCGTGGACGAGAACCGCAAGATGGGTCAGTTCGTCCTGACTGGCTCTTCCAACATATTCACGTCCTCGCATGTGGCGGACTCATTGGCGGGCAGAGTTCAAACCATGACAATGCTTCCCATGAGCGTTGCGGAAACGAAGCGTATGGGGCCTGCAAGAATACTTGACTGGGCATCGGCTGACGGCGGGCCTGATCCAACAGAGTTGCCGAAGGCGGAGGTCGTGTCCAGGGCGCAGTACATCGAGTTGATACTCGCTGGAGGTTTTCCTGAAATACGAAGCCTGGGAGACCATCGCCGACGCCGCCGGTATCGGGACTATGTGGACAGCGTTGTCGAACGTGACGTTGCCTCTATTCTCAAGATCCGAAAATCAGACGCGATGCGGCGAATGATCGAGCAACTGGCGGTCCGCGTCGGAAATGAGCTGAACGTAGACGACCTTGGCGGGAAGATCGGCATTCAACGGAATACGACAGAAACCTATCTCGATATCCTGACCAAACTCTCCCTCCTGAAGAGGCTGCCGGCCTGGACCTCTGGTGAGAACGGGCGTGACATTCGCCAGCCCAAGATACACCTCGTCGATACCGGGCTGGTGGCTGCCTTGAGAAGTATGAGCACCGAAACCTTCAACATCGATGCGAACCCGACAGCACTCGGCGGACTGTTCGAAAATTTCGTGCATAACGAGCTTTGGAAATCTCTTCCCTATCAGAAGCGTGATTGGCGCCTCTATCATTGGCGACATCAAAGGGGACGCGAGATCGATATTGTTGCTGAAGCGGACAGAACACTTGTGGGCTTCGAGATGAAGACGTCCACCACTGTCGATGCAAGTGACTTTCAGCACTTGCAGTGGTTTCAAGATGAGGGCCCGGGCAGAAGCTGGACCGTCATCGGCGTCGTCATCTATATGGGAGACAGGGTGCTGAGCTTTGGGCGAAACCTGTTCGCGCTGCCGCTGTCTGTCTTTTGGTCATTCCCGGATTTCCCGGCGTGATTGCTGTTCGACTTCAGTGGCCCATGGCATGCATGCCCCCGATCTCGAATTCACGCTCCCGAACACCGATTCCCCTGCAAACGCCGTTATAGGAAGTAATGGGGGGAAGACGCATGATTTTCACCAACGTCGTTTGCAGGTAGGAGCGGGTCGGCGGTCAGGAAGAGAGATTGGGGCGACTGCGAACTCAACCAGGCTTTCGATGCGGCGGACGGGAAGGCGAAGTTTGGGCAGGGCGGTGACAAAGTCTACCAGTGAACGCCGGCATATTGCCTGGCGGGGCGGAGTAAAATCCAGCCAGTGGTAGGCTGTCCTCTTTTTGAGGGCGGCCGGGGATGTTTGTCGTGGAGAGTTACGCCGCCGTTCGCCGGTTTGTTTTCGTTGAGGGTCACAGCCGCCGCGAGGCCTCTCGGGTCTTCGGTTTAAGCCGTGAGACGGTTTCGAAGATGTGCCGATTCTCGCTTCCACCGGGCTATACGCGCACGAAGCCTGTAGGCAAGCCAAAGCTTGGAATGTTTGCTTCCAGTCATCGATGAGATTTTGCAGTCGGATCAGGCCGGGCCGGTGAAGCAACGACACAGTGCCAAGCGGATATTCGAACGGTTGCGTGACGAACATGGCTTTGGCGGTGGCTACACGGTGGTGAAGGACTACGTCAGGATTTGCCGATCCAAGGGTCGAGAGACGTTCGTGCCGCTATCGCATCCGCCGGGACATGCACAGGTCGACTTTGGCGAGGCGATCGCCATCATCGGCGGTGTGCGCCAGAAGATACATTTCTTCTGCATGGATATCCCGCAGTCGGATGCGTGTTTCGTGAAGGCCTATCCGCGCGAGACGACGGAGGCATTCCTCGATGGGCATGTCTCGGCCTTTGCATTCTTTGGCGGCGTGCCGCTTTCGATCCTCTACGACAACCTCAAGATCGCGGTGGCCAAAATCTGCGGCGACGGCAAACGCGATCGAACCCGTGCCTTCACCGAACTCGTCAGTCACTACCTGTTCCGGGACCGGTTCGGGCGACCGGCCAAGGGCAACGACAAGGGCAAGGTCGAGGGGCTGGTGAAGTTCTCGCGTGCCAACTTCATGGTGCCGATCCCGCAGGTGGCAAGCTTCGAGGCGTTGAACGCAATGCTCGAAGACCGTTGTCGGGGCCGCCAGAGTGAATGCGCCGGTCGGCACACCGAGACCATTGGTGAACGTCTGGTGGCCGATACCGCGGCACTGCGCCGCCTCCCGGCCGTGCCGCTTGAACCCTGCGAGAAGCGTGCCGGTCGTGTCTCATCAATGTCGTTGGTGCGCTATCGCACCAACGACTATTCAGTGCCGACCGCCTACGGCTTCCAGGATATTGTGGTGAAGGGCTTTGTCGAGGAGGTCGTCATCCTGTGTAGAGGCCAGGAGATCGCACGCCACCCACGGTCCTATGGCGAAGGCGTATTCGTCTCCAATCCGCTGCATTATCTGGCGCTGATCGAGATGAAGCCCAATGCGCGCGACCAGGCAGCCGCCTTGCAGGGGTGGGACCTGCCGGAGGTGTTCCAGCATCTGCGCCATTTGCTGGAAGCGCGAATGGGCAATCGGGGTAAGCGTGAGTTCATCCAGGTGCTGCGGCTTCTGGAGGCAATGCCAAAGGACGTCGTCACCTTTGCTGTGACCGAAGCGATCCATCTGGGCGCAGCCGGCTTCGATGCGGTCAAACTGATTGCACTGGCACGTATCGAACGTCGTCCAGCCCGACTTGATCTTGCTGCCTATCCGCATCTGCCGAAGATGGATGTGAAGATTACCTTGGCGGCAGACTATTCGGTGTTGGCAGCATGACCCGCACAGCAAGCGACACGATGCCATCAGGCACAACGGGTGGAACCCCGCAAATCCTTCTGTCCCACCATCTCAAGCAATTAAAACTGCCGACGGTGTTGCGCGAGTATGAGAAGGTAGCACGGGAATGCGCCGAGAGCGGCGTCGACCATCCCCGCTATCTGTTGCGCCTGATTGAATTGGAACTGATCGACCGGGAACGCCGGACAGTCGAACGGCGCATTCGCGCGGCTCGCTTCCCGGCGGTCAAAAGCTTCGACACCTTCGACTTCACGGCCATACCCGGCTTGAACAAGATGCTTGTCCTGGAGCTTGCCCGTTGCGAATACATCCTGCGGCGCGACAACATCATCGCTCTCGGCAACAGTGGCACCGGCAAGACCCATGTCGCGCTCGCTCTGGGCCTCGCCGCCTGCCAGAAAGGCTTCACCGTCACGTTCACCACTGCAGCCTCGTTGGTCAGTCAGCTCCTGGAGGCGCGTGACGAGCGGCGGCTTCTCAAGCTGCAGCGCGATCTGGCTTCGGTAAAACTGCTGATCATCGATGAACTCGGCTATGTCCCCTTGTCATCGACCGGAGCGGAGCTGTTGTTCGAGACCTTCTCGCAACGCTACGAACGCGGCTCGACGATCGTCACGTCCAATCTGCCGTTTGAGGACTGGACGTCGGTGCTAGGGTCCGAGCGGCTGACCGGTGCGTTGCTCGACAGGCTGACCCACCACGTCAGCATCCTAACCATGAATGGTGACAGCTACCGGCTGAAACAGTCCGCCGCCCGCCGCCGCAATCCGTCATCAGGGGCGGAGCAAAACCAGGCCACCCAAACCGTCGACCCCGATACCGGCGAAATCCTCACACCCTGATCGAAATCACCGCCGCCGACATGGAAATGGCCCCGATCGGGGCCATTTCCATGTCGGCAACACAGCCCTGCCGCTGGCCTGGTTTTACTCCGCCGCACTGGCCTGCTTTTGCTCCGCCGTTGACAGAAGTTGCAAGATCGCCAGACAGTGGTCAGGTCGCCGTATTTTCGATCTTGGTGTGCCCCAACAGCATCTGGATCGCGCGAGATTGCCTGTTGCTTTGTAGATTATCGCGGCGTTGGTGCGGCGAAGCGAGTGCGTGCCATAATCTTCGCATCGGAGCCCGATTGCGGTCACCCATTCATCTACCAATTGGGCATACTGGCGAGTACTCAGATGATCCGTGCGGTCGACGCGGCTTGGAAAAGCGTAATCGTCGATTGTCCCACCTCGCCGTTCAAGCCAGGCAAGCAAGCTTGCCCTCACTTCCGCAGTGATTTCGAACTGAACCGGACGCCCGGTTTTCTGCTGGATGACAATGGCTCGAGTTCGAATTTGCGTTCCCGCTACGAGTGTCCCGATTTTCATTTTCACAAGATCGCAACCACGAAGCTTGCTGTCGATTGCGAGATCAAACAACGCACGATCTCTCATGCGTCCCTCCCTATCAAGGAAGAAGCGGATCGCCCAAATCTGGCGTTGTTTCAGCGGCTTCGTTGTCGCTATGGCGCTTGTCGGCATGCCCGGCGTGGTCGCCTTGATCGCGATGCTTCTCATCGCGCTCGGAGCCTCTCCTTGGGCCACGGCAGTTCTTCTCGTTTTGTGGGGCTTCTTTTCGACCCCCGTACCGGTCGCATGGAACACCTGGATGGCAAGGCTGGTGCCCGGCGAACTCGAAGCGGCGGGTGGTCTCCAGGTGGCCCTGATCCAGTTGAGCATCGCGGGCGGAGCTTTCGCAGGGGGCATTCTCTTCGATATGGCGGGATGGTGGAGCGCCTTCCTTCTGGCTGCGGTGCTTCTTTTCGGCTCCGCCGCGTTAGGCGCGGTCGCCAGCCGTCGAATCTGATCCTCGCTGCAACAATGGAGGACATCATGTCTCAGGGAATAGAGTTTGTCAGAAAGCCGCGAAGCACCGCGAGAATCGCCGCACCTACGAACCCACCTTTGGGACGATATTCGCAAAAGGTAAGCACAGCACAGCTAGAACGGTTATCACCGCGACGATTAACCAGGCTTCGTTGAGCGCCTGGACCGTCGCGGCCGTTTGAACAAGTGGGTCGAGCGTCGCTGTCGCCTGTTCGTCGAAAGACCCGCTGCGGCCCACCACCATCGCAGTCGGTACTCCGATGAATTTTGCAATGTCGAGATTTCCTTGCTGAAGACCGCTCCAGAGCTTCTGACCGAGCGGTTCTGATCGGGTGTAGATGATAGTGTCGATCAGCGCGATACCGAGCGCACCGCCAAGGTTCCGCATAAGGTTGAAGAGACCACTGGCATCGGGGACACGATCCGCCGAGAGATTGCCGAGTGCCAGCCGGGTTGGCGGTAAGAGGCAAAACATGATGGAAATTCCCCGGATAATCTGGGGCCAGAACATCGCATCAAAGTCTGTTTCCGGATCTTGCCATGCGCTCATGCCTATTCCAACTGCAAAGAGTGTGAAGCCTGCAGCGGAAAGCAACCGCGGATCCATTCGTTTTTCTAGAGCAACAGCGATCGGGGCAGTGCAGAGCTGCGCGATTCCGGTCACCAGCATCGTCATGCCAATATCCAGAGCATTGTGTCCTCGGACGAAGGCAAGAAAGACAGGCATCA
This sequence comes from Pararhizobium capsulatum DSM 1112, assembly GCF_030814475.1. NCBI lineage: Bacteria > Pseudomonadati > Pseudomonadota > Alphaproteobacteria > Hyphomicrobiales > Rhizobiaceae > Pararhizobium > Pararhizobium capsulatum. The sequence goes on along the minus strand of NZ_JAUSVF010000003.1, from coordinate 377,107 downwards.
GATACACGGATCCAAATAGGCCGATGCCAAGCACAAAGCTCAGTGTGGAACCAACCAAAAAATTTCGGTCCCGAAAATTCCGCAGGTCTACCAGGGGAGAGGCAATGCGGAGCGACCTCCATATAAAAAAAGCAGCGGAAACTGCAGCGACGACAAACAGTCCGCCGCTGATGGTTGAAAGCCATCCGCTCGTCGGCGCTTCCTTCAGCCCAATCTCCAGGCAAACAAGGGAAATAGACATTGCTGCCAGTCCCGCGACATCGATGCCTCTCAGTCTGGAGAGAGATATAGGCTGGCGGGGAAGTGATCTTGCGGCCACCCCAGCAGCGAGAATGCCGGGGATGACGTTGATCAGGAAAAGCCAGTGCCAGGAATAGGTCTCGGTCAGCCAGCCTCCAACAATTGGCCCCACGGTGGGTGCCAACACGGCCAAGACGCCTGCAATAGTCGTCGCGAGTGCCTGTTTGTTTTCCGGGAACAAAAGAAACACCGCGGAGAAGACAGACGGGATGAGCGTACCGCCCGCAAAGCCCTGCAGAACGCGCCAGCCGACGAGTTGACCAAAGCTGCCGCTCGCCGCACATCCTGCCGAGGCAATCACGAAGACCACCAGCGAAACTACGAACAACCAACGCATGGTCAGGACCCGGGTCAGGAAGCCGGTCAACGGGATCGCGATGACCTCCGCAATGAGATAGGCCGTCTGGATCCAACTCATCTGATCCGGATCAATGTCGAGCGCAGACTGGATGGTCGGCAATGAAGTCGCTACGACCTGCACGTCGAGGATGGCCATAAACATGCCCAGGCACATGGCGATGAACCCCGTCCAAACTAGGTGCGGGCGAGCTTGGATGGGATCGGTGTCGATCGCATTGGCACGGCGAGACCCTGCGAGAGCGATATTTTCCGCCTTGATGCGAATGGTCAGAATGATTGCGTTCGCGATCGAAAATAACATTGCGTAAAGCGGCATGCCGAAACACAGAGGCAAGACTGCAATTTCGCCAATTACAACGACGTAGTTTGGGTGTCGCAGGAAGCGATATGGTCCCGCGGCTCGGAGCTGTTCTCCCGGTACGATGATGATACGCGTGGTCCATCGGCGTCCGAGCGTTGCAAGTGTCCAAAATCGAAAGAGCTGCAAACCGCCAAAAATGCCCAACCAGACCAAGGATACGGGCGCATTCCACGCAAGCATCCACAATCCGCCAAGCCAAAGTCCGTGGAGGAGGACAATCAGCGGGTAGTGGTCTCCTGCTACCTCCCTGGCGCCTTTTGCCAACAGCTGACGTGTATTGCGCCTCGCTACCCATAATTCACCGAGGCGCTCAAACGTGACCGCTGCCAGCAGAAGGATGGAGAAGATCATGCGGCCGCCTTCAATGAGACGCAGCTTGCCGTGAACCCCGGGCCCATAGCTGTCATCAGTGTCCGAGCGGGCAAACCGGCGGTAATCAAGCGGTCTAGGACAAAGAGGGCCGTGGGGGCGGACATGTTGCCGTAGTCAGAGAGGACCTCGCGTTCATGATTGAGCGTTCCCTGGCCCAGATCAAGCGCCGATTCCAGGGCATCAATTACTTTAGCGCCCCCTGGATGGCAGGCGAAGCGATCAATATCCGTCAGCAGTAGGCCAAATCGAGCAAGAATGGCTTTGATGGTCGGCTTGATATGGGTCTCGGCGAAGGGCGGTATGGCGCGGTCGAAGACGACGCCCAGGCCCTCAGGGTCCACACTCCAACCCATGATGTCGAGCGTGTCAGGCCAGGTGTGCTGCCCACTCATCTCGACCTCGGCGATACCGTCGCTGATGGCGCTGATGACACATGCTGCGGCGCCATCACCGAAAAGAGCGGTCGCCACGATATTTGCCTTGGTCAACTTATCCATACGAAAAGCGAGCGTGCAGGTCTCGACGGCAACCAGCAGGACGATGCAGCCCGGCCTTGAAGACGCCAGCTTCGCTGCGATCGCAAAACCGGATACCCCACCAGCGCAGCCCAATCCGAATACCGGCACCCGCAGTATGTCATCACGGAAACCGAGCCTCCTGCTTACCCGTGCATCGAGGCTGGGTGTGGCAATGCCGGTTGATGAGACGGTGACGACAACATCGACCTGCGAAGCCGACAGCCCTGCTGCCTCTAAGGCCTTGCCGGCCGCGTCAACGAACAGCTCGCTGGCACCTTCGATGTAGGCCGCGTTTCTGTCCTGCCAACCGGACGTTTTCAGATACCATTCTATCGGCCGAACCCCGTAGCGGCGTTTGATGCCTGCGCTCTCGAATACTTTCGAGAGACGATCGAAATCGCTGAAGCGAGACGCAAAAGCCGTATGTGAAGCGACGGCGGCATCATGCTGATCGATGATGTGAGGAGGAACAGCTGTTCCGATGGAAATCAGCTTAACAGTTTCGGGCATGGAAAACTCTCAATTTCGAGTGCGAAAGCCTTCGCCGAGCCGGTCCAAGCCGTATTTATAACGATTCAAAGGGAGATTTAGTTTCGTGACGGGTCACAACAATTCAAAAATCGGTGGTCTTGATAAATTGAAATGAAGACTGTCTTGATGCCTCGCTGCGGGGCCAGGAGCACGGCTCGGCGTGGAGCGATTATTGGCTAGCGCGGGTCCAGGTCTGCGTTTTGCAAAGGACGTTCGTCGCACAGCCTTGAAGTTTCAAGTTGTCGCCTGACACTGTCAGTTTGCCGCTGTAGGTCGCTTTGTTTCGAGGGTCAGTAATCCGACCCTTGTACGAGTCTCCATCCGCCTGAAATAACCCCAACTTTTGGCCCGCATATTGTCCTGATTTTGCGACGATACAGTATTGCGAGCCGCAACGATCGATGACCGATATCTCACCAGTCTGTGTTTTCCAAGTACCGACAACTGGATCGGCGCCTATCGCCGCGCTCGAAATGAGGACGAACACACTTGCGATCATGATCCTGGGCGACATCGAAAATTCCTCGTTCTCGGTCAGATATGTAACCACCACGCGGTAAGGCAAGGTCCGCCGTGGACGGATAGGTCTGTCTCGGCGCAAAGCCGAAGAAGATTTCAGCCGGAGGGTGAGCATTGATCACCTTGGACAGGAAACACATAGGAAGAGGACTCTATTCATCGATCGTCGCCCAGTCGGGCGCATTGCAGCTTTCTCATTGGCACTCCAAGAACAGATGGTCCGAAGACGACGCCAAAACTTATCGACGATCTTGGCTTGAGCAGCGGTCCGCAACGCGCCTTCGTTCCAGACGCTAAGTGGATAGGGCACCAAAATCCATAAGCCGCCGTTCGTTTAACAGGATGCGGAAAAAGGCGCTTGCTGCGAGCGGACTGGCGTGATTCCCTGCCCGAGTGATTGGCCGGCAGGAGCAGGACATGCGGGGCAGTGATATCCAGACGGCGGGTCTGTTTTCTTATGTGAGCTGCGAAGCACGCGTTCCGACAAGCCATCCGCTGCGGGCAATCCGCGCGATTGTCGACGAGGCACTGGAAGTTCTGTCGCCTGATTTCGAGGCGATGTATTCAGCGATCGGCCGCCCGTCGATCCCGCCGGAGAAGCTTCTGCGCGCCCTGTTGTTGCAGGCTTTCTACACGATCCGCTCGGAGCGCCAGCTCATGGAGCAGATGGACTACAATCTGTTGTTCCGATGGTTCGTCGGCTTGTCGATGGACGCGCCGATCTGGGACGTCACCGTGTTCACCAAGAACCGTGAGCGACTCCTGGCTGGCGACATCGCCGCCAAGTTCCTGGCCGCATTGCTGAGCCAGCCGCGAGTTAAGGCTCTCTTGTCAGACGAGCACTTCTCGGTGGACGGCACCTTGATCGAAGCCTGGGCCAGCATGAAGAGCTTCAAGCCCAAGGACGAGACTGATGGTGACGGTGATGACAACAACGGCTCCGGCGCTGACGCGAACAAGCCCGCAAAGGCTACGGCACGCAACCCTGAGCGGGATTTCCACGGCGAGAAGCGCAGCAACGCAACTCACGCGTCGACCACCGACCCGGATGCCAGGCTTTACAAGAAGGCCCGTGGGCAGGCGGCCAAGCTTTGCCACATGGGCCACGTCACCCTGGAAAACCGCAACGGGCTGGTTGTCGACGCCACGCTGACCCATGCGACAGGAACCGCAGAGCGCGAGGCTGCACTGGATATGGTGGGCCGCATGGATGGTCGTCATCGCATCACATTGGCTGCAGACAAAGCCTACGATACGGCAGACTTCGTTGCCGCCTTGCGGGATATCAAGGTGACGCCACACGTTGCTCAGAACACGGCGAACCGACGCTCAGCCATCGATGGTCGTACCACCCATCACCCCGGCTACGCTGTCAGTCAGCGCATCCGAAAACGCATCGAAGAGGTATTCGGCTGGGCCAAGACCAGCGGCGGAATGCGCAAGACCCGCCATCGCGGAAAGGATCGCGTCGGTTGGATGTTCACCCTGACAGCGACGGCTTATAATCTGGTGAGGCTGCCAAAGCTGCTGACGACGGCATAATCGCGCCCGCAATCCGCCGAGACACGGCGGATGACGACAAAATGGCCGAAAAGGCCGCTGAAAAAGCCTCATCCCCGCTCGTCTTCGAACCGTCTAGCGAGGATCGGTAGAAAAATTAGCGCTATTTCCGCAACCTGCTAAATCATGATCTCACCGCCAGTGACGGGAATTACCGCTCCGGTGATGTAGCTACCTTCGTTTGAGGCCAGGAGAACATATGCACCTGCTAGTTCTGCCGGCTGGCCGGCACGTCCGATCAACGTCTGCTTTCCAAAGGATTCGGTCTTGTCTGAAGGCATCGTGGAAGGGATTAACGGGGTCCAGATGGGTCCGGGCGCTACGGCATTAACGCGGATTCCCTTGTCCGCCACCATTTCGGCAAGCCCCGCCGTAAAGTTGGATATGGCTCCTTTCGTCGATGCATAGGCAAGCAGGTGAGACGATGGCTGGCGGGATTGGATCGACGTGGTGTTAATTATTGAACTGCCAGGCTTCATGTGTGGGATCGCAGCTTTGGACAGATAGAATGGGGCGTAGATGTTGGTCCGGAACGTTTCATCCCATTCTGCATCGTCGATATCCGCGATGGATGAGTAGGTGCGTTGTAACGCGGCACTGTTGACAAGGATGTCGATGCCTCCGAGTTCGTCGACGGCTTTCTCAACCAAAGCGACGCAGAAGGATTCGCTTTTGATATCGCCGGACGCCAATATGGCTTTCTGTCCCGCGGCCTCAATCCAACGAGCTGTTTCCTCGGCATCATCGTGCTCACTGAGATAGGAAATGAGGATGTCTGCGCCTTCTCGCGCAAACGCAATTGCAACCGCACGACCGATGCCAGAATCTCCTCCTGTGATGAGCGCCACCTTTCCGGAAAGGCGTCCGAAACCCTTGTAAGAATCTTCGCCATGGTCAGGCACAGGTTTCATCAGCTTGGTTTCGCCTGGTGGCTTCTGTTCCTGTTTCGGCTGAGGAGGCATGGGTCGTGAAATGTCAGACATCGAGTTACTCGTTGAAGCTGTAAGACCGAACTTCTGAGAACTTGCTAAGTTCCCAGGCGATGAAGCCAGCTTGAAGGGCCATCGATAAACGCCTGACCTTCGTTGACTTTGAAGCGGGGGGCACCGAGCTTGCTTCTTGGCTGGAGAAGCACGGAACCAACCGTGCGCGCCCGCATTTCCGAGGAACACAAGGAGAGGCACAATGGCACCACGCGCAAATTGGAAGGGCTTCCTTAAAGTCGGAGAGCTCACCTGCGCTGTTGCGCTGTACACGGCCGCATCGACCTCAGAGCGAATTTCCTTTCACACTCTCAATCGCAAGACCGGAAACCGTGTGCGACGCGAGTTTGTCGACAGCGAGACGGGCAAGACCGTAGAGCGAGATGATCAGGTAAAAGGATATGAGGATTCAAACGGTCGCTACATCGTCTTCGAGCCGGACGAGATTGCCGCCGCCGTTCCAGACGCCGACAAAATGCTGGACGCCGAAAGTTTTATCAGTTGCGACGAGATTGACGACGTCTATTTCGACAAGCCCTATTACCTCGCGCCTGCCGATAAGCAGAGCAACGAGGTCTTCAACCTTATCAGGAACGGTCTCAAGAAGAGAAAGGTAGCAGCCATAGCAGAGACCGTTTTGTTTCGACGTGTCCGCAAACTGCTTATCCGGCCCTACGACAGGGGCCTTGTCGCATCGACGCTAAACTTTGAGTACGAGGTCCGCTCGGCTAAGGATGCCTTCAGCGATACTCCGAATTTGAAAATCGAAGCGGAGATGCTCGAGCTCGCCAATCACATTATCGGTGGAAAAATTGGGAAGTTTGATCCCAGCAAATTCGAAGATCGATATGAGGATGCTCTGACTGAAGTCGTCAAAGCCAAGATCGAAGGCAGGAAGATTAAGCCCCAACCCGTTCCGGAGCCCACGAAGGTAGTCGACCTTATGGAGGCCTTGCGCCAAAGTGCCGGTATGAAGTCTGGCGAGAAGAAATCGAAGGCAAAGACTGCAAAGAGATCTGCGACACAGCCGCAAAAGAAAACACCGACAAGGAAGGCGGGCTAGCGGCTATTTCTTCGATGCTTCAAGGCTTTTCTTAAGTGCGTCCATTATGTCGATAACATTGCTCGGCCTCTTTGTTTCCACTTTCGCTGGAGCCTTCTTCCTTGGCTTCGTTTTTTTCCGTTTCGCGATCATATCGAGGATCCGGTCCTGGACAGGATCATCGACGATCGAGGGGTCCCACGGTGTGGAGCGAGCCTCGATGAACTTTTCCATAAGCTGCATATAGCCTGACTCAGATTTCTCCGAACTTATAGAGCTGAAGAATTCCTTAGGATCCCGCACCTCATCGCCGTATCGAAGCGTCCAGAGAATGATGCCGTTATCTCGGGGCTCCAGCATCACGGCCCGCTCTCTTCGGTACATCACAAGCTTCGAAATGCCGACTACCTCACGGCTTGCCATCGCCTCGCGGATGACAGCGAAGGCCTCCTGACCGACTTTATCGGATGGTGTGAGGTAGTGCGGAGTGTCGTACCAGATCCACTCGATGTCGTCCTTGGGTACAAATGTCTCGACGTTTATCGTGCGGGTACTTTCCAGCGCGACCGCGTCGATTTCGTCGTCCTCAAGCATGACATACTCATTTTCGCCTCGCTCAAATCCTTTGACCTCATCGTCCTCATCGACCTCGCGCCCCGTAACGGAGTCGACATAGCGGCTGACTACCCGGTTTTCTGTCGCGCGGTTCAGTGTATGAAAGCGAACCTTTTCGCTCTCGGTAGTCGCCGGAACCATCGAAACTGCGCAGTTGACGAGAGAAAGCTTGAGATAGCCCTTCCAGAACGAGCGAGGTGCCATTCGATTTACTCCGTGGGAATCCTGCGGAAACGGGCGCGGCGCGGGATTGTTCCTCATTGGTAGCCGACGAGCAGGGCGCCTTCCTTGAATCAAGAATCTACCTTAACCGCAGCAGCGCGCGTAGTAGTTAATTTGTCGCCAGACGGAGTTCATCGACCAGCAACTCAAACTCGCGGCGATCATCCCCGACCAGACCTTCCACCTCCTCCTGCCAAAGGAAAGTGGCTTCCTCGGTCTCATCTTCAAGCTGCCGAACGAAGATTTGATGGCCGTCCAGTCCTACCTCCAGGTACTTTGCCGCCAGATGTTCGATGGTATCGATCTGCATTTTCGCTATCCCTTAGTATGACAATGATTCCAAACGAACAGCTCGTGGGAATTGATCATTTTGTGCGTGTCGCGCCGATTGTTTCGTTTCAAACGGACGATCAGATTGAAGGTTCCAGTTTCGGCAATGCGAGCGTTGCTCTTCAACGTTTGCAGCTTTCGCACCAATCAATTCGGCTTGGCTTCCGTTAGACGCATCTTTTGTTGAAACTGGGCGTTATGGCCAATCAACGTCGAAGGTGTCCGAGGTTCCGATGGCAGACGACAAGCTTTCCAAATACAAAGCGAAGCGCGACTTCAAGCTCACGCGGGAACCAAGTGGGTCAGGCAAACTCGTTGCTTCGAACCGTCGGCGCTTCGTGATCCAGAAGCACGATGCCACGCGATTGCACTATGACCTGCGCCTTGAGCTCGACGGTGTCTTCAAATCCTGGGCTGTGACCAAGGGCCCTTCGCTCGATCCGCATGATAAGCGTCTTGCCGTTGAGGTTGAAGATCATCCACTTGACTACGGTGATTTCGAAGGGACCATCCCGAAAGGCCAGTACGGCGGCGGCACAGTCATGCTCTGGGACCGCGGCTACTGGGAACCCGAGGGCAACCGCACGCCGGAAGAAGCTCTGGCCAAAGGCGACTTCAAGTTCACCTTGGAGGGCGACAGGCTGCATGGCAGTTTCGTCCTCGTCCGGATGCGACATGATCGCGATGGCGGCAAACGCACGAACTGGCTGTTGATCAAACATCACGATGACTTTTCGGTCGAGGAAAACGGCGCCGTGGTTCTGGAGGATAACGAAACGTCTGTTGCATCAGGACGTCCGATGGATGCGATTGCCGCCGGCAAGGGAAAAAAGCCGAAACCATTCATGATCCAAGGTGGCGACGTCGAAGCCGATGCTGTCTGGGATAGCACCCACGGGCTTGCTGCCGAGGAGCGCAAGGCAGGAACCAAGACGGCTACAAAGTCTGCGAAGCAGCACACGAAAACCAAGCGCACGAAATCCGAAATGCCAGACTTTATCGCGCCGCAGCTCTGCGAGAGTTTGGCACGCCCGCCGTCGGCAACCGGTTGGATCCACGAGATTAAGTTTGACGGATACCGCATCCAGATGCGCGTTGAAGACGGAGAAGTTTCGCTGAAGACCCGCAAGGGCCTCGACTGGACCGCAAAGTATGGAGCGATCGCAAAATCAGCGTCAGCGCTTCCCGATTGTATCATTGACGGTGAGATTTGCGCGCTCGACGAAAAAGGCGCGCCCGATTTTGCCGCACTTCAGGCGGCTCTCTCGGAAGGCAAGACAGATAATCTAACCTATTTCGCTTTCGATCTTCTGTTCGCGGGTGATGAGGATCTGCGAGCGTTGCCGTTGATCGAGCGCAAACAGAGGCTGGACGGCCTTCTGTCCGAGAGCGGCGACGATCCGCGTCTGCGATACGTCGAGCACTTCGAGACCGGCGGTGACGCGGTGCTGAAATCGGCCTGCCGCCTGTCACTCGAGGGCATCATCTCCAAACAGGCGGATGCACCCTATAAGTCCGGTCGAAGCAACACCTGGGCGAAATCGAAATGCCGGGCCGGTCACGAGGTCGTCATCGGCGCTTACGCCACGACCAACGGCAAGTTCCGATCGCTGTTGGTCGGTGTCTTCAGAGGCAACCATTTCGTCTATGTCGGCCGTGTTGGCACGGGTTACGGCGCCAAGACTGTCGAGAAGCTGCTGCCAAGGCTACGGGAGATGGAGGCAACCAAATCGCCGTTCACTGGAATTGGTGCCCCGAAGAAGTCTGCCGATATTGTCTGGCTAAAGCCGGAACTCGTCGCGGAAATCGAATTCGCGGGCTGGACGGCAGATGGCCAGGTTCGCCAGGCCGCCTTCAAAGGATTGCGTGAGGATAAGCCGGCCGAGGAGGTCGAGGCTGAGATGCCGGCCTCGCCGTCGAAGACAGACGTTTCCGATCCCGAGCCGACCACGCCAGCAAGGACGCGGCCTCGCCGACAAGGGAAAGAGGAGGTCATGGGCGTTATGATCTCCAGTCCTGACAAGCAACTATGGCCGGATGACGGTGACGGGGAGCCGGTAACAAAGGTCGAGCTTGCCCGTTACTACCAAGCAGTCGGTTCTTGGCTGATCGATCACATCAAGGGTCGGCCATGCTCGATTATTCGCACCCCGGACGGCATTGATGGTGAGCAGTTCTTCCAACGCCACGCCATGCCCGGCACATCCAACCTGCTTGAGCTGGTGACGGTATTTGGCGACAAGAAGCCGTATTTGCAAATCGATCGCGTGGAAGGACTGGCCGCGATTGCCCAGCTTGGCGGCGTCGAATTGCATCCCTGGAACTGTGAGCCTGGGCAGCCGGAGGTGCCGGGTCGACTGGTCTTCGACCTCGACCCAGGACCTGACGTCGAATTTACCACCGTCAGCGAAGCCGCTCGCGAGATCCGCGACCGGCTTGAGGAGCTTGGTCTTGTCAGTTTCTGCAAAACAACCGGCGGCAAGGGGCTCCACGTCGTGACGCCGCTTTCTATATCAAAGGGCAAAAAGCTCGGTTGGGATGAGGCGAAGGCTTTTGCCCACGACGTCTGTCGGGAGATGGCGCGGGACAATCCGGAACTCTACCTGATCAAGATGGCCAAGGCGCAGCGAGAGGGGAGGATCTTTCTCGACTACTTGCGCAACGATCGTATGTCGACGGCGGTTGCCCCGTTATCCCCCCGCGCCCGCCCAGGTGCGACCGTGTCTATGCCGCTCAACTGGAGCCAGGTGAAAGCCGGTCTCGATCCCAAGCGATTTACGATCCGCACTGTGCCAGGCCTGTTGGAGAAAAGCACCGCTTGGCAGGATTACGGCGACGGTCAGCGGCCATTGGAGCAGGCGATAAAACGCTTGAGCAAAGCCAAAAACAGGGCTGCGTAGAGGCGGAGACTATGGAGAAGGCAGACCAGGAAATACCTTCGACTGTCGTCGGAGCGACAACCGACCTTCCGCACGACCGGATGACTGTCGAGCGGTTCCGGGCGACCTTTCCCCGTGCCAGATGGAACGACGACCTAAAAGCGTGGTTCGTTCCCGGCCAAACGGCGCAGAAACGCATTGGACGCTGGCTTGCCGAGATGGAGGCGGAGGCTGATGCGTTTGCCGACGAGAAGGGCAGGGATGCCTTTGCCTTCGATCCAATTGAAAGCCGTTATCTCAAGGCTGCGGCTGCGACATTGCAGATCCGCACGCCCTTTTCAAAGACTCTTGTCCACGAGATACGGGAGATCCCTTACGCACGATGGGACGCCGATCGGCGGCTGTGGACGGTGCCATATCGCTCCTTCGAGGATTTGCGTCGGCGCTGGCCAAAGATTGAGGCTGCAGCCGAGCGAGGTGAACCGGAAGCCAGGAAAGCACGGCAAGCCGCGATCAAAGGGACAGACGAAGATGCCGCCTCCAAGGCAAAAGCCAGAGAAAGGCGGCGGAAGCGATACCCGGTTCCTGTGAATAATGTTCCGCCCTTCGATCACGCGATCGGCACGCACATCGGTATTGTGTTCTTCATCGGCACGGATGGAGAGCTCGCAGACGCGGAAACTGTCCGCGCCTTCTACTTCGATACCGAGAATGATGATGTTTACACCTGGGCATCATGGAGGCAGGGCTCGCTCGAGGAATTGGTGACGACCTGGCCGGCGCGACTGCCGCCATGTGACACGGAACGCAAACGTGGCTGGTGGATACCAACTCTTGATGCGTTGCGCGACGCCCGTCGAGATGCAAGATCGAAGAGGAAGTCCAGACAACGGCGGGACGGAGCAACGTCATCCGGTGAACGATCAACAGACGGTCCTTGAACAGTTTTGCCGCCTCCCATCGGTGGAACCGGCAGCCTTGATCGGCCTCTGGAAAGGACGAGGCATTCCGTCTGATCATCCGTTTGACGGCGTGCTTGAAAACCTCGGTTGGTTCGGCAAGCGGTTCACTGCGGATCTTCGGGCAGACGCCTTGCTGTTTCGCTCTGGCGAAAAGCCGCTCGTCGCGATCGATCCGGCGAAAATTCCTCTTCGTCTGGCATTGCGTTTTTCCAGCCTTGGCAGGCTAGCTGTCCCGCGCCATCTGTTCTCATATCTTCAGCGTGGCCTCTGCGCGCGAGGTCAAGTGTCCTCTTCGCGCACTGTTTCCTTCGAAGGCGTTTTGAGCGCTGCCATGATTTATGACGACCAGCCGATTGTTGATCATTTCCGGCGCATCGATGACAAGCGTATCATGGGTGCGATGACTATCAGGGGCACATCGATACGCTGAAGGTGAAAAGCCGGAATTTCCAAATATCAACTGGCGGTGATCTAGCTTAGAGCCAATTTCGTTTGCCTCTGGAGAACCTTGATAGCTCGTTTACCAGGCGCAGATTGTTCCCAGGGTCGAGCCGATGATAGAGCGCCGAACAGGCGAGCGCGATGTGGCGCGGGATCGAGCCAGTAAGGCAATGGGCCATCTGTTGATCCGTTATGCCGAGTAGCCGTGCGCCAGTTTCGGCATCCATGATCATCATCTTCAACCAAGCTTCCATCAAGACACCTTCACGCAACCAGACAGAAAGATCTTCAATAATTTGGTTGTATTTTCGATAGAACGCAATTCGTTTCGATGTTGGCTTACCTGCCGCATTCGACTGGGAACTCACGGCGAGTAAGACCGTTTCCCATTGACAACAGAGGGAACACATCATGACGAACGATCTCATTAGTCCGGCCGATGATCTGCACGAAATTGTCGAGCGGAAACTCGTGGCCCTTGTCAGCGAAATGGAAAATGCAGACTGGAACGCCCTTGATGTCGCGCATGCAATCAACAACATCATTCAAAGCAAGTGGCTCCATCAGGCGGAGCGTCTTCAAGCAGCCCAGGATGCTTTGTCGGAAAATTTCGTGTCGGATGGAAATGAAGGTTAGCAGCACCGCCGTTGCCACAAGGGAAAATCTGATGATTGCTACGTTTCAGGTCATTGCTCTGAGTTCACTCGATCCACAGGGTGAGGATACCCGCGACGAGCCAAGGCTCAATTTCGCTGATGCTGTAATGGCTGCGCAGGAGTTGAAGGCGCAGGGGAAGGCGTTTCGTGTTGTTGTGGATGGCGAGAAAAGCGATCAACAAATGCAGACTTTCCGCGACCTCGGTGCACTTTCGTAATCAGTACAGTTTGTGTCGTGGCCATCTTCGCCATTCAAGATTTGTAATGACGGTTATGGGCCTGATGCCGAACAGTGTCGGTGGTTCGTTTCCCTTCAAGGCGAGCACCTTGGCATGATGGCTGCTCGCCCGATGAGATCGCCCTTTGGTATCAAGATTCCCCATAAAATATTTACTCGAAGCTGCGCTCTTGGCGAAGACCGGCACAATACCAGAACAAGCCCGCCAGCTCGTCACAAGATACTGTATAGCGACAACTTTTCACCACACCCCTAAACTACCGCCGTTGCCATGATCTCCAGGCGAATGTCGGTCGAGAGCAGGTCCACGACCACGGTGGCCGGTACGGGGTAGGGCGCGCGGAAGAATTCGCGGTAGACGCGGTTGAAGCCGGCTGCATCCGTCTTGTCGATCAGATAGGCCTGAATCTGCACCACGTCGGAAAGGCTGCGGCCCGCAGCATGCATTGCCTGTTCGGATCAAAGATAAACCTGCGGAGATTGAGGACGTCTTTCGCGGCTGGCATGCCCATGACCGGGTCGGACTGCTAATCGATGCCTGCGAACGTGCTGCGCGGGTCGTACTCGAAGAAGGCGCGATGAAGCTGGTCGTCGTGCACTGCCCATCCTCCGCACTGGTCTTGACCCGCGATGGCGAAAGGACGGTCCTGCCTTCGATCGCGATCCCGGAATCGGAAATCATGGGCGCAAACGGTGCCGGCGATGCGTTTGCCGCGGGCATGCTTTACGGCATTCACGAAAGCTGGAGTACAGAGGACAGCCTGCGCATTGACCACGGCTGTGCGGCTGTTTCGCTTCGCAGCGTTTCGACCACTGGCGCGATCGTTTCCTGGCGGGAGTGCCTGGAGTTAGCTCAACGCTGGGGTTCGCGAGCGTTCCCGCCGAGCGTTTCCGTGGTTCGGGGTTAGAGCCTTTCAGGGGCCCGACTTAAATCTCAGCATGTCACGGTAGGAGATCGGCGATCACAGCAGGGGCGACATGCTCGGGGCCGGATGCGCGACCACCGATGCGCCGGTATTGAAAATCGGAACTGTCAGCGACGGTTGTGGCTTCTTCGATCAGGGTCGCCATCCGGGCGTGGACAGGCGATTTGATGCAGGCGGGATCGGTGGCGTGCGGGCTGCCGGCGATGGCCATGGCCTGGCAGCGGCATCCGCCCCAATCGATCTCCTTCCGATCACAACTCTTGCATGGTTCGAGCATCCAGTCCGTGCCGCGAAAGGCGTTGAATGCCGGGGAATGATGCCAGATTGCGGCGAGGTCTTTCTCTCCAAAGCGTTCGAAAGCCAGGTTCGGGATTGTCCTTGCTGCGTGGCAAGGAAGAACGGATCCGTCCGGCGCAACCACAAATGCGTCGCGGGCCCATCCTCCCATGCAGGGTTTAGGATAGATCGCAAAATAGTCGGGCGTGACGAAATCGATGGTGAGAATACCGTATAGCTTCTCCTGGGCCTGGCGGACCACCTCCACCTGGCGCTCTACCGCCGCGCGGTCGGGCATCAGGGCGTTGCGGTTGAGAAGCGCCCAACCGGCATACTGCACGTTGGCGATCTCCAGTCTCTCTGCGCCAAGCTCCAGGGCAAGGTCGATAAAGGCAGGTACCTCCTGGATATTGTGGCGATGGATAGGAGCGTTGATGGTCAGCGGCAGGCGGGCTGCCCGCACGCGACCCGCGGTCTCGACTTTCTTCTCATGGGCGCCGCGATGATTGCCGATTTTTTCCGTGGTTACGGCGAAAGCACCCTGGAAGCTGATCTGTACGTGATTTAATCCGGCCTCGGCCAACGCATCGATACGCCCTTCGGGAATCCCGACGCCGGCGGTGATGAGGTTGGTATAGACGCCACGGTCCGCAAGCCGGCCGACCAGTACTTCGAGGTCCGTCCGCAGCGTCGGTTCGCCGCCGGAAAGGTGGATTTGCAGGACACCGAGATCGGCCGCCTGGTCAAATAGGGCAAGCCAGCTCTCCGTCGTCATTTCGCGGTTTGCCTTCAGAAGCTCGACCGGGTTCGAGCAATAGGGGCATTGCAGAGGACATCGATGCGTGAGTTCGGCCAGCATGCCGATCGGCGGAAGCAGGGGGCCGCTCATAGCGCCACCAGAAATCGATCGGACCATTCCTGCAGAAAGGCTTCCACGTCGGCTTCCATTTCGTCATGAGGCGCGTCGTATCGTACAGCAAGGTCCTCCAGGATCTGCGTCACCGAATGTCTGCCGTCGCATAGCCTCAGAATGTCGAGGCTGACCTCATCCGGCCAGAAGACCTTCTCAGGGGAAAGCACAGCCCAAGCCTGCCGGACTGGATCGTATTGCAGGCGAACATGCGGCTTCAGGACCGGGGCAGATCCAGATGAAAGCATGGTGCGTGTGCGTTCTTGCCTCATGGTGATCGCTTCGGGTCGAAGGCGCCTGGCGGAATGTGGCCGTGATCGCCATACGCCTGTTCCAAGGCATCCAGCATAGCCCAGAGCACGTCGCATTTGAAGACGAGCGCGTCGATCACCGCCTGTTGTCTTTCGGGCGTGTCGGCATGCCGGACAACATAGGACAGGGCGAAATCCGCATCGCGCGATGCCTGCGCGGGGCGGGGGCGGAAATATTCGAGAATATCCTCGGTCACGTAGTCGTATTTCGCAAGCATTGCCGGCACGCGCTCGCTGATGATCATGGGCGAGAAAAGCTCGGTGAGCGAGGAGGCAACCGCCTCCAGCAGGCTTCTGTTGGTGCAGAAGGAAAGATAGGCGCCAACGGCAAACCGTGTAGCAGGCAGCGCGCCTCGCTCGCTGACCACCAGTTCGGGGGCAAGCCCAAGACCCGTTGCAAGCTTAAGCCAACGGGCAATTCCTCCGTTCCATCCGTCGCTGCCGTCGTGATCCTCGATCCGCTTTCGCCACTCCGCGCGAAAGGCGGGGTCCTCGGCACGCGCCAGGATCATCGCATCCTTGCGCGGAATAACGGCCTGGTAGCAGTAGCGGTTTAATGCCCAGGCCTGCAATTGCTCCTTCGAGAGCGAGCCGGAGGTCATCATGCGGTGGAGAGGATGGCGATTATGATAACGGGAAGCGCCGATGTCGCGCAGGACCGTCTCCAGCGTATCGGGAGCAAGCCCACCTTGTGCTGCGTCTGCATACTCGTTCACAACTGGATCTCCATGCCGTCATAGCCGATCTCCCAGCCGTTCTGCCTCACCGCCGCTGCTTCTGGCGATTGCTCGTCCAGGATGGGATTGGTGTTATTGATATGAACATAGATATTGCGCCTGATCGCGAGGTCGGCCAGCGATGCCATCGAACCGTCGGGGCCGGAGATGTGCAGGTGTCCCATCCGCTTGCCCGTCTTGAAACCGACGCCTGACGTGATCATTTCATCGTCGGTATAGACTGTCCCATCGAAGAGAAGGCATGGGGCCTGGCGCAGCCGCGCTTTCAGCCCTTTGTCGATGTGGGCGCAGCCGGGAATGTAGAAAAGGGCGACCCCGCCGGTCTCCGACGTGATCTTCAGGCCGATCGTATCACCTTCTTCCGTCCCGAAGCCGCTGTCGGCCTTCGTCTCGTCCTCCAGGAAAAGAGCGATCTTGGCCGGAACCGGGAAAGCTTCGACGGTGATCCCCGTGGGCTCCCGTCGCCAGTTGAGAACAGGTGAAACTCTGTTGATGGCAAGCTCGCGGCGCTCGACCAATGCGGGATCGATCACGTTGAAGATCGCGTTCTTTTCCAGCACGGCAAGCACGCGACCGGTGGCATAGATGACGAAGCGCTCTCGTTCCCGCAGACTCAGGAGACCGGCGATGTGATCCACATCGGCGTTTGTCAGAATCACGGCGGAGATCGGACTGGAGCGTAAGGGACCGCTTTCGGAAGGTTGCAGTTCCGGTGTGGCGGCTATCTGTTCGCGAATATCGGGAGACGCATTGAAAAGGATCCAGTCCGTTCCGTTGGCGCTTGCGGCTAGGCTTGACTGGGTTCTCGGACGGACGGTTGACACGCCCTTTCGCGCTGCCCGGCTCAAATGGAAATTACAGTTCCATTGAGGAAAGCCGCCTCCGGCGGCTGATCCCACAATCTTCACGCGCATGGTACGTTTCCCCCGCCGAAGCGTACCGCACGCCGCGGCCCTTGAGTGTGTCCGAGGGGTGCCTCATCCGGGGTCCGGATGAGGCGGTACAGGCGGATTATTTTTTTGCAGGTAGCTGAGCCGGAAAGTAACGTGACATTTCCATCCCAACGGCAACAGTGCACATAGCCGGTTTCGTCCACGTCTTCTTCATAAGTTCCTCCTCACAAAGGGCCATCTCGGCCATCCCCATCATACGCGCAATTGCGCCGTATCCAACCCCCGGGATGTTCATAAATTCTTGGCCGCCACACTCTTATTTTCGGTTGTAATCCAGTGTTTCTGAGCTAAGGTGCCCACGGCACCGATAATTTTGACGTATCCGATCAGCGTCGGAGATGGACGTTTTTTGTCGAATATGTGGGATATGCGGTGCGCTTTTTCCTGTTCTTGTTCATTCCAGCCTGTCTCGTGGCGTTGCCCTTCTCAGGGGTCTCTGCCCAGGAAACTTCCCAGCCGGCCAAGCCGGCGCGGGCTGAACAACACGTCTCGGAAATCAGAATCGGGTATCTTCGAGCCTATGCTCCTGAGCTGGCGCTCTCCGTCCTGGATGTGCCGCCCCGTGATGACGGGATTGCCGGCGCAAACACCGCCATTGGCGACAATAACACCACGGGGACCTTCCTAAATCAGCGCTTTACGCTTGACGTGATTGAGGTGAAGCCGAATTCGGATGTCGTTCCCGCCTTCAACGACATGGTATCCAAGGGCGCCCGTTACCTGCTGGCGGATCTCTCGGCCGCACAGCTTCTGTCAATCGCCGATCTTGCCCGCGACCGGGATGTGCTGATCTTCAATGTTGGCGCTACCGACGACAGCTTGCGCGAAGAGGAATGCAGGGCCAACATCTTCCACACCGCACCCACCCGCTCGATGTTGGCTGACGGTCTTGCGCAGTACCTCATTTGGAAACAGTGGCGTCGGTGGGCGTTGGTATACGGTTCCCATGAGGGCGACCGGCTTTTTGCCGATGCGCTCCGCCGTGCCGCCACGCGTTTCGGTGGCGAGATCGTTGCCGAAAAGGAGTTCAAGGACACCGGCTCAGCGCGGCGGACGGATTCCGGCATCGTCCAGATTCAGCGGCAAATGCCTGTCTTCACGCAGGACCTTCCAGAGTATGATGTGCTGCTTGTCGCGGACGAAAGCGAAGTCTTCGGGACCTACCTGCCGTTCCGGACCTGGATCCCGCGACCCGTGGCGGGATCCGCCGGTCTTGTTCCCTCCGCATGGCACCCGGCCAGCGAGCAATGGGGTGGCACGCAAATCCAGAACCGTTTCCTCAAGGCCAATGGCAGGCGGATGCTGTCAAAGGATATGGCGGCCTGGACGGCTGCAAGAATAGTCGGGGAGGCTGCCACCCGGACCCATAGCGCGGACCCCGGCAAGATCGCCGCCTTCATCCGTTCGGATGATTTTTCCATCGCGGCGTTCAAAGGGCAGAAGTTGACCTTCCGGAAATGGAACTGGCAGTTGCGCCAGCCGATTTTCCTGGGCGATGGCCGCTCGGTCGTATCGACGTCGCCGCAGGAAGGATTCCTTCACCAGGTGTCCGAGCTGGATACTCTGGGCGTCGATCAGCCTGAGACGAAATGCGTACTGAAATAGCTTGGCCGAGCCAGACAAAATAGGAGAAGCCGGATGCGACGAGGATTGTTTGTTCTATTGGCCGGTTTTGCCGCAACCGGGTTGCAGCCAACTCCCGCCGCAGCATACATGGTCTACGTCTCCAACGAGAAGGACAATACGGTAACGGTGGTCGATTCGGACACGAAGGAGGTCGTCCGCACCATCGAAGTCGGCCAGCGGCCGCGCGGCATAACGATCTCCCACGACGGCAAGTTCGTCTATCTGTGTGCGAGTGACGACGACACGATCGAGATCATCGACACCGCAACCCACGCGATCGTTGGGTCGCTGCCATCGGGACCTGATCCTGAATTGTTCGTGCTCTCGCCGGATGGAACAACGCTCTACGTCGCCAACGAGGACGACAATCTCGTGACCGTCATAGATCTGGAAAGCAAGCACGTGAAGGCGGAGGTGCCGGTTGGCGTCGAGCCCGAAGGTATGGGGATCAGCCCGGACGGGAAATCTCTGGTCAATACCTCAGAGACCACCAACATGGCCCATTTCATCGACACGGCGACCAACGAGATAACTGACAATGTGCTCGTGGATTCCCGCCCTCGGTTCGCCGAGTTCAAGCCCGACAATTCTGAAATATGGGTCAGTGCCGAGATCGGCGGTACCGTTACGGTGATCGACAACGCGACGCGCGAAGTGAAGCACAAGATCACGTTCGCGATCCCCGGTCTGCGGGCGGAAGCGATCCAGCCGGTTGGAATTCGCATCACCGCGGACGGCAAGAAGGCTTATATCGCGTTGGGGCCAGCCAATCGGGTGGCGGTGGTCAATGCAGAGAGCTACGAAGTCGAAAGTTATGTTCTTGTCGGCCAGCGCGTCTGGCAACTTGCATTTACGCCCGACCAGAAGACGATCATCAGCACCAATGGTGTTTCCAACGACATCACCTTCATTGATGTTGCAACCGACGAACCAGTCCAGTCGGTAACAGTTGGTGCCATGCCTTGGGGAGTTGTGGTGTCTCCAAATTGAGGGCTCGGGCAAGAGAATTTTGAAACCATAGGGAGGTGAGTAGCATGCATGGATGTAGGTCTCTGGTATTTGCAATTCTCGTTGGATCGCCGCTGTTTGTAAGCCCTGGTTTTGCTCAGCAGGCGGACGACGATGACGGTGACCCCGCCCCCGCCGCCGTTGCCGAGCAGGTCGCACGCGCCAGCAAGGACGTGCCCGAATTGATGCTCGGATCCGCCGAAGACAGTTTTACGGTCAACCAGAAAGACTTCAAGCTGATCGCCGGGCAGGGTTACCGCTGGAAGATTACCTCGGCGGCAGGGCTTGAGTACAAGTTTGCCACCGACCTGTTTCGTAATGTCTGGATGAACCAGATCGTCATCAACGATCTTGAAGTCCATATGAACGGCGCGCCGGCCTGGCTCGAATTCGATTCAGAAGGCACGATACAAGTGCAGTTCACGACGGTCCGCCCAGGTGTCTACACGTGGTCGGTCCCCGATCTTGCCGACAAGGGCATGAAGGGCACGATCACGATCAAATAGAACCCGGAAATGGGCTGGAATATCGGTAATCTTAGCGATCTTGGGAGGACAGGACGCCATGCAGCATGTGAAATCCGAAGAGGGAATGCGCCTGCCGGCAGCACTTGACGTGGCGGGTGTCAGTCACGCCTATGGCCGTAAACAGGCCTTGTCCGAGGTCTCGTTTTCGGTTGCTGCGGGCCGGTTTACAGTGCTGCTCGGCCTCAACGGCGCCGGCAAGACCACGCTGTTTTCGTTGATCAGTCATCTCTACGGCATGCGCCATGGCTCGATCCGCATCTTCGGCAACGATATCGGCCGCGCGCCTGGTGAAGCGCTGCGTCGCCTGGGCATCGTTTTCCAGGCGCGCACGCTCGATCTCGACCTCAGTGTCTACCAGAACCTGTCCTACCATGCCGCGCTGCATGGTATCGGCCGTGCCGCCGCCCGTGCCCGCATCGAAACGCTGCTCGCGCAGGTCGACATGTCCGACCGTGTGCACGACAAGGCCCGCGGTCTTTCAGGCGGCCAGATGCGGCGGATTGAGATTGCCCGGGCGCTGCTGCATCGGCCGCCAATGCTTCTGCTCGACGAGGCAACAGTCGGGCTGGACATCCAGTCGCGCGCAGAAATCCTGGCGATCATTCGCAAGCTGGTGGTCACCGACGGTATCGGCGTTCTCTGGGCCACCCACTTGATCGATGAAGTCGGTGACAGCGATCATGTCGTCATTCTGGACAAAGGCAGGGTCCTTGCAAATGACAGGGTGGACGAGGTCGTCCGTTCAGCGGGGGCAACCAGCATCCGCGAGGCATTTGCCGCATTGGTCGGGCTGGCTCCGGTCTCCGCCGGGAAGGGGACGGCGTGATGGGGCACCATGCGCAGGCGACCGTTCAGGCCCCGCTGGCCGGATCGCTACCTGGTTTCAGATTCCACCAATATCTCGTCTGCCTCGGAGGAATCCTTGTCCGCGAGGGGCTTCGCTTCCTCAACCAGCGCGAACGTTTTATCTCCTCGCTGGTCCGGCCGCTTCTGTGGCTTTTCGTCTTTGCCGCGGGATTTCGCCAGGTTCTCGGCGTTTCCATCATCCCGCCCTATAAGACCTATGTGTTGTACGAGGTGTACATCACGCCAGGCCTGTGCGGCATGATCCTGTTGTTCAGTGGCATGCAGTCGTCGCTCTCCATGGTCTATGACAGGGAAATGGGGAATATGCGGACACTTCTTGTCAGCCCGTTTCCGCGCTGGTTCCTGCTGGTTTCAAAATTGCTCGCCGGTGTGGCGATCTCTATCCTCCAGGTCTATGTCTTCTTAGCTGTTGCGTGGTTCTGGGGCGTCAGGCCGTCATTTGCAGGCTACCTCATGGCGATGCCCGCATTGTTTTTGTCGGGATTGATGCTGTGCGCCCTCGGCCTGCTGCTGTCCTCGATAATCAAGCAACTGGAGAATTTCGCGGGGATCATGAATTTCGTGATCTTCCCAATGTATTTTGCCTCTTCGGCTCTTTACCCGCTCTGGCGTATCCAGGAATCGAGCCCGTTGCTCCACAAGATCTGTCTTGCCAATCCGTTTACCTACGCGGTGGAACTTGTCCGATTTGCTCTGTACGGGCAGATCGACTGGGAATCTCTGGCGGTGGTCGTGGCGTGTGCCATGCTGTTTCTTGGCGGTGCAATTCTCGCCTACGATCCCTCCAGCGGTTTGCTCGGCCGCAGGCAAGATCCCGGAGGAAATGCCTGATGAGATGGACAGCCCTTTTCATTGTCGCTCTGACGATCACGGCCAATCTTGGCGGCCCGATGCTTGCCGCACAGGGTGACGACCCCAATTGGCCATGCATCCAGCGCAAGGTGCCGGAGCTGTCGCTTGGTCAGATATGGAATGGCCCCGCGCTGCCTGAAGCGGCCGCTGACTGGGCGAAGGATGCCACGCTCCATGCGCTGGTCCCGGAGCTGGCGGCCCGTCGCCTGCCGTTGCCGGAGGCGCAGCAGAAAATCCGTTTGTTTGCGGCGACCCTGTCGGAAGGCGAGCGGAAAGAGCGCATGGCGATGCTGGTCGAGGGATTGTTCGATCATATGAATGGCGAGCGCTCGCAGGTCATTTCCGGTATCGGCCGCTACGCCCGCGGCCAGAGGGACATGGCGGCGTTTCTCAGGCACGAGGCTTCAGAGGTGGATGCATTGCGAGCCAAGCCAGATGCTGATCAGCTTGCTCTTGATCGGCGCAACGAAACCCTGATTTTTCGCACGCGCATCTTCCAGGAACGGGCTCAATCCCTGACGTATGTCTGTGAAGTGCCGACGCTCATCGAGCAGCGCCTCTATGCGCTGGTTCGGACGATCACAGAAGTTCTGGAAGCAAAGTAGGCTCGACGACCCACTCGGTGGTGGCCTACTTTGGGAACTGCTTGAGATAGGCAATGACGTTGGCGATATCATCGTCCGTCTTCAGGCCGGCGAAGGCCATCTTCGTACCCTTGACGAACGCCTTTGGGTTGCGGAGATAGGTGTTCAGCGTCGTCTCGTCCCAGATAATTCCTGATTTTCCGGCATCGACCATGGCCGTGGAATACCGGAACCCGGCGTGGGTGCCGGCAGTCCGGCCGATCACACCCATCAGCGACGGACCGATCTTGTTCTTGTCCGCGTCCACGATGTGGCAGACCTTGCACTTGGCGAAAACCTTCTCGCCGGCGGTGGCGTCCTGCGCGAGACAGTGCCCTTTGGCCGCAAGCATCATGCCGATAGCGCCGATCCACATAGTAATTTTCATGTTGCTCCTCCTGAAATTCTTGTACTTTCCCGTGCAACCCCGAAACATCGCCCAGAAAGACGCTCCAATATACAAGTTAGGCTAGAGGCTATGCGTGTCAACAAGGTTCCTTTGACAGACTATTTCTTGGAGTAGTTGACGCATATTTCCCGCGCGCGTATCGTAGTTTCCGGTCTTCCATCGGGCGTCTTGCAAGGCCGTCGGTTTGGTAAGGATGCGGAGCATGTTGTCACCCAGATATTCCGGGCAATCGCGCGGGGAGAGGTGCTCAATTGAATTTTGTCGACCTTGTCCTGACCGTCTGCTTGCTGGCCAATCCAACGAGTTGCCGCACCGAGCATCTGTACTTCGAGAGCCGCGGCTCGCTTTTCCAATGCATGATGCTGGCCCCCACAGAGATAGCGAAGTGGTCTGAGCGGCATCCGGCGTTGAAAATAATGCGATGGAAATGCATATTCCCGGACGGGAGTCGGGAAATCTGACATTGCTGTGGATCTTCGAGAAACTGGCACTATGAACCTATCAGTGCACGTTTTTTCTGGAGGCAACTTTCCTTGCAAAGGGATGATGCGCGGACGAACGTCCATCGGGCTCCCGCGCTTCCTGTGGTCTGAAGCTCGAGTACGGCCCGATGGTCCCTCAGAAGCATCGGACTTCCGCTTCTGCCTGCGCGCGTTTCAGCTCCGAGACGGCGGATTTGGCGGGCGCGCTTTGCCGGAACAGCACGCCTCGCTCCCCTGTCTGCAGCCCGAGGCTCCTGAAAGTTTCAGCCGTTTCATACCGCTCGTAGGGAACGATCGAGGCAATGACGTCAATGGAGCAAGAACAGTTTGCGAGGGCGGCGGGCGTTTCGCCGTTTGCCTTCATGCACCCATACACGTAATCGACGATGGCAACTGTCGGGTAGCTTCCGGCGCCCTGTGCTGCGCCAACGCCCATGAGAAAGGCCGCGCTGACAAGTCCTCCCCGGCCGGCTATCGCCAATCCTGAGGTAATCTTCGATGTAAAATCCATAAGCGGACTCCATAGTCTTGATGCAGAATAACAAATATGAATTTTGAGAAAACATAAAATTCCAATAGGAAGTAATAATTGCGTATTGCGCCGCAACAATATTTTCGCAGTGCCAAAAAACAATGTCGTCATTGCCTATATTGATAAACTATAATATCTATTCATAAGTTTCCGGCTTCAAGGCTTTGCCGACGGGAGAGGCGGAGCTTCGTAGGCCAGGAGGAAGGCAGTATCGGTGCCCCCTCTGTCCAACCCTGGCTGTGACACGCTGACGGAAGCGTAATCCCTTAAAAAGCATGCGTCGCTCATGAGTTGCTTCGACCGATAACGGAGTCGTTTGCGTCATGATGACGAACCTCGGATGAACAACTGCATCGGGAGGAATTTACATGAACGTGCTCGCCAGAATAATCTATCCGTCATTGACCGCCGCCGGATTTCTGACGGCGGCATTTGCCGGCCATGTCTTAGCAAACGATGAACTGACGGCTCTTTCGGCAGACTCCAAGAATTGGGCGATGCCCACGGGCGACTATGCCAACCACCGTTATTCAAAGCTGAACCAGATCACCAAGGACAACGTCAAGGACCTCCAGGTCAAATGGACCTTCTCGACCGGCGTATTGCGCGGCCATGAAGGGGGACCTCTCGTGATTGGCGATGTCATGTATATCCACACGCCGTTCCCCAACATCGTCTATGCACTCGATCTGAAGAACGACGGCAAGATCCTCTGGAAATACGAACCACGACAGGATCCGAACGTCATCGCCATCATGTGTTGTGACACGGTCAATCGCGGCGTCGCCTATGGTGATGGCAAGATCATTCTCAACCAGGCCGACACGACTGTTGTTGCCCTCGATGCCAAGACCGGCAAAGTCGTCTGGTCGGTGAAGAATGGCGATCAGACAGATGGTGGCAAAGGCGAGTCCGGCACAGCGGCCCCGATGATCGTCAAGGACAAGGTGATTATCGGCGTGTCAGGCGCCGAATTCGGTGTGCGCGGCTGGACGGCCGCCTACAATCTGAAGGACGGCTCGCTCGCCTGGAAGGCCTATTCCACTGGCCCGGACGCCGAGACCCTCATCGATCCGGAAAAGACAACTCACCTTGGCAAACCGGTCGGCCCCGACTCCGGTATCAACACCTGGGAAGGCGAGCAGTGGAAGACCGGCGGCGGTACGACGTGGGGTTGGTTCTCCTATGATCCCAAAACCAACCTGGTCTTCTATGGTACGGGCAATCCTTCGACCTGGAATCCGGTGCAACGGCCCGGCGACAACAGGTGGTCGATGACCCTGATGGCGCGTGATGCTGATACTGGTGCAGCCAAGTGGCTTTATCAGATGACCCCGCATGACGAGTGGGACTATGACGGCGTCAACGAGAGCATTCTGGTCGATGCGATGCAAATCAACGGCAAGCCCCGCGATGTGTTGGTGCATTTCGACCGCAACGGCTTCGCCTATACGCTTGATAGGGGCACAGGCGAGCTGCTGGTCGCGAAAAAATATGATCCGAAGGTCAACTGGGCCACGGAAGTTGTCATGGACCCTTCAAGCGCCCAATATGGTCGACCGCAGGTGGTAGCGCAATACTCCACCCAGCAGAACGGCGAGGACGCGAATACATCCGGCGTATGCCCGGCAGCGCTTGGCACCAAAGACCAGCAGCCGGCAGCCTATTCGCCGAAAACGGGTCTGTTCTACGTGCCCACCAACCATGTCTGCATGGATTACGAGCCCTACAAGGTCAGCTACACCGCCGGTCAGCCCTACGTCGGAGCGACGGTGTCGATGTATCCCGCGCCGGACAGTCATGGCGGCATGGGCAACTTCATCGCATGGGACGCAGCAAAGGGTGAGATTGTCTGGTCGAAACCTGAGCAGTTCTCGGTCTGGTCAGGCGCTCTGGCAACTGAGGGTGACGTGGTCTTCTACGGGACCCTCGAAGGCTACATCAAGGCGGTGGATCTCAACGGCAAGGAACTCTACAAGTTCAAGACGCCGTCTGGCATTATCGGCAATATCAACACGTTCGAGCATGGCGGCAAGCAGTATATCGCCGTCCTGTCGGGTGTCGGCGGATGGGCCGGCATTGGCCTCGCCGGCGGGTTGCTTTCACCCGATAATGCGGCCGCATGGCATGGTGCCGTCGATCAGGGGCGCGCGCAAGGCGACACGGCCGCGGTCGTTGGGACCGCGGGTCTAGGTGCAGTCGGCGGCTATGCCGCGCTGGCTGACTATACGACGCTTGGCGGGCAACTGACCGTCTTCGGTCTTCCCGACTGATAGCATTTACGACAGGGCGGCTTTTTGCACGCCCTGTCGGTTTCGTCACGATGAACGAGGAAGCCTGCTGCGAGGCTGGGCGTTGTGTCTTGGCCATTTTTAGACAGGGCAGCACACCAATGCCTCACCCAGATTTTCGAAGATGCAAGCTTATTTCCGATGAGGTTTTTTTATGGCTTTTCGCATAACACGACTTGCGCTCAGCGCTTTCTTCGCGATCTCAATACATGGAATTGCCACAGCCGCGGATGACGAGAAAAAAGCGGCGGTGGCGTCGGAAGAAGACGGAAAGTATTTCGACGCGGATGGAAATCCGACGTTCAAGATCGAAAACGGCACCGTCGATTGGTACACGTTCAGCGGCTACCGCCGTTACCATTCGGACTGTCACGTCTGTCACGGGCCGGACGGCATGGGTTCGAGTTATGCGCCCCGTCTGGTCGAAAGCATGAAGAACCTGGACTATCCGACTTTCATCTCGATCGTCGCCGAAGGCCGAAAGAACGTGGGCGGCGGCAAAGAAAACGTCATGCCGGCATTCGGCGACAACAAGAATGTCTACTGCTACCTGGACGACATCTATGTCTATCTGCGGGCTCGTGCCGTTGGTGCCGCTCCCCGGGGACGTCCGCCAAAGAAGGCCGACAAGCCCGAAGCGGCAAAGGTCCACGAAGCCTCCTGCATGGGGGGATGACATGCTGCGTCGTATGCATGGAATGAAGAGAAGCGGCCTGGTCGTCCTGGCCATAGTCACCGCTTTGTCTTCACCTGTCTGCGCCCAGAGCACCGCCCCCAATGCCGGTCTTGGTGCGGCTGGAGAACTGGTGGACCCCACCACGTTGCGGGTCTGCGCCGACCCATCCAACTTACCTTTCTCCGACCAGGGCGGCGAGGGCTTCGAGGACAAGCTTGCCAAGATGGTCGCAACCGAGACCGGACGAAGCGCCGTTGCCTATACCTGGTTTCCGTCAGTCACGGGCTTCGTGCGCAATACGCTCGGGGCCAACCGCTGTGACATTATCATGGGATACGCTCAGGGCGACGAACTCGTGCAGAATACAAATGCTTATTACAGATCCTCTTATGTCCTGCTCTACAAAAAGAACAGTGATCTAACGGGGGTAGAAACGCTGGTCGATCCCAGGCTAGCTGGCAAGAAGATTGGGGTCGTGGAGGGAACGCCTCCGAGCGCGAACATGGCAGCGGCAAAGCTCATGCGAAACGCCAAGGTCTATCCCCTAATGGTCGATACGCGGGTGATGCCATCAATGGCGGAGCTCATGATCAAGGACATGCAGGCGGGCGTGATCGATGCGGCCGTGGCATGGGGACCAATGGCGGGCTACTACGCGAGAAAATCCGGTTTGGATCTGGCAGTCGTTCCCCTGACCAAGGAAAAGGGCGGCCAGCGCATGATCTATCGGATCACCATGGGCGTCAGGCCGTCTGACCAGCATTGGAAACGCACGCTCAATGCATTCATCAGAGACAATCAGCCGGAAATCAACAAGCTGCTGCTCGACTATGGCGTGCCGCTGCTGGATGAACACGATGCCAGCATTACCCAATGAGCGGATATACGTGACGTTTCATCACCGGCATGAGGGAAACGATGTCGAAGAAGGGGGAGTGACCCATGGACGTACGCGCAGCCGTCGCCGTTCAGGCAGGAAAGCCGCTGGAAATCATGACCGTTCAGCTCGAAGGCCCGCGCGCCGGAGAAGTGCTGATCGAGGTCAAGGCAACCGGTATCTGCCACACGGACGAATTCACGCTTTCCGGCGCCGATCCGGAAGGCCTGTTTCCGGCCATTCTCGGTCATGAAGGCGCCGGCATCGTCGTCGATGTCGGACCGGGCGTCACCTCGCTCAAGAAGGGTGACCATGTCATTCCGCTCTACACGCCGGAATGCCGCGAGTGCTATTCCTGCCTGTCGCGCAAGACGAACCTGTGCACCTCGATCCGCGCCACGCAAGGGCAAGGCCTGATGCCGGACGGCACCTCGCGCTTCTCGATCGGCAAGGACAAGATCTTCCATTACATGGGCTGCTCGACCTTCGCGAACTTCACCGTCCTGCCCGAGATCGCGCTTGCCAACGTCAACCCCGACGCCCCCTTCGACAAGATCTGCTATATCGGCTGCGGCGTGACCACCGGCATCGGCGCAGTCATCAACACGGCCAAGGTCGAGATCGGTTCGACAGCCATCGTCTTCGGTCTCGGCGGCATCGGCCTCAACGTCATCCAGGGCCTTCGCCTTGCCGGCGCCGACATGATCATCGGCGTCGACATCAACAATGACCGCAAGGCATGGGGCGAAAAGTTCGGCATGACGCATTTCGTCAATCCGAAGGAAGTGGGCGACGATATCGTGCCCTACCTCGTCAACATAACCAAGCGCAACGGCGATACGATCGGCGGTGCTGACTACACCTTCGACTGCACCGGCAACACCAAGGTCATGCGCCAGGCGCTCGAATCATCGCACCGCGGCTGGGGCAAGTCGGTCATCATCGGCGTCGCCGGCGCCGGCCAGGAGATTTCCACCCGTCCGTTCCAGCTGGTCACCGGCCGCAACTGGATGGGCACCGCCTTTGGCGGCGCGCGCGGCCGCACAGACGTGCCGAAGATCGTCGAGTGGTACATGGAGGGAAAGATCCAGATCGATCCGATGATCACCCACACTATGCCGCTCGAAGACATCAACAACGGCTTCGACCTCATGCATGCCGGCGAAAGCATTCGTTCGGTCGTGATTTACTGAGGGAGGAAGGACAGTCGTTTGCGTGACGGCGCTCCCAAACTATCTGGCGCGCCAAGGTTTTCAGATGAGATCGACAGGGAGGAGTAATGCAATGGCAAATACAGCTCATATTCATCCGGCGGTGGACGCAGGTCTGAAATCGGCCGATCCGAACTTCGGCGGTGGAACGCTGGTCTGTGCCTGTGCCGACAAACCGGTGAAGGTGCGGATCGAAGGACAGGTTGCCCACAACCACGCATGCGGTTGCACCAAATGCTGGAAGCCGGCGGGGACCCATTTTTCCATCGTCGCCGTCGTCCCGCATGACAAGGTGACGGTGCTCGAGAACGGCGACAAGCTGCAGGTGGTGGATCCGTCCGCGCTGATCCAGCGCCATGCCTGCAAGGAGTGCGGCGTTCACATGTATGGACCGGTCGAACGCGAACATGCCTTCCAGGGACTGGATTTCATCCATCCCGAGCGTTTCCAGGAGGGGGGCTGGGCGCCTCCGGGTTTCGCGGCCTTCGTGTCCTCGATTATCGAATCCGGCGTCGATCCGGGCCAGATGGATGGCATACGGTCGCGGCTGCGGGAGGTTGGTCTCGAGCCCTATGATTGCCTGTCGCCGGGACTGATGGACTACGTTGCAACCTGGGTTGCAAAGAAATCCGGCGCCCTTCCAAGCTGACAACGCCGGGCGGTGTGTCCTAACAAAGCACACCGTCCATCACAGACAAATTGTGTGCCAGTAGATGCCGGGCGATGCCCTTGTCAGACTTTCGTCCACGTATCCGCGTGGTTGCAGTTGGGTTTGTTTGACCAGATGGTCGGCGGGTGGGTTCGCTCGGTCTACGCATATTCGGGGTCGGAACAAGAACTGCTCGAAATCATACGGTAGACATGAACGAATGATGAATCTCAGGCGACTTGGCCAACGCTTCCCCTTCTGACAGCGCGCCTTCAGTCGTACGCGTCAGTGCGGGTGAGGGGCCGACGCGCTGAGCTTCGCTGCTCCGTTCAACCGGCAAATCTACCCGCCCTGATCGCCCCTACTGAGCAATCCTCGGAACATCTTATCGTGCCGGCAATATTTTTGATGACTGAAGCTCTGCGAACAGGGTTCGAAACATCTCCTCCGTGTCGACACAATCGTGAAAGCCATGCTTGCGGGCCTTAATCGTGGAGACGATGGAGTGATGTGGATATGCTTTGCCGTGGCGGAGCAGGTAATCCATGAACTGCCATGAAGAAACGATTTCGTCATATGTGTGCGGAACGAGCGCATGTTTTCGTACAATCTTGTCCCAGACAGGCTGCTTGTCACTCATGACTTCCGCCAGGGAAAACGAATGCGCTATACCCGCCTCGACGCCCAATTGCCGGGCAAACTCCGGCCAAAGGGTCGGCCAGGAAAAGCAGTCTCCATTCGCGATGTTATAAGTTTCTCCGCGACAGAGCGTTTCACTGCCCGCCCATTTTATCGCTCGACCAAGCAGGCGCGCATCGACGGCTTCCTGTAAGCAAGTATGGCCGCCTGGAAAACGGAAAGGTTGATCAAGCTCTCTGCAGATCGCCCCGTAAACCCCGATGGCGGTCACCGCATTCATCGGATTGCCCAGCGCAAAACCGCAAACAATCTGCGGGCGCAGGATCGTGATGTGAAACCCATGCTCCTTTGCCTTAGCGAGAGCGATGTCCTCCTGATCATAGTAGAAGTTCGACGCGATGAAGCGGGGATCACTTTCCTTCGCCGGCATCTTATAGGGACCATGGTGAACGCCGTAGGCCTTCGTGCCTTGCAACAA
Source organism: Pararhizobium capsulatum DSM 1112 (assembly GCF_030814475.1). Lineage (NCBI taxonomy): Bacteria > Pseudomonadati > Pseudomonadota > Alphaproteobacteria > Hyphomicrobiales > Rhizobiaceae > Pararhizobium > Pararhizobium capsulatum. The sequence goes on along the minus strand of NZ_JAUSVF010000003.1, from coordinate 346,358 downwards.
GGTCAGATGCGAGAAACGCAAACCGCACACAGACAACGCCTCGAGGAGATTCTGTAGCATACCGGCGTTGCGGCTGATCTGGGAAACGGAAGTCCAGCCATCGACCAGTGCTGCTTCTTCCTGCAGCGCTGCATAGACGATATGCGTGAACGGACCGGCGCCTATGAGGGCATGCGTCAGCGCATCCATATCTTCAAGATCGGCTCCAAGCCACTTGGCGGCTGTTGCAGAGCTCGGCTTCTTGCGCGAAAGAACGCTGACATCCCAGCTGTCGTCGGACTCGTAGATTTCCAACGCAGCGCGGCCCACCACACCCGTTGCGCCGACGATGAGGACGGATCCTCCGCCATCCTGATACAATGCCATCTCTCCCAGTTAGGTCTCGAAACTACTCTTCGGTTGCGAATTCAGCAGACGTTCAAGTCGTTCGCAGGCAATCTGGAGGGCTTCGACAGACGACGGCGAGCCGATGCACAGGCGCACTGCGTGCGGCATCGAGCGACGCCCGACCACAAAACTGTGGGTTGGCGCGATCGTGATGTGCTGTGCGGCTGCCGCATCGACGAAATCCTCGGCGCGCCATTGCTCGGGCAGAGGAAGCCAGACGTGGGGACTGGTTACATCGGTTCGGGCAGTCCCAAGCAGAGGATATGTGGTCAACAGGGAAAGCCGTCGAATATTCTCTGCCTGTTGCCAGCGGATCATGCCTTCAAGTTGGTTGCCGGTGATCCAGCGCGCTACGATTTCAGCAGCGATCAATGTCGCGGACCCCGTAGACATGCCCACGCCGGCTTGCGTCGTTGGGACGTCGGCAGGAGGTGAAACCAGGCACCCGACCTTGATGCCAGGTCCGATGATCCGTCCGAAGCTGGTTAGGAAATGTGTTCTCTCAGGAGCGATAGAGAAAATTGGTGGCTGTGGATCAGCCATGGTCGTGCCGTAGATATCACTTTCGATGATCGGTAGGTCGTGACGCCGCGCAATTTCGGCAATCTCCTTCCTGCGGAGCAACGGCAGTGTTGCATTGGTCGGATTTTGTCCTCGGGTCGTGACATAGATGGCGCCAATCGATTGTCTTTGGCAGAGCACTTCGAGCGACGACGGGATCATGCCGTCCTCGTCCATCTCGACGCCGACGAGCTTTCTGTCGAGATAGCTTGCGACGGATTTCATCTTCGGATCTGTGAATTCTTCCGTTGCGATCGTCTCGCCAGCATGTGTCAATGTCGAGATTGCCGCCATGGCGGCATGCTGCCCGCCATTGGTGATAATGATTTGTCCTGCTGACGCGTCCACACCATAACGTTGCAACCATCCAGCTATGGCCTGCCGGTGGCTAAGTTGACCGGCAGCGGGCGAAGAACCCAGAATTTGCTGGGGATGGTGTTCGGCAATGATCGTTTTCAGCGTGTCCGACAGTTTACTGTCCAAATCCGGCACCGGGATCCGGTAGATCGAGAGATCAATGGTTTCCGTATCCGCGGGGTCGCTCAGGGTGTCGGCCCTTCCACGCCCGCCGGCAATGTACGTCCCTCGGCCGACATGGCTTTCAACAAAGCCCTGAAGCTCCAGCTGAGAGTATGCGCGCCCGACCGTTGCGATCGCCACCCCAAGCTGGTGTGCAAGCTCACGCTGTGGCGGCATTCGTTCGCCAGCGACGAGAATACGCCGGGCAATTCCATCGACGATCGTCGATACAATCGCCGCATACCCCGGTTTATCAGGAAATTGTATCACATTGTTCAGCATATCTGTATATCAATATTTCGATTGTCATATTTCAATAACATGCTTAGGTTCTTTTCGAAAGCTCAATTTGTCCACCGGAGAGAAATGGAGACTCTGGTGGAGCAAGTGACACGTTGAGCGGGAGAGCGTCATCTGGGAGGAGACAACCACAATGCATCTGTTTAACAGACGTCCGAAAGCCGTCGAGCGCGATCTCGACATTCTATCCAGCATGGATACCCACGGCCTGATATCGCGGCGTGAACTCATGCGTCGCAGCGCAATGTTTGGTGCTGCTGCCACCCTGTCAACCTTCGGAGGTGTTCTATCGGCTGCAGGTCAGGACGGCAGCGGCAAGGTCGTGGTCGGTCTCGACAGCGGGGCGTTCACACCAATCCTCAAAAACTTTGCCCCGGAGTTTAAGGCAGCTACTGGTATCGATGTCGAGTTTGCATCCTATCCGCTCGGCAATATGTACGACCAGAACCTGCTGGCCCTGCGGCAGGGCACAGCCCGCTTTGACGTCTTTGATTTCTGGCCAAATTTCGTGGGTGACTTCGGCCCGTTCCTGACGCCGCTCGAAGAGGTCGGCACGCTCGAGGAACTCAATTTCTCCGACATCGCCAAGCCGTTCCAACAATTAAACATCTATGAGAACAAAGTTGTCGGCGTCATGATTGATGGCGATATGTTCATCAATACCTACCGGACCGACCTGTTCGAAAACGAACAGGAGATGCAGACTTTCAAGACGAAATATGGGTACGATCTGGCGCCCCCCAAGGGTTACAAGGAATATCGCGATACCGCGGAATTCTTCACCCGACCCGATCAGAATCTCTACGGCCACGTCGAGGTAACAAGCTTCTTCGTCTATGCTTTCTTCATTAACCAGTTGGTCCAATTGGGTTCGGAAAAAGGCGTGCGCTACGGCGAACTTTTCGATGAACAGATGAAGCCTAAGCTTGTCAATGAAATCGGCGAGGAGGCCATCCGTCGCTACACCGAAATGTCCGCCTTCATGCCGAAGGATCTCGCCCAAGCGATGCCGTGGGATGTCGGGCGGCAGATATTTTTCGACGGTCGCGTGGCCCAGGCCAATTGGTGGACAGACATGCCGAAGGGCGCTGCCGATCCGAAGATCTCTAAGGTGGCCAATAAGATCAAGTGCGCCCGCAGTTTCGGCGACGTAACTGTCCTTCCCTACGGTCGTGCGATGGGCATTGCCGGCAACTCGGCGAACAAGGAAGGTGCGTTCAAGGTCATTGCCTGGATGCAGCAATCGGCGAATGCCAATCGATGGGTTGCCGAGACCTTCGAGCAATCGCTGATGGACCCGTGGCGCAACAGCATGTTCGACGATCCGAAGAGCACCTTCCCGCTTCAGGCGGAATCCGGTTTTGCGGACAATTTCGCAAGCGTGAGCAAGGAACTTCTGGCAGCGCCCAAGGCATATCTCGACATCTCGATCCCTGGCACCAACCGCTATCTCAGTTCAATCATGCAGCATGTTCCGCGTGCGATCACCGGCCAGGCAACGCCGAAAGAAGCATTGGAGGCGATGACGGCCGAGTTCGAGGAAACAACCGAGACGTACGGTCGTGACCGCCAAATCGCGCATTATGACGAATACCGTCAGCGGATGATCAAGCAGGGCTACTGGTCCTGATCCTCCCCGCTGTCGCCGCCGGGATTTCCGGCGGCGACAGATCGTCGGCGGAGACGCGCTCCGGCTCGATCCATCAGCTTCTACACAGAATTCGGATGTCATGATGACCACGATACCCGTTCAGGGCACAGCATTGCCACCTGCAACGAAAACCAGTGATAACAGGCGAGAGCGGCGGGCGACGCTGTTTCTCCTCGGACCGGCGCTGACTTTTCTGGCGGTTCTATCGGTCTGGCCGTTCGTCTACCTCATCTACGCGTCCTTTACGTCCTATCAGCTTGCAATTCCGATTCCGATCGAATGGGTCGGCGTCGACAATTTCACCAGGATGATGACGAATCCGCGTTTTTGGAGCAGCCTTGGCATTACCGGAATTTTTGCGCTTGTCGCTGTGCCGCTGCAGATCGTGGCCGGCCTCAGCATGGCACTTCTTTTAAACGGTGTGACCCGCGGGCGTGAATTTTATGCATCACTGTTCCTGATCCCAATGATGGTGGCGCCGATCGTTGTCGGCTTTTCATGGAATCTTTTCCTGAATCCTATCTACGGGCCGCTCAACAACCTGTTGAAAGCCATCGGTTTCGACCCGCCGGCCTGGGCGCAGTCTCCCGATTGGGCTTTGCCGACGCTGGTGGTCGTCGACACCTGGCAGTGGACGCCATTCGTGATGATCGTGCTTCTGGCCGGTCTTAACTCGATCCCGCAGCGGGTCTACGAGGCGGCCAGGGTCGACGGCTCCAATCGCTGGCAGACCTTTGTCCACATCGTGCTGCCGATGTTGTTTCCCTACATGATGGTAGCCTTCGTGCTGCGCTTCATCGACAGTTTCCGAGTGTTCGATATCATTTATATTCTGACGCGTGGCGGTCCCGGCACTGCAACCCAGAACCTCGCCTACTACACGTACGACATGGGTTTCGGGCGGTTCGAATTTTCGATCGCCGGTGCACTCAGCATCATCCAGCTGGTGCTTCTGACCGGCGGCACGATGGCGATCCTGAGCTTTGCGAAAAGCCGCGAAAAGGGGCCGGTTTCCGATTCCCCGCTGCCGCCTACGGTGTTCAACGCCTCTGCGCATACATTTCAGGGAGAAAACCCATGACCATGTCGGTTTCAACACCCTACGCCGACGTCTCCGCGGCTGAAAATGTGACGTTGGCGGTGCGTCTGTCCGTCGTGGTCAAGCATGTGGTACTGATCATGGTACTCGTACTTTTCCTGCTACCGCTCGCCTGGCTGCTTCTCACGGCATTCAAGCCCTATGCGGAGCTGTTCACCAGCCCGCCGTCGGTGCTGCCGATCAACGGCACGTTGGTCAATTTCACCGAAGGCTGGGCAATCGGTGGTGGCAAGGGGATCGGTGACAGCTTGTTCGTAGCCTCGATCTCAACGGTGCTTTGCCTTATCCTTGGCTATCCCGCTGCCTACGCGCTAGCGCGGTGGTTCTCGGCACACGGTCAGCTCAGTTTCACCATCCTCTCCCTTCGGATGATGCCCCCCATCGTCCCTGTCATCGGTTTCTACCTCCTGTTCCAGGAATTGTCGCTGTTCGATACCTATACGGGACTGATCGTGGTCTACACGTTCATGAACCTGCCGTTGGTCATCTGGCTTCTGGCAGAGTTCATCCGCCAGATTCCAAAGACCTACGAGGAAGCTGCTCGCATCGACGGAGCGCCCTGGTATCGCCTATTCTGGGATGTCCTGCTTCCGCTCTCGGCGCCGGGCATCCTCACGGCCGGTATTCTGGCCATGATCTTTGCCTGGAACGAGTTCCTATTCGCGCTCGTCCTTACCGGGGAAAAGGTTATTACCCTGCCGAAGGCACTGGCCAGCTTCTTCCTGTTCCAGCAACCGAACTGGGGCCAGCTCGGCGCCATCGGCATTGTCGCAATCGCACCGCTGCTCGTCCTTTCATACTACATGCAGCGCTTCCTCATTCGCAGTTTTTCCGTCGGCAGCGGCGGACGGTAAGGAGATCAGTCATGGCATCAGTCACCCTCTCCGGGATCAACAAATGGTATGGCGGCGCGGTTCATGCAGTTCGCGATATCTCGTTCAAGATAGAGGACGGCGAGTTTTTTGGCCTGCTCGGTCCCTCAGGTTCCGGCAAGACGTCCGTGCTGCGAATGCTTGCGGGACTGGAGCGTCCAACCTCCGGAACGATCTCTTTCGACGGCACCTCCGTCGAGGCGAAAACACCGCAGGACCGCAATGTCGCGATGGTATTCGAGCAGAATGCGCTTTATCCGCATATGAGCGCGCGTCAGAACATCAGCTATCCCCTCAAAATCCGCGGTCTTTCCAAGTCCGAGATCGAGACGAAGGTGGCAGAAGTCGCTGCGCTTCTTAATATCGGTCATTTGATCGACCGCCGCGCCTCGCAGATGTCCGGAGGTCAGCAGCAGCGGGTCGCCATCGCCCGCGCCCTGGTCCGTCGTCCCAATCTACTTTGCCTCGACGAGCCGATCGCCCATCTCGATACGCTATTGCGCGCCCGCCTGCGCGGCGAGTTGAAGCGATTGCAGCGGGCGCTCGGCACCACTTCGGTGATCGTAACCCATGACCCGATCGAGGCCATGACCATGACCGATCGCATCGCTGTGATGCGGGACGGCCTGATGCAGCAGATCGGCACTGCCGACGAGATTTACATGCGCCCCGTAAACGCGTTCGTGGCACAGTTTTTCGGTCTGCATTCGATGAACGTCTTCACTATCTGCGACGTGCACGAAACGCCGGAGCTTGTCGGCCAATGTGGACAGCAGAAAGTCATTTTGCCCGATTGCGTCAAGCCGCATGTGAGTGCGCAAGGTCGAAAAGTTCAGGTCGGCAGCCGGCCGGGAGGCGTCTCGGTCTACAAACAAGGAGAAGCACCGCGTGATGGCGCTGCATTGAGGCTGTCGGGCCGCGTCTATGTCGCCGAGCAACTTGGCGATGCGATCCTTGTCACGGTTCAGGCCGGTGATACGACTATCCAGGCGATGACATCACCGCAGTATCGCTTTGGGATAGACGAGCCGGTAGATGTCGTGATCCGCGAGGACGCGCTCTATGTGTTCGATGGCGACGATCAGCGCACGCTGCGATTTGCATCCGGTCAGTCTGCGCCGCAGGTCGACCGCATGGCCTCGTACGGCTGAGGCAGGGGCATGGTGTATCTGCTCGGCATCGACAAGGGCACGTCTGTTATCAAGGCGGTGGTTTTCGACACGGAAGGGGAGACCGTCGGCGTGTCGCAGCGCCGCGTCCAGGTGCTGCAGCCCAAGCCCGGCTGGCACGAGGAAGCACCGGAGGCCACTTGGGCGCTGTGCGCCGAGACGATCCGTGAGGCGTTGACCAAGGCCGGCCTCACTGGTGCCGATATCGCCGCGATCGGCATTGCCGGCCATATGGGCGGCGCCTGGCTGATCGATTCCGATGGGGCAACGGTGCGCAACGCCATCTGCTGGCCGGACGAGCGCGCCCAAGCCGACCAGATCGCCATGGAAAAGACCGGCCTTTTGACTGAAGTCTTCGCCATCTCCGGCAACGGCCTGATGCCTGGCATCACCGCTATGCTGCTCGGCTGGCTCGCCCGCCACGAGCCGGAAACGGTGACGCGAACCCGTGCCGTGCTCTGCGCCAAGGATTTCTTACGCTTCCGGCTGACCGGAGAGATCGCCACCGATCCCTCCGACGTCTCCTTCGTGCCCGGCGATATCGAAGGACGCGCGCATTCGGCGCGGGTGATGGAGCTTTGCGGTGCCTCCGCCTGGATGGACAAGCTGCCAACTATCCTGCCGTCCGGCGCCATTGCCGGCATCATTTCTGCAGCATCTGCAGCTGAAACCGGCCTGCGCGAAGGCACGCCCGTCGTCACCGGTCTTGGCGATGCCTGCGCCAATGCCCTTGGCGTCGGCGCGATCCGCCCCGGCGCTGCTTTGACGGTGCTTGGCACCAGCTGCCTCAACAGCCAGGTGCTGGGCGCTCCCGGCAGGGAGCCGGAGGGCCTCGGTTTCCTGTTCTCGATGCCGCTCGACCGATACCTACGAATCCTGCCCAATACCTCCGGCACCATCGCCTTCGACTGGTTTTTGGAACGGTTCGGCGCGCCCCTGATGCCCGACGGAACGCCGGACTTTACAGCCCTCGAGGTGAAGGCGTCCGGCATCGCCCGCGGCGCCGGTGGTGTTACCTTCATTCCCTATGTCAACGGCAGCGGCGTGCTGGCGCCGTTCTACGACACGCTGGCCCGCGGCAACTTTTTCGGGGTCGGCAGCCATACCAGCTATGATCACCTGCTGCGCGCCGTCTACGAGGCCCTGTGCTTTGCCACCCGCGACTGTTTTGCGGCGATGAGCACCCGGCCGCAATCGCTGATCCTCACTGGCGGCGGCGCCAAGAGCGCCTTCTGGTCGCAGTTGTTCGCTGATGTCTGCGGCCTGCCGATCGAGATCGTCGCCACGGAGGAATCCGGTGCCCTGGGCGTTGCACTGCTGGCCGGTGTCGCCGTCGGCTTGTGGCCCGACCTGGAGACTGCGGCAGCAAGAACCACCCGGATCGTCGCCTGTTACCGGCCGGACCCGCACGCGGCGCGCGACTATGACGGCTGGTTCGATCTCTACCGCCGGACCCGCGATGTCTATCGCAGCTACTCGACGGCCCGCGCCGATCTGCGCCTGGTTCCGGAGATGGCGGCATGAGCTATGTGCTGGGCATCGACAAGGGCACCACCACCACCAAGGCGGCGATCTTCAACACCGCCGATGGCCGGGTGCTGGCCACCGCCCGCCGCCCGACCAAGAGCTTCCGGCCGCATCCGGACTGGCACGAGGAAGACATGGACGGCACCTATGCTGGTGTGGCCGCTGCCATCCGCGAGGCGATCGACCGTGCCGGCATCGCGGCTAGCGAGATCGCCGCCGTCGGTGTCAGCGGCCATATGGGCGGCCTCTGGTCGCTCGACGCGCAAGGCCGGCCGGCCGGTCCTGCCATCGCTTGGCCGGATGCACGGGCCTCGGCGCTTCTTGAGCGTTGGCGCGACGAATGCCGGGTGAAAAAGCTGTTCGAGATTTCCGGTAACGCGCCCATTCCCGGCCTGCCGCTGGTGCTGCTCGCCTGGCTGAAGGACAATGACCGCAGTTTCTATAACCGCATCGAGACCGTCTTTCTCGCCAAGGACTATGTCAATTACCGCCTGACCGGAAACATCGCCACAGATGAATCCGATCTGTCGCTGTTTCCCTGTGATATCCGCAGCCGCAAACCTTCCGACGATCTGTTCGCGCTCGCCGGCATTCCCGAGATGCGGGAAAAACTAGCCCCAGTGCTGGAGATCGGCGCCGTCGTCGGCCGGGTGACGGCTGTGGCCGCCGCCGAGACCGGGCTGACGGAAGGCACGCTGGTCGTGACCGGCGCCGGCGATGCGGTGGCCGCCGCGATTGGCGTCGGCGCGCTCGCTAGCGGCCAGGCGGTAACGGTGATCGGTACCAGCTTCATGAACAATCTCACCGTCGACCAGCCGCTTCTGGAGCCGGAGGGCGTCGGTTTCCTGTTCCTGATGCCGGACGGCCGCTGGCAGCGGCTGATGTCCAACACCGGCGGCGGCTCGCTCTGCCTCGACTGGATCGTCGAAGCCTTTGGCGCCAAAGCCTTCGGCGGCGACGACGACCTGTTCACCCGCATCGAGACCGAGGCGCGGGCGATTGCGCCGCTCAGCAACGGCCTGGTCATCCATCCCTATTTCAACACCTCCGGCATGACCGCGCCGCGCCACGAGCCGCTGGCCCGCGGTTCGATCTTCGGCCTCGACATGGCGACCTCGCCGATGGCGCTGATCCGCGCGGTGATGGAAGGCGTCGCCTTCTCGATGATCGATTGTTACGGCGCGCTAAACGCGCCGGTCGACACCATCTGCATCACCGGTGGCGGTGCGCGTTCGCCGTTGTGGCGGGAGATCTGCGCCGCGGCGATGAACCGGACGCTGTTGGTGCCGGAGGCGGAGGAGACCGGCGCGCTCGGCGTCGCTCTGCTCGCCGCCAGGGCGGCCGGCTTTTACGACAGCCTGACCGCCGCCGCCGCCGCCATGGTCCGCATTGCCGCGACCGTCGAACCCGATCCGCAGCTAGCCGTCCGTTATGCCGCTGCCTATCCGCTGTTTCGCGACCTCGGCCGCGATTTGGCCCCTCTCTGGAAACTTCGTGCTGCACTCCTGGAGCGCACTGACCACACAAAGGACGCGCCATGACGCTCGCATCTCCCAATCCAAAACAGAAGATGCACGTGTTGTTTGACCTAGACGGCACCCTGGTCGACACCCGCGGCGCCGTCGTCGAATGCTACACCCGCGTCTTTCGCAGCAAGCTCGACAGCAACTTTCCGCCGGAAGAATTTCCGATCGCCGACCTGTTCGCCATGCGCCCGGCGGAAGTGTTTGCCGTCGTCGCGCCGGACCGGATCGACGAGCTGCACGCTGCCTATCGCGACACCTACCCGCAATGCACGGCGCTGATCAAAGTCTTTGCTGGCATCCGCGAACTGATCCTCGACCTGGCCAGCGCCGGCCGCAAGCCGAGCGTCGTCACCAACAAGGGGCTTGAGCGCACGTTGATCGACCTCCAGGTCGCGAACATCGCACCGGAAGTCTTTGCCGCCATCGTAACCGCCGAGGACACTGTCGATCGCAAGCCGCATCCGGCGCCGATCCTGCTCGGGCTCGAGCGCGCGGGGGCCAATGTCGGCGATGCTGTCTATGTCGGTGACGGGCCGCAGGACATTCTCGCCGCCCGCGCCGCCGGCATGGACTGCGTCGCTGTGAGCTACGGGTTTTATGACGGCTCGCTGCTGGCTACCCATACCCCAACGGTTTTAGTCGACAACGTAGCCGGCCTCGCGGCCGCCCTCGGCGTCGCGCATATGTCCAGGGCATCACAATGAGGGATTTTATCGAAATCACCGGCGATCTGGCCTTCCCGGAAGGTCCGGTGCTAGTGCCGGATGGCAGTATCGTGCTCGGCGAAATCGGCCGCGGTCAGCTGACCCGGATCACGCCCGATGGGAACAAGTCGCTGGTCGCCGACACCGGCGGTGGCCCCAATGGCCTAGCCATGGGGCCGGACGGTCATATCTATGTCTGCAACAATGGCGGCTTCAGCTGGGATCGCGGCCCGGCCGGCTGGCGCCCGGTCGGCAAGGCACCTGACAATACGGGCGGCAGTATCCAACGCGTAGACCCGGAAACCGGCAAGGTCGAAATACTTTATGACCGCTGCGGCGCTATCCCGCTGTCGGCCCCCAACGACATCGTCTTCGACAGCCATGGCGGTTTCTATTTCACCGATCACGGCCACCGCGAGGGTCGCAAGGTCGATTTCGGTGCCGTCTACTATGCCAGGGCCGATGGCAGCTTCATCCAGGAGGTCGCCTATCCGCTGGTCGGTCCCAACGGCATCGGCCTGTCGCCGGACGGCCGCATTCTCTATGTCGCCGAAACTTCGTCAGGCCGGCTGTGGTCGTGGAAGATCGACGCACCCGGGGTCCTGGCAAAGGTCGACTGGCCGTCGCCGACCGGTGGCGATCTCGCAGCCGGCCTGCCGGGCTTCCAGCGCTACGATTCGCTCGCCGTCGAAGCCGGCGGCAATATCTGCATCGCCACGCTGCGGCTCGGCGGCATCGTCGTGGTCTCCCCGAATGGAACCGAGGTCGAGCGCATCCGCACCCCCGACCCCTACACCACCAATCTGTGCTTCGGCGGTCCCGAGATGAAGACCGCCTTTGTTACCCTGTCAGGCAGCGGCCGACTGGTGTCGATGGACTGGGCTCGCCCCGGTCTGCCGGTATGACCCGACCCACCTGTTTTAGTCATTGCATGAGGAGTTTTGTATCATGACCATTCTCAACCATCCTCCCTCGTCGCCGGACCTGACGGCGCTTGCCAGCCGGGCCCTCAACCTGCGCCGCAAGATGATGAACATGGCGAGCGGCAAGGGCGAGGGCTACATCGCCCAGGGGCTCGGCATGGCCGATTGCCTGGCGACGCTGTATTTCCACGAGATGCGCTACGATCCGCAGGATCCCGAGTGGAAGGGCCGCGACCGTTTCGTTTTGTCGACCGGTCATTATTCGATCGCGATGTATGCGGTGCTCGCCGAAGCCGGCATCATCCGCGAGGACGAACTTTCGAGCTATGGCCTCAACGGCTCGCGCCTGCCGATGAGCACCTTTGACGACACGCCCGGCGTCGAGATGGTTGGCGGCTCGCTCGGCCACGGCCTCGGCCAGGCGGTCGGCATGGCCATGGGTCTCAGGCTCGACGGTTCGCCGGCTCGCGTCTTCTGCGAATTTTCCGACGGCGAACTGCAGGAGGGCTCGACCTGGGAGGCCGCCATGGGCGGCGCCACCTTCAAATGCGACAATCTTGTCGCGCTGATCGACTGCAACGGCATCCAGGCCGATGGTCCGGTGACGGTGAAGATCGAGCCGGTAGCCGACAAGCTCACCGCCTTCGGCTGGGAGACCGTCGAGATCAACGGCAACAGCATCGAGGAACTCGTGCAGGCGTTGGCATCATCGCGTAATCCAAACGGAAAACCGAAGGCCATCGTTATGCGCACCACGCCCGGCTTCGGCATTCCCACCGTTATGGCCCGCGACCGCGCCCATTTCGTGCGCATCGACAATTCCGAATGGACCGCGCTCATCGAGGAACTGGAGACCCATAATGGCTGATACCCCCGCCACCACTGCATCGGTGTCCGGCCGCACCCGCGGCATGGGCGAACTGATCGACATCGCCGGCAAGGTCACCGAGATCGCTCCCTTCGGCCACACACTGGCAGCTCTTGCCAGCGAGCGGCCGGAAATCGTCGGGCTGACTGCCGACATGGGCCGCTATAGCGACATCCTGCCGTTCCGAGATGCCCACCCGACCCGCTTCTTCAATGTCGGCATGGCCGAGCAGAACTTGATTATGACCGCCGCCGGCCTCGCCAAGACTGGCAAGATCGCCTACTGCACCACCTATTCGGTGTTCATCACCAGGCGTGCCTATGACTTCGTCGCGCTCGCCTGTGCCCATTCTATGGCCAATGTGAAGATCTTCGCCGGCATGCCAGGGCTGGTCAACGGCTATGGCGCCACACACCAGGCGACCGAAGACCTCAACATGATGCGCGGCATTGCCGATCTCACCATCATCGATCCCTGCGACGCCACCGAACTGAAGCAGGTGGTGCGCGCCGTCGCCGATATCCCCGGTACCGTCTATGTCCGCAACCTGCGCGGTAAGGTGCCGGTCGAGCTTGGACCGGACTACGTCTTCGAGGTCGGCAAGGCGAAAGTGCTGAGGCCGGGCCGCGAGGTTGGCATCATCTCTGCCGGTTACATGACGGCACGGGCGCTCGACGCCGCCAAGGCGGCGAAGGACCGGGGCGTCGACGCCGGTGTCCTGCATGTCGGCACCATCAAGCCGTTCGACGCAAAATCGGTGATCGAATTCGCAAAGCGGTTCGACCGCGTCATCGTCGCCGAAAACCACAAGACCTCCGGCGGTCTCGCCTCGCTGGTAGTTGAGGCGCTCTATGATGCCGGCATCGTCAAGCCGATGATCAAGATCGGGCTCGTCGACAGCTTCTTCGAATGCGGGTCGCAGGAATATCTCGAAGCAAAATACGGCGTCGACACGCCACGCTTCCTGCGTGCCATCGTCGACGGTCAATAGGAGAGAACCATGCTTCTGCAAGACAGGATTGCGCTCGTCACCGGCGGCGCGAGCGGGCTGGGCTATGCCACCGCCACCGCCTTTGCCCGCGAGGGCGCAACCGTGGTCATCAACGACCTGCGGGCCGACGCCGCCCGGGAGGCGGCCGCCCGGCTCGGGGATAAACATTTCTCTGTCGGCGGCGACGTCTCCAGCGAGGCCGATGTCGAGGCCATGGTCAAGACTGTGCTGGAACGCTTCGGCCGCATCGACATCCTCGTCAACAATGCCGGCATGCCCGACAGCTTCACGCCAACGGTCGAGCAAACGCTCACCCATTGGCAGCGCCTGCTCGATGTGCATCTGACCGGCACCTATCTGGTGTCGAAAACCGTAGCGCCCTCGATGATTGCGCAGAAATCCGGGGTCATCCTCAATCTCAACTCGATCGCCGGCCTGCTCGGCCTGCCGGTCCGCACCGCCTACAGCGCCGCCAAGGCCGGCATCGGTATGCTTACCCAGGTACTCGGCTGCGAATGGGGTCCCCACAATGTCCGCGTCAATGCGGTGGCCCCCGGCTATATGCTGACGCCGCTCACCGAAAAGCTGATCGCCGAGGGCAAGATCGACGAGAAGCGCATCCGCCGGCGCACGCCGATGGGCAAGCTTGGTTCGGCCGAGGACATCGCCGAGGCGATGGTGTTCCTGGCCTCGGACAAGGCGAAGTTTATCACCGCCATCACGCTGCCGGTGGACGGAGGCTACTGCTCCTGGGGGGCGCCCAGCGACGCGTTCCCATTGGATTGACAGAAAACAGGAGGACATCATGCTCGATGAAACCGGCCGCGAGACTGTTCCGGATCGCCGCGACCACTCCAAAATTGCCTATCGCGGACCGCAGCCCTTCGGCATGATGCCGGATATCTTTATGGCGGGAGCCATTGATCTCGATGCGGGCGAGGAGTTGTGGGTGCCACAGGCAGATGGCGTGTGGTTCAAGCCGCTCGTGCTCTGCGTGAGCCAAGGTTACTATGTCAATTTGTTGAGGGTTCGCAATTCCGGTGTCCTGTCGAGACACCGGCATGCTGGCCCGGTACACGCCTTTACCCTTCGCGGCCGCTGGTCATACCTTGAGCATGACTGGGAAGCCGTGCCGCAGAGTTATGCCTTCGAGCCTCCTGGCGAAACGCACACTCTAGTGGTTCCAGACGACGTTCCGGAAATGATCACCTTGTTCCACGTCACCGGTGGCTACGTCTATGTCGATCCGAACGGTGTGGCGCTCGGCTACGAGGATGTGTTTACAAAGCTGGCAATGGTCCGCCGCCACTACGAGGCAATTGGTTTAGGTGCCGATTATGCCGAGAGGATCACCCGATGACGAGTATTCGAAAAATTTTTGGCGCGCCCCATCGTTATATCCAGGGACCAGACGCGCTGGATGAACTTGGCCAGGTGGCTGCTGCCTTCGGCCCGTCACCGGCGGTGATCGCCGATGCGTTCATTCTCGAAAAGATGGGCCCCCGCATCGAAGCCATCCTGAGGGATGCTGGGCTTACGCCGATCATATGTGCGTTTGACGGCGAGATCACCTATGCAGCCATTGATGCGGTCATTGCCACGTTGGGCGGCATCGTTCCTAGTGTCGCCATCGGCATTGGCGGCGGCAAATCGCTGGATGCATCGAAGGGGCTGGCTCTAAAGCTTGGCATCGATGTGATCACCGTTCCGACCATTGCCTCCAACGACAGCCCGACTAGCGCTTCGATCGCGATGTATGACGACCATCACGTAATGATCTCAGTCGACCGTTTGAAGCGCAGCCCGCAGGCGGTGATCGTCGATACGAAATTGATTGCGGCTGCGCCGGCGCTATTTTTGCGCGCCGGGATAGGCGACGCGATCTCGAAAAAATTCGAGGCGGACGGATGCCTTGCCGGCAATGGCATAACCCCCTTCGGCACTCGGCCATTGCTTACCGCTATCGTCATCGCCGATGCTTGTTACCGCGTCCTGCGAGAGCATTCCGAAGCCGCACTGCAG